>CAYXAZ010000035.1:0-32540 GCA_964463085.1 uncultured Flavobacteriaceae bacterium | reverse complement strand
GTCGGGGTGAGAGGATTCGAACCTCCGATCTCTGGTCCCCCAGACCAGCACTTTAAACCGGACTAAGCTACACCCCGAAATATAATAATTAAATTTTTAATCCAAAAAATCATCTAGAAGAATCTCCAAATTTACTACAATTTTTTATTTGGTAGAGTTACGTTCAACCAATGTAGATTTTATAACTTTTTGTTCAAAATCAGACCTATTATTTTGGCTAAGTCTTTTACTGTTATTTTTTTTTCTCCATTACTACCGTTAAAGATTATAGAATAGTAATTATTTTTCAAACAAAGTTTCCATTTCTTCTAATGTTTTTCCTTTGGTTTCAGGGATAAATTTCCATACGAAAACAATTATTATTATTATAAATCCTGAAAAGATAAAATAGGGTAATGAATTATTCCATATTCCTCCATTAAGGTGTAGTTTATTGATATCACTTTCAACCACTAAAGGGAAAGAAAACGAAACAACATAATTGGCTAGCCATTGAGCAGCAACTGCAATAGACATGGCAATACTTCTAACTCTATTGGGAAATATTTCAGATAAAATTACCCAAACTACCGGTCCCATTGACATTGCAAAAGAAGCTATAAAAATAAGTACACCTATTAAACTTACCATTCCTTCAGAAGAAGAAAGTGCCGGTAAGCCAGCAGCATTTACATTTGAATAGTCACTAGTGTATAAGGTGAATCCCATCATTAGAAATCCAATAAGCATTCCAAATCCTCCAATAGTTAATAGAGGTTTTCTTCCTAATTTATCTACAGTAGCCATGGCTATAAATGTAAATACTAGATTAACTGTGGCTAGTAAAATTTGTTGCTTTAAAATATCGTCTTTTCCAAAACCTAGAGCTTGTTCAAAAATATCTGCACCATAATATAATACGGCATTAATACCTGTAAACTGTTGAAGTATTGATAGTATAGACCCAATAATAACAATTGCTAATAATGGTTTAACAAAAAGAGATACTTTATCTTTTACAGATTCACTTTGTATAGAATCTCTAATTTCAATAATCTCTTTAGCTGCAATTTCTTCACCATGAATTCTGGTCAGAATGTTTAATGCTTCCTCTTCTTTTCCTTTGGTCATTAACCAACGCGGACTTTTAGGCACAAAATACAATCCTACTAAAAACATCCCAGAAGGAATCAATTCAGACCAAAACATTTGCCTCCAACCAAACTGTATGTTTTCAGCTTCACTTAGATCATTTCCAATAAAGTAAGTGGCTAAGAAAACTACAAAAAACCCAATAACAATAGCCAATTGATAAAAAGTTACCAAATTTCCTCTTTTTTCTGCTGGTGCAATTTCAGCAATATACATGGGCGCATTCATTGAAGCGATTCCAATAGCGATACCACCAAGTATTCTAAAAAATACTAATAACGGAATTGATTCTGGTAATATACTAGGTAAACCAGAACCCCATGCTGAAATAGCAAATAGGATAGCCGAAATAATTAATGAATTTTTTCTACCAATACCTTTGCTTAAAACTCCAGAAACTAAAGCTCCGAAAAATGCTGCTATTAATGCACTACTTACAACAAAACCTTTCCAAAACCCTGTCAATTCAAAATATTTAGAAAAATAAAACTGAGTACCATTAATCACTCCTGTATCATAACCAAATAGTAGACCGCCTAGTGTTATAATGATGGTAATAAAATAAATATTAATTTTTTTGTCTGATGATTTGCTCATTGTTGATTGTTTTTGATTTTATTGGTTAAGTTTTACATACCTGATTAGTGCTTTAACCCGTTGTGCATTTTGCGTGAAATTTCGTCAATTCTAATGAATTTTTTGCCTATTTTGGCATAAAAATTAGTATCGAGAATAGAAATTTCTTATTAAGAATGGTTCTCGATACAATCTGCCTCTGGCGGATCACTCGAACTTGATATTGAGATAAACCTAAAAGCTCAAAATGCACAACGGGTTGCTTTAATATAATAATAACCTGTATAATAAAGCAAGTGAATTTTATTTGTTTACTCTTCTATTTCAACAATCATTTCTATTTCAACCGGAATATTAGCAGGTAGAGAACCCATACCTACTGCACTTCTGGCATGTCTTCCTTTTTCACCAAAAACTTCAACCATTAGATCAGAAAATCCATTAATGACTGTTGGTTGTTGAGTAAAGTCAGTAGTGCAGTTAACCATACCCAATACTTTTACAATTCTTTTTACTTTGTCTAAATTTCCAATAAATTTTTTTAAAGCGGCCAATTGGTTGATACCTACTAACCTTGCTGCTTGTTGTGCTTCTTCAACAGTCATATCTTTACCAACTTTTCCGGTAATAAATGTGCCGTCTGCTTTACGTGGACCTTTACCTGATAAATAAATAGTATTATCAACCCTAACGGCATTTACATAATTGGCTAGAGGTTTAGGAGTTTTTGGCAACTCAATACCAAGTTCGACCAATTTTTTATCAATGTTTTGTGAGACTACTGAACAAGTAATAAGTAATACTAAGAGTATGGTTATTTTTTTCATTTTAGAGGAATTATTTTGAGGTTGTTACTATTTTTGAAACTGCAACTATTGCCATTCTTTTTGCTCCATCTGCATTCGGATGGATATTATCAGGAATCATTTCATTCATATCTTCTAGGATACTATAAAAATCAATCAATTCTAAGTTGTTTTTTATTGCTATTTTTTTAAGAATTTCCATTAGTTCACCTTCAACTATTTCTTTTTGAATTCCCCATCTGTTTTTAATCACAGGCGGAGGTAAGCCAATATATATTTTAGGTTTTGATTTCAACTGTTGAAAATTAGAAATCATCTCATTGTAATCTTTTTCAAATTCATCTTTATAGGTATCCCAATTTATAGGTTTAGAATCATTTGTGCCTAACAGTAGTACAATAATTTTAGGCTTAAAATTTAAAGACTGCTGGTATTCTGGTTGATTCCAGTAGGATTTATTTCCTTTTTTGAGCATGGTGGCTCCGCTGACACCAAAATTTTGTATCTTGTATTTTTCACCTAGCATGCTTTGCATTTGTTGTGGATATGCGAGCGAATCTCTATCTATAATTCCTGAACCATAGGTAATACTATCACCTACACAAGCAATCTTAGTTGGAGCACAAGCAACTATAAGTAGCAGGAAAAATAATATATAAACTATTTTTTTCATATGTTTAAATTTTAGTAATCCGCCTCAGGCGGATAAATTAAATTATAAAATTGAGAACCTGTGTAACCACTTTGTTTTCACATTAATCCCGAGGCCTCTATTATAATATATAATCGCTTCCTCATAATTACCTAGGCCTGAATAGGCATACCCTATGTACTTTAAACTAGTAGCAATCCCTTTTTCATTATCAATATATCAACCCCAACTGCTTTTTTATGATATGCTATAGATTGCTTATAATCACTCTTGTAATAAGCGGTTATTCCCATGCCATTATAGCATTCTGAAATCCCTATTTTAAAATCAATAGTTTCATATAAATTAATAGCTTGGTCAAAATTTGATTGTGCTGTTTGGATTATTCCTTTTATATATAAACTTTTTCCTTTCCCTTTTTTAAAACCTATTGCTTCAGTAAGTGTTTCAGACTCTCTTATATATGCTATAGCTTTTGCAATATCTTTTTTGTAATACAAAAACGCTATGTCATTTAATAGCTTTACTCTTATTGTGTCTTTTTGTGTATGAAGTAACACTTTGTTTTTTAGACTATCAATAGCAGTATTTTGAGATTGTATGTTTAGAGTAAAGAACAAAAGACAAAATAAGGTAAGAAGATATTTATTGGTAGAATTCATAAATTATAATTTGCAGATTTTTAATATAGGCAAAATAGGATGTGCTAAATCTACTAATTTTTAGATTAGCATAGAATTATATTTTATCCCTTTTTGTAATCTTCAATCCTATGAATTATTGACACAAACAAATAGTCTCATTTTTTAATCTCTAGTCTATTATATTTTTTTATAAAGAATCCAAAAGAGTTTTCCTCTGATAAAAAGTTACCGATTAGTAGAACTTTTTGCCATAAAAAATATCTATAAAAACTATTAATACAGAACTAAGTGGGGGAAAGCGAGAGGATAGCACGCTAAAGCGATACTACTATTGTGTTTTTTGCTTCGCAAAATATTAATTTTGAACTATATACAATAATTTTTACACAAATCTGAAAAATATAGTTTACAGTAAAACTTACCATAAGCTCTATAAATATTGAAAAAATTTGCTATGAACTTTTCAGAACCAATCCTTTTAAAAATAACTTTAAATTCTTCCAGTAATTTTATGGCAATCCAATAACTGTCTATAAACGTGGTCTAAATAAGTATTAAGAATTCTAATATTTTGAGTAGAACCTCTTGCCCTTCTCTTAGAAGAGTCCCAATTGCACACCGATACACATCTTTTTAAACTAATTTCAGAACGTTTCCCGTCTACAGTAAACGTGAATAGATAACTTTTGAGCGTTACTCCGAGACTTTCTAGTAAAGAAAATCATAGTAAATGTGTTGTTTGTCTGTATCTTAGATGTCTTTAGTTAAACGTATAAGGTTTGTAAAGACGAAAGGCAACTACTTCTAAAAGTTCTATAAAGCTACAATAATTTGACAAAAGGGTTGCACACCTAATATATGGTTATAAATGATATTAAATACTATCATAAAAAATTAAAACACTAAAAATCATACGATTAGCAGTATTTTAGTTTGACCTATTATTAGGTTCGTCGGGATGGCAGGATTATACCATGTTCATCCTATCTCTTTATTTACAATACCTCAAGAATCTTTCAATTTTCGAGGTAACCGAATAGATAACTTTTATTTGATAATAACTTAAATTAAGTTGACGTAAAGGTAATTAAATTTAACTATTGACAAATTTAAATGACTACAATATTCTAGAAATTTATACAACCTCTCTTTCATGTCTTACTTACGTATTTTATAGAGACATAATGATACACTTCTAATTAAAAAGAACTATGTTATAAAAGGTTTGTGTAGTTTACATTTTAACTATTAAACACAATTTCTGTATCCATATTATTTACATAGACCAATCAAAAAATTATAAAAACATGATTGATTTAAAAAGAAGTTTACTAATTACTAATTTTAAAATTAAGATAAGAAATAAAAAGACCCCTGAATCATCAAAGATCTTTTCTACTCGCATTTATTCATACAGTTTAAATTCAAAAACTTAACAAGTCTTACATTTCACATCGTAAAGTTACACGCTTTGACGTTAAATCAGCAACAATCTAATAGATAAAAAGTCAAGACGAATTCATTTATTTACTAAAATACAATATTTGGATTTACTAATTGATTTATTTGATTCTTAAATTTATTTGGTAATATACTTAAACCATAAAGATAAGATGCATTCATCCAACCAAACCCTTCACGTGTTATGTATTCAAAGTTTGTACCCACATTACCATATTCAGCAAATACTTTATGAGTAGCACTGACAACATCATATTTTTCTGGTATTGTACCATTATAGTTTACGGCATTTATAGTAATCATCCATATCCATCTATAAATTAGTTCATGTGCTTTTTTAGAATACCCATAATTTAGAAGACCTTTCCAAATCATCATTTGATGTGGTGCCCATCCATTGGGATAATCCCATTGACGAGCTGGTCGATGTTTTGAAATTTCACCTCTGGCTTCTTCAGTACAGCCAGCCACACCACCTAAACAAATTAATTTAGATAATGTATTAGAAATCATTTGCTCTGCTTGATGCTTATCAGCAATTTCTGCCCATAACGGGAGTAATGAAGTTGCAGAAACAAAAGGAACTTGTTTTTTTGTTATAATATCATAGTCATAAAAAATACCATCAGCTTCATTCCATAAATATTGAAACATTAACTTTTTCCTGATGTCGGCTTTTTGATTCCAATATTCACTTGTTAAATTTCTTCCATCTGTAGTTTCAAAAGTATCACCAAAATAATTTTTAATGAGATATGCAAAGTCTTTTTCATATTTATATAAGAACGAATTTAGATCAACACAGTTTAAGTGTGCACAATTGCCTTCTAAACGATATGAAGTATCATGTCCGTTTTCTCTTACACTTCTGTCATGAACAAAATAATCATCTAAGGTTTTATTAATTATTTCTCTTTTATAATAACCTTTTTCATAATCTTTAATAGACATATTAGCTTTTCTGGCATGAGGTCTTAAAATTTCATTATAATGACCCTCTTCTACTTCGGGAGGTAAACCAATTCCTTCTGCTAAGTATCTGTTCAATCCAGTTTTTGTTAGCCTTTTTCCAGATACCATCCAAACGGTTTCATATTCCTTAATTGCCGTTGTTAAGTGACTATTTAGCCAATTAATATCAGCATTTTTTACTTTTTTTTCAAATATTTCTCTTATTAATGAGCTATAAAATGGTGGTTGAGTTCTTGTCAAGTAATAGGTTCTGTTAGCATTTAAAATTTTACCATAGTGTTCAATTTCGTGTTGAAAATTATCAGCCATGGTTTTGGCTAATTCTTTTTTTGGACCAAGTAGTAATCCAATAGCTTCAAAGTAACTATCCCAACCATACATTTCGTTAAATCTTCCTCCAGGCACTACAAATGGTACCCCATTGATTTTTCCATCTTTTTTTTCTAGTTTTAAGGAGAGTATGCCGGGTTTATCATTAATACTCAATACATATTCAGGAGTAATTGATTCTGGTAATCTTATTACTTCTAAATTCTTGATAGAAACTTCTAACTCTTTAAAATAAGAGTATGCTTTGACGTCATTGTATGGAATATAAATTCGTTGTTTGTTTGATAGCGATTTCTCATCATAAACTACTTTGGCTAATCCTTTTTTGTCGATTGTACGTGTCAGCCCATCCCAATAATAATATTCAATCATACGTCTTAACCTATCTATAGGTTTTTCAAAAATAGTATCAGTATCAATGATATTACTATTTTTTTCTTTAGCTAAAATTAATTCCTGTAAAAGATTTGATAAGTGAAAAGTACCTTTAATCGTAATTTCTTTTTCTCCATCTAAGTCTTTTAAAATAAATAATTTCGGACCTTTATCTTCAATCGTAATTTTTTTATCGCCGTCAGTATCTTCTTGAGCGAGAAGGTGAGAAATAGTTTGATATATATTAAGCTTTAATAGCATTTTCAGAAGTTAATTTTTTTAGAATAAGGTAAGATACCATTAATAGACTCATTGGAATAAGTGTATAATAAAATGCATTTTCAGACCCTTGATTTTTAAAAAGCCAACCAATAATTCTTGAGCCTAAAGTACCACCTAATGCTGAAAAAACAACAATTAAACCCGTCATAGGGCTATGTAATTTCTTTGGAAGTGCACTTAACACAACAGAATTCAAAAGCGGATAAATAGGGGCAATAAACAACCCTATAATTGGAAAAGCAAAACCTATCAGAGGTATATCCTTTATACTATCTATTTTTCCAACATTAACATCTAATGTTCTGGGTAAAACAAAAACCACAATTAACATTGCAATGATAGTACAAATTGATAATACCCAGATCCAATTAATTTTTCGTGTGATAATACCAGCAAGAAGCCTTCCTATTGCTAGACAAATAGCTAAAATACTAGCCATCATAATACTCACATTTTCTGGAAGGTTTAATACTTTATCATTAAAAGATGGTAGCCATGTCATGATGCCTTGTTCTATCATCACAAATAAAAATGCGCTGATTACAAATACTACGATAAGAATTTTAGATAATAAACGAAACATCTGTTTAAAATCATCCAATACATTTGTACCTGGCACTTCAGCTTCAGTTTCAAATTTTGTAAACAAAAGAAATATGAATGAAAGTATAGAAAGACCTGCCAATAACCAATATACATTTAACCAAGAATCCGGCTGGTCTTCTGTATTAAATGCCGGAAATAGAAAATAGGCCAGGGCAATTCCTATCATAAAAACGCCTTCAATACTACTCATAAAACTATTATGTTCCTTTTCTCCAGATGTCACCATCCCAATCATTGAGTATACAGAAACTTTTATCAATGCAAAAGAAACACCAACTGCAGCAAATAATATTTTTGCTGAGTTGAACGAATTACCATAAAACATAGATATACAGGCAACGGAAACAATACCTAATCCAATAAGCATTGCTTTTTTATAGCCTAGTCTAGGTAAAAAGGAAGCAATGAAAAATGAAACAATAGCAATTGGCAAATCTTTAAAAGCTTCAAGAATACTGGCTTGAACTTCATCAACACCGTAGTTATTTTGTGATTTAAGAATTACAATACCGACACTATTTAGTAGTATAGCAAAAACAAAATAATTTATAAATAATGATAGTTTTATTCCTAAGTTTTTCATGATAATTTAGTTGGGTCAATTGAACAAACCTACATAATTTTTTTCATTTCAAACTTACAATCGACAAAATGAAAAAAAGTGTTAAGAGAGTTCTTTGACCAATTTGGTAAATACTTTTTTAGAGGAAATATAAGTAACATAAATTTGTTTATTATTGTCGAATGATTTACCTCTGGTAAAATTACATTTAAAACAGAATTAAATAGATTGAATTAATTATGGATAATTATCATGAACAATTTAGGCCTCAATTTCATTTTTCTCCTAAAGAGAAATGGATGAACGACCCTAATGGTTTAGTTTATAATGACGGAATTTATCATTTATTCTATCAATATCATCCAGAAGATACCGTTTGGGGTCCAATGCATTGGGGACATGCAATAAGTGAAGATTTGATTACTTGGAAACATAAACCAATAGCGATTTTTCCTGATGAACTTGGAGATATTTTTTCTGGTAGTATAGTATTGGATATTACGAATTCAAGTGGTTTAGGGAGTGAAGATAATCCTCCTTTAGTAGCAATTTTTACTTATCATTTAATAGAAGGAGAAAAAGGAGGAAGAACATATCACCAAACTCAAGGAATTGCTTTTAGTTTAGATAATGGCGATACTTGGATCAAATATGATGCAAATCCGGTATTAAAAAACGCAGATATTAAAGATTTTAGAGATCCAAAAGTATTTTGGTATGATGAGACTAAGCAATGGATCATGATATTGGTGGCAGGTGATCATACTAAATTTTACAAATCTGACAATTTAAAAAACTGGACATATTTAAGTGATTTTGGTAAAGAAGTTGGAGCGCATGGAGGTGTTTGGGAATGTCCAGATCTGTTTAAATTAAAAGTTAAAGATACAGGTGAGGAAAAATGGATACTTTTAATAAGTATTAATCCGGGAGCACCAAATGGAGGCTCAGGCACTCAATATTTTATAGGTAATTTTGATGGAAAAAGGTTTGTAGCTGATCATGATGACATCAAATGGATTGATGTAGGTGCTGACAATTATGCTGGAGTAACTTATAATAATACTCCAAATGAAAAACGAATATTTATAGGTTGGATGAGTAATTGGTATTACGGACAGAAAACTCCTACAAAGAATTGGAGAGGTTCAATGACCTTACCGCGTGAATTATCATTAATCGTTGAGGATGGTGTTTATTTTTTAGAGAGTAAGGTCATTGATTCTTTTAACAATCAACTTTCTAATGTGTTTGAAGAGAAGTGTATTAATCTTGAAAACCCATTTAATCTTAAACATCAAAATTTTAATCAAACTGAAATAAAATTTATCACTAATCTGTCAAAGGGAATACAGTTGGAATTTAAGAATGGGAAAGATGAGTATTTGCTTTTTTATATCGATCCTTCAAAAAAAGAAATGAGTTTAGATAGAAGAAAATCTGGTCTTGTAGGTTTTGAAAATCGATTTGCTGATAGTTTGCACACATTCCCATATAAAGTATTAGATAAAGAAGTTGATATTAGAATTATAGTTGATTGGTCTTCTATTGAACTATTTATTGATAATGGTAAATATGTAATGACTGAACAAATCTTCCCAACCGTATTTTATAACATTTTGCAAATATCATCTGTTGACAGTATTTCAATTAAAAACTTTAAATTAAACTCTGTTAAATCCATTTGGAAAGAGCAAACAAAAAAATTAATTAAAAACTAAACAAATGCCAATAGTAACATGTTTTGGTGAAGTGCTTTGGGATGTGTTCCCAACACATAAAAAGATAGGTGGAGCACCTTTAAATGTTGCCTTACGATTGCAATCTTTTAATATCAATACATATATAATTAGTAGGATAGGTAATGATAAAAATGGGAATGAACTATTACAATATATCAAAGAAGAGGGACTAGATACTTCATCTATTCAAATTGACCAACTTTATAAAACAGGTTGTGTAAATGTTACTTTAGACAACAATGGTTCTGCTTCGTATGAAATAGAACAACCTGTTGCTTGGGACAAAATTGAAGTTACAGATCAGTTTGTAGAAATTGTAAAATCTTCAGATGCATTTATTTTTGGAAGCTTAGCTTGCAGAGATGAAATCACAAAAAACACTTTACTAAGGTTACTTAAATATGCACCCTTTAAAGTATTTGATGTCAATCTTCGCCCCCCTTTTTATTCAATGAATTTGTTGTTAACTCTAATGCGTAAATCAGATTTTATTAAATGTAATGATGAAGAATTAGATGAAATATGCATTGCTTTGGGTTTTAAATCAGAATCTATTATTGAAAAAATAAAATTTCTTTCACAATATACTCAAACCGAACAAATATGTGTTACAAAAGGAAAAGATGGCGCTACCTTGCTATACAATAACAAACTTTACAACAATAATGGTTACTCCGTAAAAGTTTCAGATACCGTTGGTGCTGGTGATTCTTTTCTGGCAACTTTAATAGGTCAACTTTTAAATAATAAAG
This sequence comes from uncultured Flavobacteriaceae bacterium, assembly GCA_964463085.1. Lineage (GTDB taxonomy): Bacteria > Bacteroidota > Bacteroidia > Flavobacteriales > Flavobacteriaceae > Aureibaculum. The sequence continues at coordinate 21,649 of CAYXAZ010000035.1, read as the reverse complement.
CATCCGATGAAGCTTTAAATTTTGCTTGTGCAGTAGGTGCTTTAGTTGCAAGTAAAGAAGGTGCCAATCCAAAAATTATGCAATCAGAAATAATTAATTTTGTAAGAGAACTTGATAAAAAACTCTAATTGATTTATAGTTACAAAATTACTTTGGTATGAAATGATTTTAGTTGACAAGACTAAAGATGTTGATACTATCTAGTAATTAAGTAACGGGTAAAGCGTATTTATTATTAATTCATAACGTTAAATATGTAGCTTACAAAGAGGTTAATTTAACATGAATTTCTAATTACTAGTTTTGTTGGAAGAATAACCTCCTTATGAGTGATAGTTTTATTCTGTTTTAGATTTCTAATTTCTGCGAGTAAAATTTCCATTGATGTTTCTCCCATTTTAAATGCTGGTTGATCTACAGTAGATAGTGTAGGGCTCATAACAGAAGACATAAACCAGTTACTAAAACCAAAAACAGCAATATCTTCTGGAATTCTAATTTGTTGTTCTTTAAGATACTTAATAACACCAATGGCTACTAGATCTGTAATGGCAAAAACAGCATCGACTTCAATATGATTAGATATCATTTTTTTTGCATTTGAATAACCATCTTCAAAATCTGAATTATTATTACACATAAATACTAATGAAGGGTCAAATTCAATATTGTTATCTAAAAGTGCCTGTTTATACCCTTTAAATCTGTCAGCAGAATTTTTAGGATTAAAATCACCTCTAAAATGTGAAATTTTTTTATAACCCTTATTTATGAGGTAGACAACAGAATTATATGCAGCTTCATAATCATTAATCTTAACCTTTGAACATTTAATAGAGGGTTCAATTTTGTCAAATAAAACTAAAGGTATATTTCTATTAAGGATTTTTTTTAAATGCACAAATTCATTGGTTTTATTAGATAGGGATATTAAAATACCATCTACTCTTTTATCAATCAATAGGTTCACTTGTTGTTTTTCAAGAGAAAAACTTTCATTTGACTGAAGGATAATTACTAAGTATCCATCTTTTTCAGCTCTTTTAATAATACCGTCAATTATTTTAGAAAAAAAATGATGAACCGTGGTAGGTATAATTACTCCAATAGTTTTAGTTTGCTTTTTTCTTAGGTTAACCGCCACCTGATTAGGAGTATAGTTGAGTAACCTTGCTATATGTAGTACTTTTTGTTTGGTTGCGTCACTTATTTCCAAAGAGTCATTGAGGGCTTTAGAAACAGTAGCTTTAGATAGGCCAAGTTTATTTGCTATGTCTTTTAATCTTATTTGTGGCATTACAACCAAATTAGTATATTTTTTAATACAAGTTGTAAAAAAGAAGTTAATTTTTTCCAAAAACGGTTACAGAAGCAATTTTTTTTTATCTTGAGAGTAATTTACTGGTATTAAATCAAAAAGAATTCCTCGATGTTTTACGTCAAGGTTTCCCATAAAAACAACTATTAAGAATGGATAGGTTATGAATACGAAACCGTTTTCGTGATAATAAATCCACTTCGAAACCGATTTTGTATTCACAAAAATATAAAACGAGTATAAATTTATTATATATTTGAGAATCATTGAAGGGTTTTATTTTATATAGAATTTAAAAAATAAAATTACAATATGAATTCCTAATTGTATATAATATTGACTGAATTGTATTAGTTTATAAAGCAATTTAACATAATATTTGTAATATTATTGATTTATACTGTATAATAGTATCATTTATTCAAAAGGTCTCGTCATTATTATCTTTGATTTTCAATTGAATAATGTTTTCGAGAAGCTGAAAATCTAATATGTAAAATTTCGATTATTAACCCTAAGTACTCGAAATTAAAATTGAAACAGATAATACCACTAAAATGTTGATTTAGATATAGTTAATTCAATAATTTTAATTAGGGAAATTTCTTAAAATCGAAAAAAATTAAACTAACTTAAATAATTATGAAAATCAATTTACTTAAACAATTACTAATTTTTGGTATTATGCTTTCGAGCAGTATAGTACTGGCGCAAACAGTAACTGGAACGGTAACAGGAGACGATGGTCCCTTACCTGGAGTTAATGTTATTGAAAAAGGTACACAAAATGGTGTCACTACAGATTTTGACGGAAACTATTCTATTGATCTTACTAGTCCCGATGCCGTTTTAGTGTTTAGCTTTATAGGTTTTACAACACAAGATGTAGCTGTAAATGGTCAAACTGTTATTAATGTACAATTAGTTGTGGATGCACAAGCACTTGATGAAGTTGTAGTAATCGGTTATGGTACTACAACAGTTAAGGATGCTACTGGGGCTGTTGTTTCGATTAAGGCTGAAGATTTTAATGGTGGCGTGATAGCTTCGCCTGAACAATTGATCCAAGGTAAAACTGCCGGAGTTCAAATAACTCAAACCAGTGGTGAACCAGGAGCGGGAATAAACATTCGTATTCGTGGTACTTCCTCTGTAAGATCTAATAACAATCCATTGTTTGTTGTCGATGGTGTACCACTTTCTGGAGATGATACCTCAGCAAATGGGCAAAATCTAGGTTTTGGTAATAGTGCTTCTAAAAACCCACTTAATTTTCTAAACCCTAATGATATTGAAAGTATTAGTATCTTAAAAGATGCTTCAGCTACTGCTATTTATGGATCGAGAGGAGCAAATGGTGTGGTTATCATTACTACTAAAGATGGGAGAGGAAGTAAAAGCCAATTTGAATTTGCATCATCGTTTAGTTTTTCGTCACCGGCTGAAGAATATAATTTATTAAAAAGAGATCAATTTTTAGCTGCTGTTACACAATTTGGTGGTAATGCTGCTGACCAGGATTTAGGTTCTAATACAGATTGGCAAGATCTTGTAACAAGAAATGCTGTTTCTAATAATCAAAACTTGTCATATTCTACCAGTTATGAAGATGGATCAATTAGACTAACTTTTGGCTATCAAGACCAAGAAGGAGTTGTAGAAAAATCATCGTTAGAAAGAATTTCAGGAAGAGTAAATGCAATACATAATTTCTTTGATGATAAATTAAAATTGAATTTACAGGCAACTATATCTGGTGTAGATGATGAATCACCTCCTCTTAGTGCCAGTGCCGGTTTTCAAGGAGATTTGTTGGGTGCTGCATATTCAGCAAATCCTACCTGGTCCTCTGACCCTGATTTTGATACAGGCGGTCAAATTAATCCTGCAAATATGTTAGCATACACACAAAGTACGGCTGAAACTAATAGAACGTTATTAAACTTTTCTGCAGATTATAAAATTACTGAAGAATTGACTGGTAAAATTGCTGTAGGATATGATAAATCAAAATCAACAAGATTATCTGCTGCATCTGGTTTGGCTAGAAATTTAGGTGATGGTGTTTTCGGTAATGGTAATGCCTTTGTAAATGATATAGATGCTGAAAATAGATTGTTAGAAGCTACATTAACTTATGATAAAGAATTTGAGAATTCTAAATTAACTGTCCTTGCTGGATTCTCTTTTCAGGATTTCCAAAGGAGTGGAAGAAATGTGAAAGGGTTTGGATTTAGTACTACCAATTTAGATCAAATGGTAAGTGCTTTAGAAAATTCGGCAAATGCTCTTGAAGGTGCCATTAGTGGTTCTTATCAACAATATGGTTTAGATCAGGACGGTTTTTTTGTTAATCGTTTGTTTCCTCAGCCTACAACTGATATGATCACTGCTCCGGGTGGAACAACGGTATCTTCTATTGCTGGTGATACATTTGATTTCACTGATGAATTACAATCTTACTTTGCAAGAGTTAACTATACAATAGCCGATAAATATTTGTTTACAGCTACAGTTCGTGCGGATGGTTCTTCTAAATTTGGTCCTGATAATCAATATGGTTATTTTCCTTCAGCTGCTTTTGCATGGAAAATAAACGAAGAAGATTTTATTGGAGATCAATTATCAACCTTAAAGCTTAGATTAGGTTGGGGTATTACTGGTAATCAGGATGGTTTAGGCCATGGAGATTTTATACGTAGAGAACGTTATCAAGGTAATAATATAAATGCAGATGGAAATATTGATGTCCCGGGTCTAGCTCCTATTTCGTTTGCAAATCCCGATTTAAAATGGGAAGAAACCACACAATATAGTTTAGGCTTAGATTTTGGCTTTGCTAATGATAGATTAAGCGGAAGTGTTGATGTGTATAGAAAAGAAACTGAAGGGTTATTGTTGAAAGTCGAAGCAGCTCAACCATCACCACAACCATTTTTCTTTCAAAATTTAGATGCAATTGTATTAAATCAAGGTATTGAATTTGCTATTAATTATGATTTGGTACAAACTGATGATCTTACCTGGTCTGCAAGTTTTAATATTGCCTATAATGATAATGAGTTACAAGATTTTGGTGGTTTGATCCCTGCAGGTACTATTCGTGGTCAAGGATTATCACAAGCATTTTCTCAGATCCTTGCTGAAGGTCAACCCTTATTTTCTTACTTTTTGAGAGAGTTTGAGGGTTTTGATTCCAATGGGCAACCTATTGGTGATAATCAAACTTTTGTAGGAAAAAGCGCACTACCTACTACTAATGCTGGTTTGTCAACTAATGTAAAATATAAAAACTGGGATTTTTCAGCATATTTTGCCGGACAATTTGGTCATTATATTTATAACAATACTCGTAATGCGTTCTTTACGGCAGGGGCTATTGCCAATGCACGTAACGTAACTCCTGATGTACTCACAAGTGGTGAGGCTGGTAATGCTGAGGCTGCTGTATCAACAAGATTTTTAGAAAGCGGCGATTTTGTTCGTTTACAAAACGCTACGTTGGGCTATACCTTACCTCTGGGTGAAGATAGTGTATTAAAATCATTAAGGTTTTATATAAATGGTCAAAATTTATTTGTAATTACCGATTATAGTGGTTTAGATCCTGAAGTAAGTACTGCTCCCGTTGGAGATGATTTGTTAAATAACTTACCGACCGCTGGTATTGATCTTACTTCATTCCCAAGACCAAGAACAATTACATTAGGATTAAATGTTACATTTTAAAAATTAAAAAGTCATGAAAATTATGATTAAAAAACAAGTTAAAATAGGGGCATTGACATTAATGTCAGTCCTGTTTATGATCTCATGTACAGACTTGGAGATCGATGCTACAGACTCTATTATTAGTAGTGGTGGTACTAGCGGATTTTCCGGAGTAGAAGATGTTGATGGTGCAATAACAAACTTATATAACGCATTTAATGGTCAGTTTGGAGATCAATCTAACTATTTTGCATTAAATGAAGTTACAACTGATGAACTATTAGTACCTACCAGAGGAACTGATTGGGGTGATAATGGCGTTTGGAGAACCTTGCATGCGCATACATGGACACCAGCTCATGGTCATGTATTAACTGTTTGGAATCAATTTAACCAAAATGTTTTTTTAGCATCAGAAGTAATTGATTCTAGAAGTAATGCATCACCAACACAGTTGGCAGATGCTAAGTTTATTAGAGCTATTAGTATGTATACCATTATGGATTTTTATGGTCAAGTACCATTTAGAGAGCCTGATGAAGGGCCTGATATTAATCCAAAGGTGTTATCAAGAACAGAAGCGTTTGATTTTGTTTTACAAGATTTAAATGATGCTATAGCCAATCTACCTTCAACAGGTCCAAGTGCTGAAACTAATAGAGCATCTAAAGCATCAGCCAATTTTTTAAAAGCCCGATTATTGTTGAATGCTCATATCTATAAAGGTACCGGATCGGCTGATTCAGGTGATATGGCTGGCGTTATTAGCGCTGTAGATGCTATTGCAGCGGATGGCTTTGCATTACAAGCCGGCTATTTTGATCTTTTTAAAGAAGATGTTGATAATGAAACTATCTGGTTTGTTCCAACAGGAGTAGGAAATAGAATTTGGAATACCTTACACTATAACCAAAACGCTCCTGGTAATACTGGTGGCGGATGGAATGGTTTTACTACCTTAGCTGAATTTTATGACCTTTTTGAAGGAGATCCAAACTCTAACAATGTTGGTGATGGTCAGGAAGAGCGTAGGGGCTGGGTGCCTGATGCTACAAATTCCGATGCCACTAACCTTGGTATTGGTTATGGTTTTTTAATTGGTCAACAATATGATGTTGATGGTAGCCCATTAAACGATCGCCCTGGTAATCCATTAGTATTTACCAAAGACCTGCCAGGTTTAGTTGGCAATAATGAACGTACAGGTATTCGTGTAATTAAATACCACCCAGTAAATGGTTCATTTACTAGCCATGAAGTTATATTTAGATATGCTGACGCGCATTTAATGAAAGCTGAGGCCATGCTGAGAAGTGGGGGTGATGCGACTACATTAGTAAATGAATTAAGAACGTTAAGAGGAGCATCTGCATTAGGCAGCGTTTCAGAAAGTGATTTATTGGCTGAAAGAGGTAGAGAATTGTATGATGAATTTGTAAGAAGAAATGACTTAATCCGATTTGGTCAGTTCACTAAAGATTGGCAGTTTAAAGACCCTGGATCTGTAGGTGATGATACTAAAAATTTATTTCCAATTCCTTCCAATGCATTATTGTCTAATCCTAATTTAGTTCAAAATCCAGGATATTAATTTTTTTATACATTTGAATTAGTAAAAAACGCCCTAAATTTAGGGCGTTTTTTATCACTAAATTTCTTTAGTATTTAAGACTACTAAAACTCGGGACGAGAATATATTTAAGATTTCTTTTTTAATTATAAATTTGTTTATGATTAAACTAATACGTATTAAATTCGTTTTTACGTTCTTATGCTTTTCAAGTATACTAGCACAGCAAAAACATACCATCAGTGGCATTGTTAAAGAAGCGTCAAGTAATGAAAGTATAACAGGAGTAACCATTTTTTTGCCTGAATTAGATATAGGTGTGTCTACTAATGAATATGGCTTCTATTCTATTACTATACCTGATGGTAAATACATTCTTCAGATTAGCTCAATGGGGTTTAAGAATATTATTCAAAAAATAAATTTGAACAAAAATCTAAAAATAGATTTTAAGCTGGAAGAATTTGTTGAAGAACTTGAAGAAGTTGTAGTTACTGAGGATGTAGAAAAAATAAATATTCGAAAACCACAGATGAGTGTGAATACACTTACCGTGAAAACCATTAAAGATTTACCTTTAGTTTTTGGAGAAGCAGACGTTATCAATTCTATTCTATTGCTTCCCGGGGTAACTAATGCTGGTGAGGGGTCTACGGGTTTCAATGTTAGAGGAGGCGCTGTAGACCAAAACCTTATTCTATTAGATGAGGCCACAATTTTCAATTCATCCCATCTGTTTGGCTTTTTCTCGGTATTTAACCCAGATGCAATTAAAGATATCAAATTGTATAAAGGGGGTATCCCTGCAAGATATGGAGGACGTGTTTCTTCAGTACTTGAAGTATTTCAAAAAGAAGGAAATAGTAAGCATTTAAAAATAAATGGAGGTCTTGGCACTATTGCAGGCAGATTTCTTATGGAAGGTCCTATTGAAAAAAACCGTGCAGCTTTCCTTATTGGAGGAAGAGTGTCTTATGGTCATTTTTTGCTACCACTTTTTGATATAGTCAACTCTGCCAATTTTTATGATATAAATGCTAAGGTTAACTACGAAATAAATGAAAGAAATAAAATTTTTCTGTCCGGTTACGTAGGGCGAGATAATTTCAGTTTAGATGAAAATTATACGAATACCTTTGGAAATTCTGTGATAAATTTTCGATGGAATCATTTAATCTCTGACAAATTATTTTCAAATCTTTCACTAATTTATTCTAAATATTCCTTTGGATTAGAACTAGATCAGCTTGGGTTTAAGTGGAACTCTGACATCCGCCAACTAAATATTAAGTATAATGTTAAAAATTATCAGAGTGATAAGCGACAAATTAATTATGGTTTCAGCAATATATATTATCAGTTTAATCCGGGAGCAGTGAAACCTATTAATCAGGAATCGGATATATTAGAAGAGCAATTAACTAAAAAATTTGCAAATGAATTTGCCGCTTATATAGATATTGAACACTACATTTCAGATAAATTAAGCATACAATATGGTCTTCGCCTGAGTCATTTTACACGCCTGAAACAGGATGCAATAAATGTCTATAAAAACGATGATCCTGTGATTTTTGACCCCTTTCTTCTTATTTATCAAGAAGCGGAACCTATTGAGCCGGCTGTTGGTGTTACTGATCCTGGTAAAACAGGAGTTTTGTCTATATATGCAAACCTCGAACCTCGTATGTCTATTGCGTATAGATTTAATTCCAATACATCAATAAAAGCAAGTTATAATCGAATGGCGCAATATTTGCACTTACTTTCTAATACCAGTTCCCCCACCCCATTGGATGTCTGGACACCCAGCGGACCATTTGTTAAACCACAATTACTAAATCAGTACGCTCTTGGCTTCTTTAAAAATTTCAAGAATGACACATATTCTTTTGAAACCGAAGTTTTCTATAAAGATATTGAGAATCGTATAGATTATATAGATGGTGCTAATCTAATTGCCAATAATGCTATTGAGCGTGTCATTCTTAATGGAGAGGCTAGGGCTTATGGCCTGGAAATATTGTTTCGCATGAATAAAGGAAAGTTTAAAGGATGGCTGGTCTATACACTCTCTAAATCAGAGCAACGTACTCCGGGTAGGACTCCTAAAGTTGATAACGGAAGGAGTAATCGGGAAACAGGAATAAACCTAGGAAAATGGTATAACACTCCTTATGATAAAAGACATGATATAGCATTATACGGTAGCTATAAACTAAACAAAAAATGGAGCTTTAATATGGATTTTATTTATCAGACGGGTCAACCCACCAATTATCCCATAGGTCAGTTTGAATTTCAGGGATTGTCCATTCCTTATTATGGCCTCCGTAATGTTGAACGTTTACCGGATTATCATCGCCTTGATATTTCAACTAAATTCATTCCTAAAAAAAGAGCTTCGAGAAAATGGCAATCAGAGTGGGTATTTAGTATTTATAACTTATATAGCAGAAAGAATGCTGCTTCTATTAACTTCAGGCGTAATCAAGACACAGGAGTTAATGAAGCCATCCGTACTTCTATTTTTAGTATAGTGCCTGCAGTGACCTATAATTTTAAATTCTAATACTATGAAAAAAATTGTATATATAATTTTAATAGTGTTGACCTTTACAAATTGTGAGGATGTGATTGAAGTAGATATACCATCAGAAAAACCTCGCCTTGTTATAGATGCACTCATAAGAGTAGATACAAGCCAACAGATACAAACAATAAGCGTTAAGGTAAGTTTAACGGACTCTTTTTTCGGTGAAGTTGTAGTCACGGGTTTAAAACAAATTACTATTACCAATTTGGGTATCTCACCTACCTTTGCAAACCCCGGTTTCATTGTACTTTTAGAAGTAGCACCGGGAATTTATGAAAAGGTGGTATCTACTTCATTTTTAATAACCCAGGGTGAGTTAATATTTCAGGTTGAACATGAAGAACAGCTTTATTTAGCTCGTACTCATTATGTTCCAACTGTTCCAATCGACACGCTGATACAGGGTGACGGAACAGCAGTAAATGGTGGTCAAAGTGAGGTCATCGTTACCTTTACTGATAACCCTAACCGCAACGACTTTTATCTCTTTGATTTTGATTTTGATAATTTTTTTGTATCTGGAGATGAATTTTATCAGGGCCAGCAATTCCAGTTTTCCTATTTTTATGATAAAGTTATTGAGCCTGGTCAAGAGGTTGATATAAGTATTCTAGGTGTTGAAAGGTCATTTTTTAACTATATGAACCTACTTATTGAACAAAGTGAAAATGATCTCGATCTTTTTGAGACTCCGGTGGCTACAGTGAGGGGTAACATCATTAATGTGACTGAAATTGACAATATTGACTTTTTTGATAATGTGGATCAAACAAATAATTTTGCTCTAGGGTATTTTGCTGTTATTCAGACATTTACAAAGAGTATAATTATCGAATAATGATTATAAGACTAATTTTTGCATGCCTAAATAGATTTTATTGTAAAAAACATTTTCTATTTTGACCATAGTTAATTTAGTACTACTCAATTTTTAAAATAAATCCTTGATTGTGTATGTTTTCAATTTTAATGGAAGAATCACTACTTAAGTATTTTCTTAAACGTGAGACAAAAACATTTAAACTTTTTTTACTAAAAAAATCATTTTTACCCCAAATATTATTTAATATCTCTTTATGAGAGCATAATTCATTTTGTTTTAATACTAAGAGATTTAATAATTTATTTTCACGAAATGTTAGTTGCTGTACAACATCAGCTTTATAAACCAACTGCGAATTATCCTTATTATATACGTAATCACCTATTAGAAATTCATTCTGATCATTATTTGATGATAATTTTTTAACCGATAAAGTATTTAATAGCGTATTTAATCTTACTACTAACTCTTCTTCGTCTATTGGTTTTTTTAAATAGTCAACTGCGCCCAAAGAGAACCCTTTTAAAACATCGATTTTTAAGGAACGTGCCGTAAGAAAAATAAAAGGAGTTTCCGTAAATTGTTGTTTAATAATATTTGCTAATGTAAAACCATCCATTTCAGGCATCATCACATCTATTATAATCAAATCAAAATAATCTCGATGCAAAATTTCTAAAGCAGAAGTACCATTTTTACTCCATATAATATCAAAATTTTTAATTTTAAGATATTCTGAAAGCAAATATCCCAAAGATTCATCGTCTTCAACTAACAATATTTTTTCGCTATTTTTCATTGTTAAATAATGGTAAGCTAATTATAAACTCTGATCCTAGGTCTAAAGAACTTTTTACAGTTATCTTTCCTTTATGAAGCTTTATAATTCTTTTTACATAACTTAGTCCTAAACCATAACCTTTTACATTGTGAATATCTCCGGAAGACACCCTGAAAAATTTATCAAAAATTTTCTTTTTATAATTATCAGAAATCCCTACACCGTTATCCTCCACACTAATAAATAATTTATTACCGTCTTTAAATACCAAAAGCTTGATTTTTTTTATGTTTTCTTTAGAGTACTTTTTAGCATTTTCTAAAAGGCTGTTTATTGCATTTTCTAAATGATAAGAATCACAATTAAGAATATATGTATCACCCCTAACATCTCTAACAAATTTAATACTTTCTAAAGCTGCTATTTGTTCAAATTCTTTTATTATATTTAAAACTACCGGCTTGAAATCTATTACTTTTTTTTCAATAAAATTCTTTTTACCTTCTAAACTTGCCAATTCTAATACTTTCTCAATTTGATTTTTAAGTTTATCAACTTGACTTCTAATCATATTTACTAATTCTTTATTTTCATTGGCTATTTTTTCTTGTAAAATTTTAGACGCAATACCTATAGAAAAAACAGGTGTTTTTAATTCGTGTGTAAGGTTATTAATAAACTCATTAGTAGTGGTTATTAAATTTCTTTGCCAATAAAATGATTTAAGAACCCAAATTATTACAAATATTATTGCCACAATGAACAGTAAACTGGGTATGGTCAATCCATTTAACTGAGATAAGAAGTAGCGGTTTAAGTTTTTAAATTGAAGTTCTAAGATTAGTCTTTTTTTAACCAATAAGGGCAAATATCCATCAAGTGTGATAGGATATCTTAAAAGATCATTTTCATTATCATAAAATTTGGGAGATTTTAAATAGTCTGTTGAATCTTTAGCGTATAAAGTATAGGTAAATTCTGTTTTTATACCTTGCTGTAAAAGTTTTTCTTTTAAAAAGTCATTCATAAAATAACTTGAAGCATCTTGTACGCTATCAATACTAAGCTTGAAATATGAATCATCTTTAGTGATAGCTTTTCCAACCAAGAAAGTCAATTCATTAGGTTGCTGAAGTCCTTCTTTGATCTCATTTACTGTTAAGCCCATTTTTTGATTAAACTGAACTTTGGCAAGATTTAAACCAATACGCAAATATTGATATTGTACAATTGCTAATCCGATTATCGAAATTATAAATATTATTATATAAATTTTCTTCCCATTCATAAGACACTAATATCTACAAAATACAATTACAAAACAGTTTTTTTACTTTTCATTAATCTTTTTTACTTTTCATTAATCTTTTTAAACTATTATTAATCGTAATATATTAGATAATAGTATATTTTAGCAGTATTCATATTTTATTAGTTAGTAGATTAGAAAAAGTTAGCTCTTAAAGTTAGCTTTTTTTAATGAATGATTATATGATAGTCCAAAATAGTTAAATTACTCATATTAATTAAAATAATATATTAAATTGACCATTAATAATTGGTATGATAAAGATTATAAGACTACTTAAAATTTTATCTATTATTATTGTTTTAAATTCCTGTAATGATAGTAATAAACTATTTAAATTAAAAAAGAATACAGGGATTCAATTCAATAATAAACTATCACCTACACCATCGTTAAATATTTTAACATATCTCTATTATTATAATGGAGCCGGTATTGCATCAGGCGATTTTAATAATGATGGGTTAATTGATCTTTATTTTACTGGAAATCAAATTCAGGATAAACTTTATTTAAACAAAGGAGGTTTTCAGTTTAAAGATATTACTAGAGAATCGGGAATTGACAATAGTTCTGGATGGACGACCGGAATAACCTTGGTTGATATCAACAATGATGGCTTACTAGATATTTATATTTGTAAAGTTGGTGATTATCAAAGTATCAAGGGTCAAAATTTACTTTATATCAATCAAGGGGTTACAGAAGATAGTTTTCCAAAGTTCATTGAAAAATCAGAAATATATAATTTAGATATAGTTGGTTTTAGTACTCAAGCTTCTTTTTTTGATTACGACCTTGATGGTGACTTGGATATGTTTTTGTTAAACCATTCAGTTTTCCCGAACAGAACTTATGGGCATGGAAAATTAAGGTATGAAATTGATAGCTTGTCAGGTGATAAGCTTTTTAAGAATGAAGATGGTAAATTTATAGAAGTTTCTAAAGAAGCTGGAATTTTTCAAGGAAAAATAGGCTATGGTTTGGGGATCTCAGTTAGTGACTTAAACAACAATGGTTATCCCGATATTTATATAGGGAATGATTTTTTCGAAAATGATTATTTATATATAAATCAAAAAAACGGAACCTTCGAAGAAATTATTTCAAACAATGAAACAAAACTTGGCCATACAACGCATTACTCTATGGGAAATGATATTGCTGATATAAATAATGATGGTTTTACAGACATTATTTCATTAGATATGCTTCCAGAAAATATTGAAACCTATAAAACTTCTGGCTCAGAATTTAATAATCAGATTTACAATCAATATCTAAAAAAGGGTTATCAGCCTCAATACATGCAAAACACACTACATCTAAATAGAGGTAATTCATTCAATGAAATAGCATTTGCCTCGGGTATTGCAGCAACCGATTGGTCTTGGGCACCACTTATTGTTGATCTTGATAATGATGGCTTTAAAGATATTTTTATTTCTAATGGTATTAAAGGGGCAACCAATGATATGGATTTTATGAATTTTATTGCCAATGAAAATATTCAAAAACGAATCAATAAAGGGATGAGTCAAGAAGATTTAGAGTTTACCAAAGAATTACCCGAGAAAAAAGTATCAAATTATTTTTATAAGAATAACACCGACCTTACATTTTCAAATGTTACTGATCATTGGTTTGAAAATTTAACTTCATTCAGCAATGGGGCGATTTATGTAGATTTAGATAATGATGGCGATTTAGATATTGTTGTAAATAATGTAAATGATAAAGCATTCATTATAGAAAACAAATCTGAAAAAACTATTCAAAACAACTTTTTAAAAATTCAATTTGACGGTTCTCTAAAAAATAGATTTGGAATTGGAGCTAAGGTTTTTGTTTATTTAGATTCTTTGACTATTACAAACGAAAATTTTTTATCAAGAGGTTATTTATCAGCAATTTCACCTGATATAACTGTCGGCATCGGTAAACATTTACTAGCTGACTCACTCACTGTAATTTGGCCCGGTGGAAAGTATCAAACGTTGAAAAATATTCAAGCTAACTCATCAATTATTTTAAAATATATTAAGGCAACAGGTAATTATTATTCTAAAAGACAGCAAAGCAAAGGGTTTTTAGAAAATGTTGATTCACCTATAAAATTTAAACATCAAGAACTTCCTTCTTATGAATTTAATAGAGAGCCATTGATACCCTACACAAAAGGATATGAAGGGTCAAAAATGACTATAGGTGATATAAATGCTGATGGTTTAGATGATATTTATATAGGAGGTGCTAAAAAACAATCGGGAGCACTATATGTTCAAGATAAAAATGGATCATTTTCAATTTCTCTACAAGAATCTTTTGAGAAAAATAGTATTAATGAAGATACAGATAACCTTTTCTTTGATGCCGATAATGACGGAGATCAGGATCTACTTGTTATCTCTGGTGGAAATGAATTTAAATCAGGATTAGCACTAATGCCGAGATTGTACATTAATGAGAAAGGTACTTTTAAATTAAGTAATGCTTTTAATGAGATGGAGATAAATGCATCTGTTGTTAAAGCATTTGATTTTGATATTGATGGGGATCAGGATATTATAATAGGTGCAAATTCATTACCCCAACAATTTGGAAAATCAGCTAAGAACTATATTTTTGAAAATGATGGGCATGGTAATTTTAAAGATATTAGTGCAACCAATGCAGTTGAATTTTCAAATATAGGTTTAGTTGAAGACATTGAAATTGTTGATATAAATGGTGATCAGTTTCCAGATATAATTACAGTAGGTCATTGGATGCCAATATCAATATTCATTAATGACGGGAAACAATTCAAATTGCAATTACAAAACAATTTAAGGTTCACTAATGGTTGGTGGAATACTATAAAGGTCGAGGATTTTGATAATGATGGTGACATTGACTTCATTGCTGGCAATTGGGGGTTAAATACACGATTACAAGCGTCAAAACAAGAACCTATACAACTGTATAGAAATGATTTTGATGACAATGGTACAGTAGAGCCAATAGTTACTTATTATTCTCAAGGTAAAGAGACGGTATTTTCTTCAAAAGATGAACTGACCAAACAATTACCTATGTTAAATAAAAAGTTTCTTTCTTATGCAGAATTTGCAAAAACAGATTTCTCAAGATTATTCCCAAAAGAAAAAATAAAAAATGCTTACAAAAAGCAAGTTTATGAACTGGCAAGTTGTTATTTTGAGAATACCGGAAATGGAAAATTCAATAGGAGAAGATTGCCTTTTTTAACACAAGTGTCTTCGATTAAAACATTATATTTGAATGATTTTGATAATGATGGTTATGAGGATATATTAATTGCAGGTAATGATTATCAAATAAGTACACAATTAGGTAGATTAGATGCTTTTCATGGAGTTCTATTACTCAATGATCGAAAAGGGTTTTTTACTGTAAAAGCCAATCAATCTTTTGATATTTCAGGTCAAGCTAGAGACATTAAAAAACTAAAAATAAACGGAATAGAGTACTTAATTGTTTCTATCAATAATAACATTCCTATTTTTTTAAGAAATAATGACAACTAAAAACAAAATGAATTTTCAGCTATTTAGAAATGCAACAATTTTTCTGATTAGTATTATGTTATTCTTTTCTTGTGAATCAAAAAAAGAACAAGAAATAAAAACAAAAGAGGACAATGTTGAGGCATTATTTTCTTTACTCTCTCCTAAAGAAACTGGTATTGATTTTACAAACGAAGTCGTAAATCAGAAAAACTTTAACATTTTTAAATATAGAAATTTTTATAATGGTGGTGGTGTTGCCATTGGCGATATTAATAATGATGGACTTCCTGATATCTACATGACAGCCAATATGGGGGCTAATAAGTTATACCTTAATAAAGGTGATTTCAAGTTTGAAGATATATCTGAAACTGCGGGTGTAACAGGTAATAAACCCTGGTCAACAGGGGTAAATATGGTAGATATTAACCAGGACGGTCTTTTAGATATTTATGTAAGTAATGCCGGTAATATGGAGGGAAACAATCATGACAATGATCTTTATATTAATAATGGTGATCTCACTTTTACTGAAAAAGCTTCAGAATATAATCTTGCTAAAACAGGTTTTAGTACACATGCTACCTTTTTTGATTATGATAAAGATGGAGACTTAGACGCATATATTTTGAATAATAGTAATATTCCTGTTAGTAGTTTAGGGTATGCAGAGCAAAGGGAAGTTAGAGCACAAGATTGGAAAGGCGTTCCTAAAATTTTTAAAGGTGTTGGAGATATGCTCCTTCGGAATGATAGAGGTAAATTTACTGATGTTAGTGAAGAAGCAGGTATTTATGGTAGCCTTATAGGCTTTGGCTTGGGAGTAATGATCAGCGATCTCAATGGTGATTTATACCCTGATATATATGTTTCTAACGACTTTTATGAGCGAGATTATTTGTACCTAAACAACAGGGACGGTACATTTACGGAAGATATTAAAAATTGGACATCTCATTTGTCTCTTTCCGCTATGGGAATAGATATGGCCGATATTAATAATGATGGTAATATAGATATTTTTATAACCGATATGCTACCAGAAGGAGATCAACGTGTTAAATCTGTTATGGAATTTGAAGGGTATAATATCTTTAAGTTAAAACAAAACAAAGATTTTTTTCAACAATACATACAAAATACCCTTCAGTTAAATAATGGTAATAATACCTTCTCAGAAATAGCATATTTTAGCGGAGTTGCTAAAACTGATTGGAGTTGGGCAGGCCTTCTTTTTGATATGGATAACGATGGGTTTAGAGATATCTATATAACCAATGGAATAAACCATGATCTTACAGATCTAGACTTTGTAGATTTTTTTGCCAATGAGATTATACAAAAAATGGCTCTCACAGGTCAAAAGGAATCTATTGATTCCATCATTAATAAAATGCCTGTAGCACTCCAATCTAATTACGCTTATAAAAATAATCGTGATATAACTTTTACTAATGAGACCAAAAATTGGGGATTGAAAATTCCAAGTTTATCAAATGGCGCTGCTTATGGAGATTTAGATAATGATGGCGATTTGGATGTAGTGATCAACAATGTAAACATGAAAGCTTTTGTTTATAAAAACAATGCTGAAACAGTCACTAATAATAACTATATTAGACTTAAATTTGAAGGTAGCAAAAACAATAGTTTTGCTATTGGAACTACTGTAAAACTGTATTACGATAATAATGTTGTATTACAAGAACTCATTCCATCTAGAGGTTTTCAGTCATCTATGGACTATGTGATGACCATAGGTCTAGGTACAACTAAAACAATTGATTCATTAAGAATTATTTGGCCTGATGATTATACACAAAAATTAACAAATGTTAAACCCAACCAGCTCCTCATTTTTAAACAGATAGATGCCAAAGAAAAATATAGATCCATCAAGAGGGAAAATAAAAAAACGCTTCTTAAGGAATTACCAAATAAGGTACTAGTTGCTCATAAAGAAAATAGCTATTCAGATTTTGATTACGAAGGTCTTATTTCTAAAATGCTTTCGCAAGAAGGCCCTGCATTAGCTGTTGCCGATATTAATGGAGATGGTAACGAAGATATTTTTATTGGTGGGGCTAAAAATCAGTCCGGTATAATTTATTTGAACAAAGGAAACAGTAAGCTTAAAATAACATTACAAAAAGCGTTGGAATTTGATGCAACATTTGAAGATACTGCTGCAGCGTTTTTTGATGTCGACGGTGATGGCGATATCGATCTTATGGTTGGTGCCGGAGGTAACCAAATTGGGAAAGAAAAAACTTACAGAACTCGATTATATATTAACGATGGTAACGGTAATTTTACCAAGACTGAATACAATTTACCATCAACATTTAATAACATTTCCGTTATAAGCCCTTATGATTATGATAATGATGGTGATATTGATGTGTTTGTAGGGTCAAGAAGTGTAGTAGGCACCTATGGTATAGATGCCAAACATTTATTTTTAGAAAATAATGGAGATGGAACTTTTATAAATTCCACTGAGCGTGTAGCGTATGCTCTTAAAGATGCAGGTATGATTACGAATGCTGTCTGGGCAGATATTGATGGCGATAATAAAAAAGATTTGATTACTGTTTCAGAATGGGGTACTCCAAAGGTTTACAAAAATTCAGGTAGAGCCTTATCTAAATTCTCCACTGATCTAGATAATTTTTATGGTTTGTGGAATGTTATTGAAGGTGCTGATTTAGACAATGATGGTGATATAGATTTTGTAATCGGAAATCAAGGTAGTAATGTTCCTTATAAAACTTCTGTTGAAAACCCAATGAAAATGTGGATAAACGATTTTGATAATAACGGTACCATTGAACAAATTGTTACTCGAAGCTTTGATGGTAGAGACTTCCCAATACATATGAAAAAAGAGTTAACATCCCAAATGGTTTCCTTAAAGAAACAAAATCTGAAAGCATCAGAATATGCAAAAAAGTCAATAGACGAACTATATACGGTCGAAATCATTCAGAATACGATCATGAAAAAAATAACTATTTCAGAATCAGTTATTGCTATAAATGAAGGTGATGGAAAATTCACGATCAAAAAACTCCCTTACATGACACAATTATCGTGTGTATGTGGAATTACTTGTTATGACATAAATAAAGATGGCAATTTGGATATTATAATGGGAGGTAACAATTTTGAATTTAAACCACAATATTCTCGCTTAGATGCAAATTATGGAAGTGTATTATTAGGTGATGGGAAATTGGGATTCACATGGCAAAATTATGACATTAGTGGTTTCTTTGTTAGAAACGAAATAAAACATTTAAAGCAGTATAAAGACAGGAATGGTAAAACCTATATAATTACTGCGATAAATAATGATAAACCAAAGATATTTACGTTTAATGATTAGATATAGTATATCCGTTATAATCTTGGTATTGCTTTTTAGTTGTGGTCAAAAAGGTGATGAGTTGTTCGAGAATCCATTACCCCAAAAAACAGGTATAACTTTTACCAATACCATTACTGAAACAGATAATCTTAATATTTTAGATTACCTGTACTTTTATAATGGTGGTGGTGTTGCCATTGGTGATATCAATAATGATGAACTTCCTGATATTTTCTTTTCAGGCAATCAGGTTAAAAACAAATTATATCTCAATAAAGGTAATTTACAATTTGAAGATATTACTGCAAAAGCAAACATTGCAGGAAACAGTACTTGGAACACTGGTGCCATTATGGGAGATGTTAACGGAGATGGTCTTTTAGATATTTATGTTTGTGCTGTTATAGGTATAAACGGTTTTAGTGGCTTCAATGAACTTTACATTAATAATGGAGATTTAACCTTTACCGAAAGTGCTAAAAAGTTTGGTTTAGATTTTGAATCGTATAGTTCTAATGCACTGTTTTTAGATTATGATCTTGATGGTGATTTAGATATGTACATCCTCAATCATGCTGTTCATACGCAAGAATCTTTTGGCAAGTCTAACCTACGTTTTAAAAGAAACTACCAAACAGGAGATAAATTAATGCGTAATGATGGTGAAAAATTTACAGATGTAAGTGAACAGGCAGGTATTTTTGGAGGCGTTAATGGTTATGGTCTTGGTGTTGCTACAGCTGACTTTAATCAGGATGGTTATCCAGATATTTATGTTGGAAATGATTTTCATGAAGATGATTATTATTATTTAAACAATGGCGATGGTACTTTTACAGAAAGCTTAAAACGGCATTTTGGTCATACTACCCGATTTTCTATGGGAAATGATGTAGCCGATATCAATCACGATGGTTGGCCAGATATAATTTCATTAGATATGCTCCCAGAAGATGAAAAAGTCTTAAAATCTTCAGAAGGAGATGAGGATTTACAGATATTAAAATTACGTATAGAGAAATACGGTTATCATTATCAATTCACCCGTAATATGCTGCAAATCAATCAACAAGATTATAGTTATGTTGAAACCGCTTTACTTAGTGGTATTGCAGCAACAGATTGGAGCTGGAGCGGACTCTTTGCCGATTATAACCAAGATGGTGAACAGGATTTATTTATTTCCAATGGAATTCCTAAACGCCCTAATGACCTTGATTTTATCAAGTTTATTTCGAATGAACAGATTGCAAAAAAAATAAATAACACCAAATTAGTAGATCAGGAAGCTATTGATTTAATGCCTTCAGGTAAAGTTCATAATTATATTTTTAAAGGCACAAATAATATTGTTTTTCAAGATAAGTCGGGTGATTGGATTGTTAAAGACAGTCTTGTTTCAGGTGCTACAGCTTTGGGAGACCTTGATGGCGATGGTGATATCGATCTGGTTGTAAACAATATTAATAGTCCTGCTACCTTATACATCAATAAAACTAATAACAAAGCCAATTATTTAATACTGAAGTTTAATTATCCTAATCCAAATAAATTTGGTATAGGCACAAAAGTATTCTCTTATCATAATGGCATACTTCAGTATAAAGAATTGTTTACGGTAAGAGGTTTCCAATCATCTTCAGAGCCAATTATTCACTTTGGTTACGGAAAAGTAAATATGGTTGATTCCATAAAGATAATATGGCCTAACAGAACTTTTCAGATCTTAAAAAATGTAGCCACAAATCAAACGTTATCTATTAATCCTGAAAGCCCAAAACCGTTTAACTATAATTCCCTTCAACCAAAATCTAAAATAATATTCAAAATAGTTGAAGATAATTTAGGTGTAAATTTTACACATAAAGAAGATAGTTATATTGATTTTAACAGACAGAAACTTATCCCGTACATGGTGTCTGATCGTGGTCCTGCGACATCAATAGGTGATATTAATAATGATGGTAAAGAAGATGTTTTCTTTGGAGGTTCTAGGAACATATCCTCAAAGATTTATTTACAAACAGATTCAATGTATATTGAAAATAAGGTTCCAAATATTGCCAATGATTCTATTAAAGAAGATGTTGTAGCCTTAATTACTGATCTTGATAATGATGGGCAAAATGACCTGTTTTTGGGTTCTGGTGGTGCTGATTTTTACAATAAAACGAAACCGCTTTTAGATAGCTATTTTATTCAAAAAAAATCAATCTATGAAAATGTTAAACTTCCTGAATATTTTGAAAATGCCTCAGTAATAAAACCTAACGACATTGATAATGATGGAGATATAGACCTTTTTGTTGGTAGCAATGCTGTATCAAACGACTTTGGTAAAATACCTAATTCGTATATTTTAATCAATGATGAAGGTAATTTCTCTCTTATGAACAACAAAGAGTTGCAAAACGCGGGAATGATTACTGATGCTGTTTGGGATGATTTTGATAATGATGGAGTAAAAGATTTGATTGTTGTCGGCGAATGGATGCAACCTAAATTTTTCAAAAATAATAATGGGGTTTTAATTGAAGTATTTCTCTTAAATAAAAAGCTTCAAGGATTATGGCAAAGTATTATCCCTTTTGATATTGATGGCGATAACGATATGGACTATCTCCTCGGAAATTGGGGGATT
>CAYXAZ010000034.1:0-33190 GCA_964463085.1 uncultured Flavobacteriaceae bacterium | reverse complement strand
CTACCCGATTTTCTATGGGAAATGATGTAGCCGATATCAATCACGATGGTTGGCCCGATATAATTTCCTTAGACATGCTTCCTGAAGATGAGAAAGTTTTAAAATCTTCTGAGGGTGATGAAAATTTACAAATCTTAAAATTACGTACACAAAAATACGGGTATCATTATCAATTTACCCGTAATATGTTGCAGATAAATCAACAAGGTGGTAGCTATATTGAAACTGCTTTATTGAGCGGTGTTGCAGCAACAGATTGGAGTTGGAGCGCTCTTTTTGCTGATTATAACCAAGACGGAGAACAAGATTTATTTATTTCTAATGGTATTCCAAAACGCCCTAATGATCTTGACTTTATCAAATTTGTTTCCAATGATCAGATTAGAAGAAAGATAAATAACACCAAATTGGTAGACCAGGAAGCACTTGATATGATGCCGTCTGGTAAAGTACATAATTATATTTTTAAAGGTACAGATGATATTATTTTTAAAAATAAATCAGGGAATTGGATTGTCAAGGACACACTAATTTCCGGAGCAACAGCTTTTGGCGATCTTGACAACGATGGCGATCTTGATCTTGTGATCAATAATATTAATAGTCCGGCTACTTTGTACATCAATAAAACTAACAATAAAGCAAATTATTTAAAACTGAAGTTTAACTACCCTAATCCAAACAAATTTGGAATAGGTACCAAAGTATTTTCTTATCATAATGGGGAACTACAATATAAAGAACTGTACACGGTAAGAGGCTTCCAATCATCTTCAGAACCAATCATTCACTTTGGATATGGAAATGTGGAAAAAGTAGATTCTATTAAGATTGTTTGGCCTAATAGAACTTTTCAGGTCTTAAAGAATGTGGCAACTAATCAAAGAATAATTATCTCTCCTGAAGATACCAATCCTTTTGACTATAATTCCCTTCAACCCAAATCTAACATAGTATTCAAAAAGGTAGAGGGTAGTCTAGGCATTAATTTTACACATATTGAAGATAATTATGTTGATTTCAATAGGCAGAAACTGATACCGTACATGGTTTCCGATCGGGGTCCGGCAACAACTATAGGCGATATTAATAATGATGGTAAGAATGATATATTTTTTGGAGGCTCTAAACACAAACCATCAAAAATATACCTACAAAAAGATACATTATATGTTGAAAATAAAATCGTAACAATTGCTAATGATTCTATAAAAGAAGATGTTGCAGCCATAATTTCTGACTTTAACGATGACGGAAAAAAAGACCTATTTGTTGGCTCCGGTGGTGCCGATTTCTATAATAAAATGAAGCCCTTATTAGACAGTTATTATATTCAAAAAGACTCTGTATATAAAGTAATTAAACTTCCCGAATATTTTGAAAATGCTTCTGTAATTAAAGCCAGTGATATTGATAATGATGGAGACTTAGACCTTTTTGTGGCTAGTAATGCAGTATCTAATGACTTTGGGAAAATTCCTAATTCCTATATTTTGATTAATGATGAAGGCAATTTCTCCATAGTAGAAAATGTTGAACTACAAAACGCCGGAATGATAACTGATGCAGTTTGGAATGATTTTAATAATGATGGAGTTAAAGATTTAATTGTTGTTGGAGAATGGATGCAACCCAAGTTCTTCAAAAATAAAAACGGAACTCTCAATGAGGTATCTCCCTTAAGTGAAAATTTGAAAGGTTTATGGCAAAGCATTATCCCTTTTGACATAGATGGTGATGGCGATATGGACTATCTCCTTGGAAATTGGGGTGTCAATACTAAATTTAAAGCATCTGACAAATATCCAATGAAAATGTACTATTCTGATTTTGACCAAAATGGTAGTACAGAAACTATAGTCGTTACAGAAAGAGATGGAAAATATTTCCCTATACTAGGTTTAGATGAGCTTTCTGATCAACTTGTAAGTATTAGAAAGAAATTTACTACCTATAAGGATTTTGCAGGAAAAACTATTGATGAAATTTTTGATAAAAAATTAGTAGATAAAGCGACTATATTAGAAGTAAACACGCTGCAATCAGGATATTTAAAAAATGAAAACGGACGTTTTACCTTTATTCCCTTTCAGCTAAAATTACAAGTGTCACCTATTACCGCTTTCCTGAAATATGATTTTGATAAAGACGGTAAAAATGAAATTTTAGCTGCCGGAAATTATTTTGGTGTAAAACCATTTCATGGTAGATTTGACTCGTTTTCAGGTGCTTTGATAAAAAACGAAAATAATATAATATTAGGGCATCAAATTGGATTGGATCTTGCTCAAAAATCAGTAAGACATCTCAATATTATAACCTTAAATGGTGAACCATATTTATTGGTTACTATAAATAACGATAAAGCCCAAGTTTACAAGTTAAAAGATGAATAAGCAAAATTATAGAACGATGAAAAAGCAACTAGTAATATTAATAACATTTATAGTATTGATTTCCTGTAATAAAAAACAAGAACCCATTGTGATTACAGCTGACGACTTTCATAAATCAGTGGATAAAGTTGGAGAGGTAATGGTTCATGATATTTTCTCGCCTCCCGTGGCAAGTAGAGTTTTTACTTATCCAAATATAGCCGCTTATGAAATTATTGCGCAACAGAATGATTCTTACCTACCTCTTGAAGGTCAAGTAACTAATCTTACTGCAATACCTAAAGCCGATGCTTCAAAATCGATTAATTATCAGTTAGCTGCATTGATTGCACATATTGATCTTAGTAAACGGTTGATTTTTTCAGAAAAAACAATTGAAATTTACCGAGATAGCCTCTATCAGGTTTGGAAATCTAAAAATATTTCTGAATTTATGGCCTCTAAAAAATATGGTTTAGAAGTGGCAAACCATATTTATTTATGGATGGATAAAGACAATTACAAGCAAACAAGAACTATGTCTAAATTTACGGTAGATTCAGATGACCCTTCCAGATGGCAACCAACACCACCTTCTTATATGGATGGATTAGAGCCTCATTGGAATAAGATTCGTCCTTTTGTAATTCATTCAGCAGATCAATTTAAGCCAGTACCTCCTCCTCCATTTTCAATGAAAAAAGAAAGTGCTTTTTATAAAGAACTCAAAGAAGTATATGATATTAGCATGGATATAACAAAAAAGGGAGATAATTCTGAAGAAGTTGCTATAGCACAATTTTGGGATTGCAACCCTTATGTATCTGTAACACGTGGACATCTGATGTTTGCAATAAAAAAAATTACTCCTGGAGCACATTGGATCGGTATAACTAAAATAGCGTGTAAAAAAGAAAATACTGATTTTAATAAAACGGTTTATGCTTACACTAAAACTTCTATTGCAATTGCCGATGCTTTTATAAGTTGTTGGGATGAAAAATACCGAAGTAATTTAATAAGACCTGAGACATTGATTAATGAACATATTGATGAAAATTGGAAACCGGTTCTACAAACACCTCCTTTTCCCGAATATGTAAGCGGACACTCTGTAGCTTCAGGAGCTGCTGCTATTGCTTTAACTGATGTCTTTGGTAAAAATTTTGCTTTTGACGATGATACGGAATTGATCTATGGATTACCCATTAGAAGTTTTACTTCATTTAATCAGGCTGCAGATGAAGCAGCAATAAGTAGAATGTACGGAGGCATACATTATAGAGCAGCTGTAGAAGTTGGAGTAAAACAAGGAAGAGACTTAGGTAAGTTTGTAGTAGACAATCTTAATATGTTAAAATAAAATATTTTAGACCTGACAAATGAAAAAAATCATTTCAATTATAGGAGTCATATTAATAGGTTTATTGGTGTGGTACATATTTATTAAACCATATGATTATTTGGTGGCATTTAAAGTAAAAACATTTCCAGGAACTATTAATCAGTCAATTAAAACCTGGAGTAAATCATTAGATAACAGTACAATAATTGATCAGGAAGATATTAATCATTTAAAGCAACAAATTACATTTAACGATTCGACTTACCTTTATAAATGGAATATAATAGTTATTAATGATTCCACATCAAAAATAAAAGTCTACGTAAAAGATATAGATCATAGTTTCAAAAATAAAATTACAATTCTATTTAATAATACTGATTTTGAAAAAAAAACAAAGAACTTACTAGTAGACTTTAATAAAACACTTAATGGACATATAAAAAATTTCAAAGTAACAATTGTAGGAAAAAGCGAACTAAAACCTACATATTGTGTTTATGTTCCCATTAAAAGTACGCAATTTGGAAAAGCAATGGGAATGATGCAAAATTATTCGCTTTTAAGTTCATTTATTGTTGAAAATAATATTGAACTAAATGGTAAACCTTTAGTTGAAATTACTCATTGGGACATGAAAAAAGATAGTATTCATTTTAATTTTTGTTATCCTATTATAAAAAATGATTCCTTGCCCCAACACGATTTAATAAAGTATAAAGAGTTCGAAGGTGAAAAAGCGTTAAAAGCTATTTATAATGGCAATTATATTACGTCAGACAGGGCGTGGTACGCCTTGATTGATTATGCAAAAAAAAATAATATAGAAATAGAGAATTTACCTGTTGAAATATTTTACAACAATCCCAACTTAGGAGGTGATGAATTAAAATGGAAAGCTGAGGTTTTTATGCCAATTAAATAATAATAACTGTATTCATAAAACATTTAAAGTATGAAAATTAAAAAACTCAATTTATCCTTTTGGCAAATATGGAATATGAATGTTGGATTCTTCGGAATCCAATTTAGTTTTGGCTTACAGCAAACAGCCGTAAATCCTATTTTTTCTTTTCTAGGGGCTTCACCTGATGAATTGCCACTATTAAATCTGGCTGGACCCGTAACAGGTTTACTAATACAACCAATCATTGGAGCAATATCAGATAAAACCTGGTTGCCGAAATGGGGAGGAAGACGGAAACCGTTCTTCTTAATTGGTGCCATAATTGCTAGTTTATGTTTACTGGCTTTTCCATTCAGTCCAAGTCTTTGGTTTGCTGTAGGTCTATTGTGGATCTTAGATGCAGGTAACAATACAGCCATGGAGCCATATAGAGCTTTTGTGGGTGATAAATTGAATGATGATCAATTAACCTATGGTTATCAAATGCAAAGTTTATTTGTCGGTGCAGGTATTACTATAGCAAATTTTTCATTATTTTTATTTCAAGATTGGTTTAGTTCTCCGGCTGAAAGTACTGACCTATTCAGTAAAGCAACAGAAACTGTTACATCAATACCTAAATGGGTTTATTATTCATTCTTTTTAGGAGCTTTTGCTTCCATAGCAACAGTGCTTTGGTCGGTAATTAAAACTCCCGAAATTCCACCTGGCGATGAAGAACTTGCCAAGCTTAGAAAAGAGAAATTAGAAAATTCTTTTTGGAAGAGAGCAATGATGCCTTTTGTCGAAATTGCTGGAGCGATAGGTAATATGCCAAAAATGATGTGGAAGCTTGCTGCGGTTTACTTTTTTCAATGGTATGCTTTATTTGTGTACTGGCAATTTTTACCTCCAATGCTTAGAACAAGTTTGTTTGGAATTAGTAATGACGACACAGAAAAGTTTGAAAGCATTATGGAATCACATAAACTAGGTGAGACAATTAGCAGTATAGATATGTCTTTTGCACAAAATATTCAATTACTATCTGAGCAGGCATTAGCGCAAACAGGATTGATGAATGGTACTTATAATTTTGTAACCATGATCGTTGCCTTAGCCTTAGTGCCTTTTGCAAAAAAGTATGGCGCTAAATCTGTATATGTAACGAGTTTGATTTTCGCAGGAATTGCTATGCTTAGTATGCCATTTATTAAAAATGAATATACCTTATTGTTACCTATGGTTTTATTAGGCATTGGCTGGGCAGCCATGATGGGAATTCCTTATGCAATGGTGTCCAAGGTTATTCCTGAAGAAAAACGTGGTGTTTATATGGGGATTGTAAATATGATGATTGTGATTCCTATGGGAATTCAAACGCTAACATTTGGACCAATCATAAAATATTTTTTAGGTAATAATGCTATCAATGCCATTTTATTTGGAGGAGTATTTTTTATTATTGCAGCTTTACTAGCAATGCGCTTAAAAAAGCATATTCCCAAAAATATAGAGGTTTAAAAATATATCACAAAATATTTTCAAGTATAATATTTTCAAGTATAATATTTTCTAATATGTCTTATTTTATTATTGATTGATAAAATTATGATAAATGAAGCCCGTTATTGAAAAAGAACATTGTCATTTCTAAACTTTAGCAAAGCGTATTAGCTATTTCTAGTTTTGTTATTTATGTAAGTTATTTGAATGAACTATGAATATTTCTAAAATTAAATAGGGCATCATTAGCTGTGGTGATATTGCAACAAATTTGCCAGTGATCTGGCACTTGTTGATGCTGCAGAATTAACTGCAGTAGCTTCGCGAAGTTATGAAAAGGTGAATGAGTTTGCTCAAAAACATAGTTCAAAAAAAGCATATGTTAGTTATGATGAGTTGTTTAAAGATACGGATGTTGATATCGTTTATATTGCTACTCCTCACACCTTGCACGCTGAATTGAGTATCAAAGCAATGGAACATGGCAAACATGTTTTATGTGAAAAACCATTATCACTCAACAGTAAAGAAGCTACAGCAATAATTAAAACTTCTCAGCGTACACATAGGTTTTTTATGGAAGCATTCTGGACACGTTTTAACCCCAGTTAGGTTACTGTAAAAACGGAAAAATAGGTTATATAAAAATATCAATGCTGACTTTTCTTTCAAGTCAAATATACCGCTCGATAGTAGAGTAATGGATTTAGAGTTGGGAGGTGGAGCAATTTTGGATATTGGTATTTCTCCAATATTTTTACCGACTGCTGTACGTCCTTCTTTCTGATTGAAAACTGCACCATCTTCAATACTCCATTCTTCTGGGATACTATCTGATAAATATCCATGCCAGCCATTAAATGATATACCATCGAAAAGTGTTATCCATTCCAATTCACTATTTGATGTTTCTTCTTTCGAAATTTCTTTTATTGGGGATCTTCTGGCCCTTTTGGTGATTGCTTACACCCAATAGAAGTAGTCATAACAAATATCAATACTATTATTTTCTTTACTTTTAATCTAATTCTCTAACCCAAATATTTCTATAACTTACACCACTGTTATCATTATGATCTTGTAATTTTAATGGCGCTTTTCCATGAGGGTTGTTTTTTGGCCATCCAATATATTCCGTTGTTCCTTCAATTTTAAAATGATCTTGAATTAACACACCATTATGCAGTACAGTTATGGTTGCTGATTCTGTTTTATCGCCTTCTGAATTAAATTCCGGTGCATGATAAATGATATCATACGTATTCCATTCTCCTGTTGTTACTGATGCTTTCGCTAAAGGAATAGATTGCTTATAGATCGAACCTACCTGACCGTTTGAATAGGTCTCATTATCATTATTATCTAATATTTGAACTTCATATCTGTTTTGAATAAAAACACCACTATTGCTTCTGTTTTGACCATTAGCACGAATTTCAG
The DNA here is from genome assembly GCA_964463085.1 of uncultured Flavobacteriaceae bacterium. Taxonomy (GTDB): domain Bacteria; phylum Bacteroidota; class Bacteroidia; order Flavobacteriales; family Flavobacteriaceae; genus Aureibaculum. Next base: position 25,638 of record CAYXAZ010000034.1, on the reverse strand, counting down.
CAGATGATCTCCATTCAATATGAAGCTGAATACTGCCAAAATTTCTTTTGGTCTGTATGTCTCCCGTTTTATCTTTGATGGTAGTACTTCCATCTGTATTTAATATCCATTGAACAGTTGTAGAATCTTTAACCGTAACCCATTCATCAAAATTAGATCCATCAAAGAGCACAATTGCATCACTTGGTACACCATTTTGTCCGGTAGGATCTACCGTAGGTGGAACGGGTTTCCAGATTTCAGTCTCTTCAGGGTTGATAGGTTCTTTTTTAGTAGTTTCTTCTGAAGTGCTTTGCTTGAGATCTTTTTGGGGTGCTTTTGAATTAGTATTACAAGATGCCAATAAAACGATCGAACAAATAAATGATCCTATTTTTTTCATAATTCAAAAATTAAATTCCTAGTATTTTTTTTAGCTTTTCTTTGTTTATTTCAGCTCCTGCAAAATCATCAAATACTTTTTCAGTAGCTTCAATAATATGTTTTTTTATAAATGGAGCACCTTCTTTAGCACCTTGTTCTGGACTTTTAATACAACATTCCCATTCCATTACTGCCCAAACATCACAACCATACTGTGTCAGTTTTGAAAAAATGGTTTTAAAATCAATTTGTCCATCTCCGGGCGAACGATACCTTCCTGCTCTATCTATCCAATTATTATAACCACCAAATGCACCCTTTTTTCCTGTCGGATTAAATTCGGAATCTTTTACATGAAAAGCTTTGATAAATTCATGATAGTGGTCGATATATTCGATATAATCTAATTGTTGCAATACAAAATGCGAAGGATCGTACAATATATGTACTCGTTTATGATTTCCTGTCGCTTTTAAAAAACGTTCAAAAGTGTCTCCATCGTGAAGATCTTCACCGGGATGAATTTCATAGCATATATCAACACCATTTTCATCAAAATGATTGAGAATAGGCAGCCAGCGTTTAGCCAGTTCTTCAAATCCCATTTCTACCAATCCCGGAGGTCGTTGAGGCCAAGGATGAAAAGTATGCCATAATAGAGCGCCAGAAAAAGTAGCATGAACGGTTAAACCTAAATTTTTACTTGCCACAGCAGCTTTTTTAACGGTATCAATGGCCCAGGCAGTTCTAGCTTTGGGGTTGTTTTTTACTTGTATAGGTGCGAAATTATCGAACATTATATCATAAGCAGGGTGTACAGCAACCAATTGTCCTTGTAAATGTGTTGAAAGCTCTGTAATTTCTAATCCGTAAGCATTAATTTTTCCTTTTAATTCATCACAATAGGTTTTGCTTTCGGCTGCTTTATTGAGATCAATCAATCTAGTTTCCCAAGTAGGAATTTGAATGCCTTTATAGCCCAAGTCACTCGTCCATTTACAGAGACCGTCTAAGGAGTTAAATGGCGCTACATCATCCATGAATTGAGCCAAAAATATGGCAGGTCCTTTAATTGTTTTCATAATCACTATTGATCTAATTTAATCCAAACATTTCCTTTTTGATGAGATTCTACTACTTTTTCAATAAAATTCATACCTCTCACACCATCAACTATTGTAGGGAACTCACCACTATTATAAGGTTCTTTCTTTATCGCTTTGGCAATACCTTTATAAATATTTCCCATAGAATCAAAAATGCCTTCAGGGTGCCCGGGAGGTAATTTTGTACCGTCAAGTGATAATTCACTGTTATAAGTATGTCCCGGTTTTAATACACTGAGTGGTTTTCCATCTTCTAAAAGATATAACTTATTCGGATTTTCTTGTCCCCATTTTAATCCTGCTTTTTCGCCGTAAATTTGTATTGTGAAGTTATTCTCTTCGCCGGTGGCAATTTGACTGGTTCTGATAACGCCTTTTACATAATCATCACAATGTATTAAAACAGTACCATCAATATCCATTTTATTATCGCTATACAGATAATTGAGATCAGCTAAAACTGAATTCACTTTTAATCCGGAAAGATATTCGATCATATCAAAAGCATGTGTACCTATATCACCAATACAGCAACTTATTCCGGATTTGTCCGGATCTAATCTCCAGGTACTAGCACGCTTTTCTTTATCGTGGATAATGGGGTTTATCCAACCTTGATAATATTGAGCATCTATTTTTTGTACTTTTCCAATCACTCCGTTAGCAATCATTTCCCGCATTTGACGAATCATCGGATAACCGGTATATGTATATGTTACTGCAAAAATTGTATTTGATTTCTGAAGTATATTCTCTAATATTTTAGCTTCTTCATACGAAGTGGTCATTGGTTTTTCACAAATCACATGAAATCCATTTTCCAACAGTTTTTTTGCCATTGAAAAATGTAAAAAGTTAGGTGTTAAAATTGTTACCACTTGCATTCTTTCATTTTCAGGAAGTTTTAATTCCTCTTCGATAAGTGTATCAAAATCAATATATACCCTATTGGTTGGGATACCAATCTTTTTTGCAAAACCAATATTTTCATCCCAAATAGGATTGAAAACACCTCCAATGAGTTGAAATTGATCGAACATTGCTGATGCTACTCTGTGCAATACTCCAATAAGAGAATCATCACCACCACCTAAAATACCTAATCTGATCTTTGAACTCATATTTTTTTAAGCTTTGTATTCAACTTTTTCATTTTTAAAGAAAAGCGCAAATAATACCAGAACAACAACTGCAAAAATAGCAGGGAATATCCAAATATCTTTCCAGTTATGAACACTTTCACTTACTAAATAATGGTCTGCTATTTGTCCGGCAATCCAAAAACCTATCAACATACCCACACCATAGGTAGCTAAGGTAATCAGACCTTGAGCAGCACTTTTAATTTTTTCTCCGGCTTTAGAATCGGTATAGATCTGACCCGAAACAAAAAAGAAATCGTAACAGATACCGTGTAATGCAATGCCGATAACTATCATAAAGAATAGGTCACCCGAATTACCATAGGCAAATAATGCATAACGTATTCCCCATGCCAACATACCAAACAAGATGGTTTTCTTAAAACCATATTTCGTAAAGAAAAAAGGCAACAATAACATAAACAATACTTCCGAAATCTGCCCTAGTGATGCCCAAGTTGTTGAGTTTTCTACTTTATTTTCTGTTAAAAATAGACTGATATTTTGATAATAAAAAGCCAAAGGAATACAAATTAATACTGAAGCAATAAAGAAACTTAAAAAATTTCTATCCTTTAATAACTTTAAAGCGTCCAAACCTAAAATATCTGAAATGGTTACTTTCTCATCTTTGTTAACTTTTGGAGGTGTTTTAGGTAAGATAAAACTAAAAACACCTAGCACAGCCGAAGCAATGGCTACCATTAAAAATGTGTTTGATAATGCTCCTTGTTCTATATTATCTATGGAATCCCATTTAAAAGCAAGGCTTATAATCCATCCCGCAACTATCCAACCAATCGTACCAAACACTCTAACTAAAGGAAACTGTTTTGTAGGATTGGTCATCTGATTAAAAGAAATCGAATTTACCAGGGCAAGGGTTGGCATATAAGCGATCATATAGCCTAAAATATACGGATAAAATACATTAAATTCATTGGTTTGTGACATTTGGTACATTAATACCGCACCCAATATGTGTAATACACCTAATATTTTTTCTGCATTAAAAAACCGATCGGCAATGAGACCAATAATAAATGGTGCAATAATGGCCCCCCAAGATTGTGTAGAATAGGCCATACCGGTTTCTGCACCAGATGCATTTAAATTGTTGCCTAAAAAAGAGCCTAGTGTAACAAACCATCCTCCCCAAATAAAAAATTCGAGAAACATCATAATGGATAGTTGGGCTTGTGTTGATTTTTTCATTGTATATCTTTTTAATTCAATGCTGAACCTAATTTGATCAATAAAGCTTTAGTGGCTTCAATACCTTCTTCTTCACTCAATCGATCTCCTTCATATTCTACATCAATAAATCCGGTATAACCTGAATCTTTTATGATTTTAAGCATTCTTGAAAAATCTATGGTAGTTTCATTTCCGTTTTCATCAAAGTCATAAGATTTGGCACTTACACCTTTAGCATAAGGCATCATTTCTTGAATACCTTTGTATCTGTCATATTCTTCAATACATGGTGATTCCCAGCGTTTTCCTCCTTCACGTTTTAAGCAAAAGTTTCCAAAGTCGGGTAAAACTCCACAATTATCTAAATTTACAGCTGCAATTATTTTCATTAATAACGAAGCATTTGATGAGAATCCGCCATGATTTTCAACAATAATATTGATCTTTTTTTCTTTACCATAAGTTGCTAATTTTTGTAAGCTTTCGGTAGAAAATTTTGCCCAAAGGTCAGCATCATCAGTGCCAAATAGATTTACGCGAATAGAATGACAACCTAAAAAGGCAGCAGCATCAACCCACTTTTTGTGGTTTTCAATAGCTTGACTCCTTACTTTTTCATCAGGACTTGCTAAATCTCCTTCACCATCAATCATAATAAGTAAATTTTCCATACCATAAGCTTCACTTTTTAATTTTAGAGAATCTAACATGTTTTGGAAGGCGTGTTCTTTATCGTTACTTTTTTCTAAATAGTCTTTGTATAATCCACTTACATATTCCAAGCCTTCAAATCCCATTTCACTGGCTTTTTGTGCAAAATCGATTGGATTTAATGATTTATCTCTAATAGCTCTATGTAATGACCATTGTGCTAATGATAGTTTAAAGAATGGTTGAGCTTCTTCAATTTGCTCTATTTTTTCTTTTACATCATCTTTTTTATTCTTCTGTTTGTTGCAAGAAATAAACCCGATGAATAAAAAAGTAAAAACCAGTGTTGAAGTTTTGATCCAAATTTCAGGAGTTTTCATATAGCATTAAATTGAATATTATATATAATTGTGAAAGTAGTTAATTAAAAATTTGTTTCTGTCTATTTTTATTCATTGAAAGATTTTAAACATCAAAAATAAAATAGCCTATTCATTATACTCTAACTCTGAAAATTCCATTTTTCGAAATTCTATCGGAGTACATTTTTCATATCTTTTAAAAACAGTAGAAAAATATTGACTTGTAGTAAAACCACAGCTGTAAGCAATATTAGCTATGCTTAAAACGGGATTTTTTAATAATAATTTTGATAATTCCAGGCGTTTCATTGAGAGATAACGCATAGGTGTTAAATTGGTCAGTTGTTTACAGTGATGCGTAAATCGTGTAATTCCAACACCTGCTGATTCAGCCATTTTTTCTATGGTCCATACTTCCGAAAGACTGTTTTCCAATTCATTTAGAAAAAGACTTACACTTCTCTCACTATTTGTAAGGGTTTCATCTAAATTTATTTTACCAGTATCTATGAGTTCTAAAAGCAAAACTAAAAGTTCATTAACTAAGAGTCTGATTTTGGTAGAATTATTTCCCTTGTCATCTGAATCTACTGTTTTTCCAATTCTGTAAAAACAATTATGAATTTCTTTATTCGCTTTCCATAACCATTTATCATTATGCCTCAATATTGATGTTAACCTGACTAAATCTTTTTTTGTTAGGACGATCCAATCTGGCCACTCCCAATTTTGATGAGGTCTTCTCACATCTAAATCTATAATTACCCAATAAAATTTACCCATTCCAATATAAGGGTTGCCAACTTTATGTACTTCCCAAGGTCGTGTAATGGTTAAATGGTTTGAATACAACTCAATTTCTTTATTTTCTTGAGAATATGGCATAGTACCAGATTCTAAAAAATGAATTTCAATCCCCTCATTTCTATGCCAATCTAGACCCCAATCTTGAGGCTCATTGGCATCCCAATAACCAATACTGTTTAGTCCGAGGGTTTCTTCGGTTAACCTGTCTCCCGGATAGGTGTATCTGGCTAAAGCTTTAAATTTTAATTTCTTTCTTTCAAATGCATCTATTAAAGGCAGACAGGTATCGGCATGATACACAATACCGTCAGCTTCATAGGGTAGGATTTTTTGTATATTTACTTTCACTGAAAAAAAATGAACATTAATAGCTCACAAATTAGGTAATTTGGCAATAACTAAAGAGTTATTTAACAAAATAATTTAACTCTTTGAATTTATTTTAAATTGAAAAGGGGGTTTGTACAAAACAGGTTCTTCTCTTATTCAATATATAAGGAGTAGGCTTAAACTTTTCTTATTTTAATAATTTATATTGATAAATAATTAAGATTATGGATGAAAATTCAGCATTAAAAAATAATGTACAATATGATGCAATAGTTGTTGGAACAGGTATTAGCGGAGGATGGGCAGCAAAGGAATTATGTGAGAAAGGATTAAAAACATTGGTCTTGGAAAGAGGTAGAATGATAGCTCATGTTAAAGATTACACTACAGCCAACTTAGACCCTTGGGATTTGCCGAATGGAGGTACAGCTTCACGAGAAACTAGAGAACGTAAGCCAAAACAACATCGTACGGGTTATGTTACCCGTGAAGCACATCAACATTTTTTTGTAGACGATAAAAAACATCCTTATAATGAAGATCGCCGTTTTGATTGGATTAGAGGTTATCATGTAGGGGGTCGATCTTTAACTTGGGGAAGACAAAGTTACCGCTTAAGTGATATTGATTTTAGTGCTAATAAAAAAGAAAGTATTGCTGTTGACTGGCCTGTTAGATATAAAGATATTTCACCATGGTATGGTTATGTTGAAGAATTTATTGGTGTTAGTGGCGAAAAATTAGGATTAAAGCAATTGCCTGATGGAAAATTTCTAAAACCAATGAATTTAAACTGTGTGGAAGAACATCTTAAAGAAACACTTTCAGAAAATTTTGACGATAGAGTACTAACAATTGGTAGGACAGCACACATTACAGAAGGAACAAAACCTGGAATGGGTAGAAGCGTATGTCAATATAGAAATAGATGTATGCGAGGCTGCCCGTTTGGAGCATATTTTAGTAGTAATTCTTCCACGCTTCCAACAGCAGAAGCCACTGGAAACATGACCTTAAGACCAAATTCTATTGTACATGAAATAATCTATGACGAAAAACTAGGAAAAGCTACCGGTGTGAGAATCATTGATGCAGAAACGAATGAAACTATAGAATTTAAAGCTAAAGTAATATTTTTATGTGCTTCAGCCATTGCCTCAGCATCAATATTATTACAATCTAAATCCAATAGATTTCCCAATGGCTTAGGTAATGATAGTGGTGAACTTGGTCATAATTTAATGGATCACCATTTTCATGTAGGAGCCAAAGGTGTTGCTGAAGGGTTCGAAGATAAATACACAAAAGGACGGCGTGCCAATGGTATTTATATTCCACGATTTAGAAATTTAGGTGGTAAAACCGATCAAAAGGAATTTAAACGCGGCTATGGCTATCAAGGTGGAGCAGGAAGAGGAAGTTCAAGTGAATTGGTTGCAGAACTTAAATATGGAACAGCGCTTAAAGAAGCTATATTAAAACCAGGTCAATGGCAAATGAATTTATTAGCATTTGGCGAAACTTTACCCGATCATAGCAATAGAATGTATTTAGATTATGACAAAAAAGACCAATGGGGTCTACCAACCATAACTTTCGATGCGGTCTTTGGAGATAATGAAATGGCAATGCGTAAAGATATGCAAGAACAAGCTGTGAAAATGCTAGAAAGCGCTGGGTTTAAAGATGTTAAAGGTTATGATAATTCTGAAGGAGCTGCTATGGGTCTAGGAATCCATGAAATGGGAACTGCCCGTATGGGAAGAGATCCTAAAACTTCTGTACTTAACCAGTACAATCAATTACATACCTGTAAAAATGTATATGTAACTGATGGTGCATTCATGACCTCTGCAGGTTGTCAAAATCCATCGTTAACTTATATGGCTTTTACTGCAAGAGCAGCTGATCATGCTGCAAAAGAATTAAAAAAATCGAACTCTTAAACAAAAATTATGAAGCGAAGAGAGGTATTAAAAAAGATAGGGCTTACTACTGGGTTCGTTTTAGCAACCCCTTCAATAGTAGGTTTGATACAAAGTTGTACTAATGATACTAAAAATTGGATTCCTCAGTTTTTTTCCAAAGAACATGGCACTGTTCTAAAAAGTATTGTTGATGTGTTTTTGCCTAAAACCGATTCTCCTTCAGCAACTGAAGTAAATGTACCCGAATTTATAGATGTTTATATTAACGAAGTCATGGATATTGAAGCTCAAAATAGAATTAAAAAAGCTTTTGACAATTTAGTAAGTCTACTTAAAACCAATTATAACAAAGATTTAAGCAAGATTACCAATAAAAATTATAAAAACCTTCTAGATAACCATATGCATATAGATCAGCCATACGCTCCAAAAACAGAAGCAATGACAACTTCAGACCTGTTAAATAGCATGAAATGGATGGCTATAAATGCCTATAAAATAAGTGAAACAGTTGGAGAAACTGTTTTAGCTTACGATCCTGTACCTACTACTTATTATTGTGGCGATTTAAATGAATTAACCGGTGGAAAATCATGGTCTTTATAAGTTATAATTACAAAATTTTAATAATGAATTATTTGTCCAATTTTATAATTTGCTGTATATCTGCATTATTATTAAATAGTTGTACAGATAAAAGAAAAGAGAAAGAAACTACAAAAGAATGGATTCAATTATTTAATGGTAAAGACTTAAATGATTGGGTTGTTAAAGTTAATGGACATCTATTAAATGAGAATATACATAATACTTTTAGAGTCGAAGGTGATGTGATAAAAGTCTCTTATGACGGCTATGAAAAGTTTGGAGAATCATATGGGCACTTATTCTATAAGAGACCATTTTCTAATTACAAATTAAAACTTCAATATAGGTTTGTTGGTAACCAAGTAACCGATGGTCAGGAATGGGCAAGGAAAAATAGCGGAGTCATGTTTCATTCGCAATCACCCCAAAGTATGGAGATAAATCAAGGTTTTCCTATTTCATTAGAGGTGCAACTTTTAGGAGGTTTGCAAGAAGGTGTAGAACGCCCTACAGGTAATCTTTGCACACCCGGTACACATGTTGTAATAGAAGGGGAATTAATAACAGAACATTGTATCAATTCAACATCTGAAACTTTCTATGGTGAAGAATGGATTGATATGGAAGTTATAGTGCATGGAGATTCTCTTATTTCCCATATCATTAATGGTAAAGAGGTTATTAGATATACAAAACCAACTTTAGGAGGTGATTTTAGTGTAGATACCGAAGAATGGAATTCTAGAGATGGAAAATTGTTAAAAGAGGGATATATAGCACTTCAAAGCGAAAGTCACCCTATTGAATTTCGAAATATCAAATTATTGGAATTAAAGTAATTGTTTTTATAACAGAGACCAATGTTCCTCATGAAGAGATCATAAAAATGCCTTTAGCAGATGGAGGAGATGGTACTATTGATATATTAGATTATCATTTGCAAGGAGAAAGCATTGAATTAGAAGTAAATGACCCCTTATTCAGAACTATAAAGGCAAGCTATTTTTATATAAGTTGTACCGCTACTGCTTATATAGAAATGTCAGAAGCTTCAGGAATGAAATTGCTAACCAAAGAAGAGCAAAATTGTATGCACACCACTACATACGGAGTGGGTGAATTAATTTTAGATACAATTCATAAAGGTGCAGAAACCATAGTGTTAGCAATTGGAGGAAGTGCTACCAACGATTGCGGTATAGGAATGGCTTGTGCATTAGGATATAAGTTTATTGATACCAATGGTAATGAGATTATTCCTATTGGAAAGAATTTATCGACCATTGACAAAATAGACATCTCAAGCGTAAATAAAGAGTTGAAAAAAGTGGTAATTAAAGTAGCGTGCGATGTTGATAATCCTTTATATGGAGCTGAAGGTGCAGCTTTTGTCTATGCTTCCCAAAAAGGAGCCTCTGTTAATGAAGTTAATTTATTAAATGTAGGTTTAGAGCACTTTGCCAATGTAATATTTGATTATTTTAATATTGATTTGCAAAAAAAGAAAGGAACAGGTGCAGCTGGAGGAATGGGGGCTGGAGCACTGGTTTTTTTGAATGCTGATTTATTTTCAGGAATAGACTTAGTAAAAGAACTCATTGATTTTGATACCAATATAGAAGATGCTGATTGGATAATTACCGGTGAAGGAAAGTTAGATGATCAAACACTATCTGGTAAAACAATTTATGGAGTCATCACATCAGCAAAAAAATATAACATCCCTGTTGCTGCCTTGTGTGGAAGTATGTCATTACAAAAAGAATCTTTAAAATCATTGGGAATATCATACGCCGCTTCTATTTTAGATCAGGCAAAAAGTGTAGATGATGCTATGACAAATAGTTATACACACCTTTCACGTATTGCTATAGATTTTGCTAAAAAATACTTGGGTTGATGATGATTTCTTCTTATACCATTTGAACTCGTTTAAACTTTATGAAGGGACAAATTGATTAGGTATACGTTGTTTTTTCCAATTAAAATTAGTTGATTGCACCAAATCTTGTCTGTACTGCTTAGGTGTAATAAATTTATTTTTTTTAAACAATCTATTAAAATTAGCTATATTATTAAATCCTGAAATAAAAGCAATTTCACTAATTGAATGATTAGAGTCTAACAAAAGTTTAGAAGCATGGCAAAGTCTTAAATCAACTACAAATTGTGTAAAACTTTTATTAGTGCATTTTTTAAAGAAATGCCCGAAAGCTGAAGGGCTCATATTAGATTCATGGGCTAAATCAGTTATTCTTAAATTACAATCATTAAAATTGGCTAAAATATAGTTATACATTTTATTAATCCTATCCCCCTTTACATGTTCTTTAATTGACATAAAACCTTCACCTGCCAAATATTTTTTATTATTAGAAATTGAGAGTATGTGCAATATTTTAAGAAATTCAATAACCGCATCAAAGCCTTTAATTGTAATTAAGTTTTTTATTTTTTTAGCTATAATTTTAAAAGTTTTATCGGTAAATTTTAATCCTCGTTGAGAATCTTTTAAAAGATTTTTAATAGAATAAAAAGAATCTTTTAAAAATAAAGGTTGATTGAAAATATCTTTTGAAAATTGAATGGTTATTACATGTGCATTATTTCTTTCCTCAAGAGATTCATCATCATCATCCCATTTATGATATATCTCAGGACCTATTAAAACAAGATCGTTTAAACTGTATTTTTCTACAGAATCTCCAACAATTCTATTTCCTGAACTATTCAATACTAGTGTTAACTCATAAGCTGAATGATAATGAATGGGGTAATCAAACCCAATTTTTTCAGAATTGATAATAATAAAAACATCATTTTGAGTTAAAGGAGTTATTTCTTTATAGACTATCATCTGATATAGGTTATTAAATTATTTTTTTATCAGAAAACTTGTAATATCTTAAAAGTACTACTTTTTTTACAGAAAAAGATTATATTTAACATATTATATATTCAAAAATTCCTAATAGTATAACATATCAAGTGAATTATATTAGTTTCTATGTCTTTTTTGGAAGTAAATTGCACTTAACTCATAGATCTACATGTTTTGTAAGTTTAATGCGTTGTTCATATTTAATAGTATGTTTAAAGTGAAGAATATATATATAATTTTACTAATATTATTTTGTGCTTGCAATTCCTCAAAAGAGCAAAAGGACAATACACTTTTATTTTGGTCATCAAATAATAGAGGTGAAATAGAATTTTCAGAATATTTTGTAGAGCAATGGAATAAAAAGCAAGAAACTAAAGTCAAATTTCAACCAATACCCGAAGGACAATCAAGCGAAGAAGTTATTTTAGCATCTGTAGTAGGAAAAACGACACCTGATATCTATGCAAATATGTGGCAAGGCAGTGTAGAGATGTATGCAAAAGCTGGTGTCTTAATACCTTTAGATACCCTTGAAGGTTTTACAGAATTTATAAAAGCGAGGTGTACAAAGAAAGTTGTTGAAGAAATTACATCTGCTGATGGTCATATCTACCAAATTCCATGGAAGATCAATCCAATCATGACCATTTACAATAAAAAATTGAGTAGCGATTTTGGATTAACTAAATTACCTAGCACTTATGATGCTTTTTTACAAGCAGGAAAAGCTATTAAAAAAGACAAGGATGATGATGGATATGTAGATCAATGGGTTGGCTATACAGCAGTAAAAGTGATATGGTATGAACGACTCATGAATTTTTATCCATTATACATAGCAGCTTCCAATGGAGGTGCATTAATTAAAGACAATAAAGCCGTATTTAATAATGAACATGCTATAGGCGTTTTCCGATTCTTACAAGAGCTATATCAAGAAGAATATTTTTCTAAAGAGCGTTTAACAGCAGGGCAAGATCGGTTTATAACAGAAGATTTACTTACCAGATGGACGGGACCTTGGGATATAAGACATGTAAATAAATTTAAACAACGAGAAGATTTTGAGTTTGATTTTTTTCCAATACAAGTACCTGATAACCATGAAGGATTAGTTTACACATATTCAGACCCTAAAAACATAGTAATTTTTAATACCTGTAAACAGCCTCAAAAAGCATGGGATTTTATAAAAACCTTGATAGATAAAGAAGGGGATAAGAAACTATTAGAATTCACCACACAATTACCTAATAGAAAAAATTTAGTAACAGATAGCGTATTTAAGGAGTATTTTAAAATTCATCCAAAAATGAAAACCTTTGCACAACAGGCAAATTATGTAAAAGGAGTTGATAATTGTGAAGTAATAGTAGAAGTATTTGATATTATATCACAAGAATATGAAGCTTGTGTAATTTATAATAAGAAGACACCTGAAAAAGCTATTGCAGATGCTGCAAAAGCGGTAGATAACTTATTAAAGAACTAAGACGTGAAAAAGAAATGGCTTCCATATATTTTAGTGTCTCCCTACATTATACATTTTATTGTATTTGTAGCTTTTCCTGTACTATTTTCTTTAGTGCTTACTTTTCATGAATGGAACATTATCTCTCCAATGAAATTTAAAGGATTTAGCAATTATAGTAAAATGTTTAATGATCGAATGTTTTGGAAATCTTTAAGTAATACATTTAAGTTTTTAATTATCCATATCCCATTACAAATAATAATTTCATTGGCTTTGGCAGAATTTTTAAATCAAAATATAAAATTGAAAGGGTTTTTTAGAGCAGCTTTTTTCCTTCCTGTAATCGTTTCTGGAGTTGTGGTTACCATATTGTGGCAACAATTATTTGGGTATGACTCGGGTTTATTCAATAGAATGTTAATCTCTATTGGATTGAACAAAGTGGGGTGGTTAATTGACCCTAATATAGCCATGGGATCTATTGCTCTTATGGCTACTTGGAAGAATGTAGGTCTCTATGTGATATTATTTTTAGTAGGGCTTCAAACAGTTCCTCCTCATTATTACGAAGCAGCATCCATAGAAGGAGCAACTCATTGGCAAAAGTTTCAAAAGATTACATTACCTATGATTAACCCAACCATATTTATGGTTGTGATCTTATCGACTATAGGAGGTTTTTCATTATTTATAGAACCCTATATTATGACAGGTGGCGGACCATTAAGCAGTACGATGTCTTCAGTATTGTATATCTATAAACAAGCATTTCAATATTTCCACATGGGATACTCTGTTACCTTAGGATTTTTCTTTGCGATGTTAATTTTAGGTGTAGTAGTTATTCAAAAGAGATATATAGAACAAGGAGAAGATTAATTATTCAATAAAGTTACATTATGAAAAAAAAGATATTAATATATACCTTATTGATTATTGCATCATTAACTTTTTTATATCCATTTTATTGGATGGTTGTGGCGTCATTAGCACCAGAGAGTGAAATAGGAAATTTAACGTTTTTGCCTTCCAGTTTTTCTTGGCACAGTTATACTCAGATGTTCTCAAAAATTCCTATTGGAAAGGCTTTTATAAATAGTATAATTACAGCTACAATAACAACGGCCGGAGTTATAACATTTTGTTCAATGGTAGGATATGCACTTGCAAAAATGGAGTTTAAAGGAAGAAAAGCTATTTTTTATATCATTATTTTTACAATGACATTGCCATTCCAAATCACTTTAATTCCCAACTATATAACAATGGTAAAATTAGGATTGGTTGATACCTATGCAGCTTTAATACTTCCGTTTATGTTAAATGCTTTTGCAATTTTAATGTTCAGACAGGCATTCATGACAATTCCGCAAGCCTTAATTGATGCAGCAAGGATAGATGGCTGCAGTGAAATTAGAATTATTTTTCAAGTGTTATTTCCAAATATTATTCCTACAATTGTTACTGTAGGGATTTTATCATTTATGAATTCATGGAATGAAGTATTATGGCCATTGATTGTAATAAGAGATGAAAACTTAATGACAATGCCTCAAATGGTTACCTTATTTTCTGTAGGAGGGAGATCAGAAGCTCAGTTAGGTGTTAAATTAGCAGCAGCAGTTGTTTTAGCATTACCTATTATGATTGCCTACGGGTTTTTTCAAAAATACTTTATACAAAGTATGGCGAGTTCAGGAATTAAAGAATAAATATAAATCAGATTATTAAATAAATTAATGCACGTAAATAGATCAAACATTCAAATTAAGGCGAATCCTAAACGGGTTATTATAAATTTTTTAGATTTAGGAGTCAATACAAACAATACAAGTAGAGTAAATCGTTTACTTGATACTGTCATGTCTATTCATGAAAATGAACTTTGTACAATTTATGAAGAGATCAAAAAGAATTTTGAATTTAGACATAGAAATTTCGAACATTATGTAAAAATAAATTTTAGAAAAGTGCAACATCTGATCACCAATGATGCACTAATTTCAGAAATTAAAAGTTTGGTGATTGGATCTTATTTTTCTAAAGAATACTCCATTCAATCTGCCGCACTTTTTAATCCGTCAATAGTTGAACATCCTAACCAAAATGGATTAAATGAAGGCGAAAAACGTTTTGTTTTAAGTTTAAGATCTGTTGGTGAAGGGCACATTTCTTCTATTGAATTTAGAAGTGGAATAGTTGATAAAGATGGAACGATAAAGTTAGATGAAGAGACAGGCTACACTTCTTGTTCAGAAAAAGATCTAAGTAAAGATTATCATAAGAAAAACATTCTAAAAAATACGGCATTGCTAAATGATTTTGACCAATCTATATTAGAAGTTTTTGAGGATAATTTTACTTATGATGATTATCTGGAAAAAAAGAGATCGAATTCCTTTTCAACTTTTAATAAAACAACTCAAGAACAATTATTTCATGTTTTAGATACAAATTATGATGTTACAACAGATGGAAATGCACCTATCTGCGAACGTGTAATTTTCCCGAACGCTATAGGAGAATCTATGGGAATGGAAGATGTCCGTTTTGTGGCATTTTCCGAAAATGGAAAAACACAATATATTGGAACCTATACGGCTTATGACGGACATAAAATTTCACCACAATTAATTCTTACAGAAGATTTTGTTCATTTTAAAGCTCGCTCAATGTATGGGTCTGCTGTAAGTGATAAAGGAATGGCTCTTTTTCCTGAAAAAATTAATGAAAAATATGTGATGATTGGCAGACAAGGAGGTGAAAATATTTCCATAATGTATTCAGATGATTTATTTATTTGGAATGATTATAAAGTCATAATGACTCCACAAGATGATTGGGGATACGTACAATTAGGCAATTGTGGTTCTCCATTAAAAACGAAACATGGTTGGTTATTAATTATCCATGCTGTTGGACCTATGCGAAAATATGTTTTAGGAGCTATTTTGCTAGATTTAGAAGATCCTTCAAAAATTATTATGAAACTCAACAAGCCACTCTTATCTCCTAATGAAAATGAACGTGAAGGTTATGTTCCCAATGTTGTTTATTCCTGTGGTTCAATGATTCATGAAGGAAATTTAATTTTGCCATATGCGATGTCTGATTCTGCTTCAACATTTGCTACTATTAATATAGAAGAAATTATAAGCGAAATGGATGTATATAAATCAGTTGCTAAAAAGGAGCGTGTTGTTTAAAAATAAAAAGAACATACTAACCATCATTATAATTCTTTTGACCTTTGTATCATGTACTAAAAATAAAAAAGCAGTACCTGTTTTAAATGATAATGTCAATTTTGATCATTTTAACCATTTATATAAAGAAATAGATTTTAATGGAAAAAAAGCAGGTATAGTTCATATTTATAGTGAATATCCAGATTATGAATTTGAAATTGAACCCAAAGAAGGTTTTACCTGTGTTGATGATGTAGCTAGAGCAATAGTGATGTTATCAGAATATTTAAAAGAGAATAAAAAAGATGGTGAAGCTTTTGATAAGCTAAAAAAATTGACTGAGTTTGTTTTACAAATGCAGCATGAAAACGGATATTTTAATAATTTTATTTGGAATGATCTATCTATTAATACAACTTATAAAACCTCAGTAGCCGAACTAAATTGGTGGTCGTTTAGAGCTTTATGGGGTTTAGAATCTGCATATGATTTATTAAAATCTGATAAGGATTTTGCTAGCAGAATTGAAACAGCATTAGAAAAAGTATTAGTAAATATAAAGAGAGAGCTTCCAATAATAAACTTAAAAACAGAAATTATTGAAACCATAGAAGTACCTACTTGGTTACCTCAAAAATATGCTTCTGATCAATCAGCATTATTGATACTTGGCTTATTAAAAAATTATGAAAGAACAGCTGATAATGATATTAAATTATTGATAGATGCTTTGGCAAAAGGAATTATGCTCATGCAAAAAGGAGATGCTGATAGCTATCCTTATGGTGCATTTTTAAGCTGGCAAAATCTATGGCATGCTTGGGGAAATAATCAGGCATATGCACTATTAAAAGCAGGACAACAATTTAATGATCAAGCCTATATAGACAGTGCGCTTAAGGAGATTGACAACTTTTACCCATATGTATTAGAAAATGGTTTTGCAGAGGCTTTTTGGATAAAGAAAATTGAAGATAATAGCTATACTGAAATAAAGAGAAATCAATACCCTCAGATTGTTTATGGGTTACGCCCAATGGTTTGGGCAACATCTGAAGCTTATCACTATTCAAAAAAAGAAAAATATTTAATACTGACAAAAGAATTAGGATCATGGTTGTCTGGAAATAATGCTGCTAAAGGCAACATGTATGATTCTGCAACAGGAATTTATTTTGACGGTATTAAAAGTAAAGATAAAATTAGTAAAAATTCAGGAGCAGAATCAACAATAGAAGGTTTGATGATTTTGTTGAAGACTAAAAAATTAAAATAATTGATGCATAAGATAGATTTATCTAATCCCGTTTTAAGGTATAAGAACAATCCAATTTTAACTTCTAAAGAAGTTAATAAAGTTTGGACAGACCCTAAATTACAAGTGATAACAGTTCATAATGCGGGAATAACTGAATATAATGATGAAATTATTATGCTATTTCGATCACATTTACGGAATGGGATTTCAGTATTAGGAATAGCAAGAAGTAAAAATGGATTGGATAATTGGTGTGTAGATGAGAAGCCAGCTATGATGGCTTGTAATGAAAATGATGATTTTGCAAAAGGGACAGATATTTATGAATTAATTGAAAACGAACAGGGAGGAGTTGAGGATCCGAGAATTAGTAAAATTGGCGAGATCTATTATATAACGTACAGTGCATATCATGCATCAATTGCATATAGAGTTAGAGTTTCATTGGCTACAACCAAAGATTTTAAATCATTTAAACGTCATGGGCCCCTTTTAAGAGCCGATATGAGAAATGTAGTTTTATTTCCGGAAAAAATAAATGAAAAATATTATGGGTTGTTTCGTCCGAATGACAATACACGGGCACATACAGGAGGCATTTATAAGCAAATAAGAATTGGTACTGTAAACAATGTAGAAAAAGGTGATTGGGATATTCCTGAGCAGCCAATTTTATTACAAAATGATGGGCCAAGTAGTTTTTCTGATAAAATTGGCCCTGGTGCAACGCCTATAAAAACTAAACATGGTTGGATAAATATTTTTCATGGAGTTAGAGGTACCATGGATGGAAATCCGTATGTTTTGGGTATAGCTTTGCATGATTTACAGTCACCAGAACAAGTGAAAGTGTCAAATATTCCTATATTATTTCCTTCTAAATCTGACTGTATTGTAGCAGATGACAGCTATGTGCATGTGCCGAATGTTGTTTTTTGTTGTGGAGCAATTAGAAAAGATAATGGAGATATTCATATCTATTATGGAGGAAACGATACGGTAATGAATGTAGCCATTACACATGAAGATATTTTATCTGAGTTATGTGAAAAATATCCTCAAGATCCGCTTTCAGGTAGACCATTATATCCATTAATTTAAAAAAAGATTATTTTATTAGAACTGTTAAAGCAATACAATTATGGGAGAAGTAAGATTATCAAATATTAGCAAAGTATATAAAGGTGGTGCAGAAGCGGTAAAAGGAATAAGTTGTGAAATAAAAGATAAAGAATTTATGGTGCTGGTTGGTCCATCTGGATGTGGAAAATCTACGGTTTTAAGAATGATTGCCGGACTTGAAGAAATTACCAATGGTGAACTTTTTATAGGAGATAAAAAAGTAAATGATATTGCAGCAAGTGATCGTGGTATTGCTATGGTTTTTCAAAATTATGCCTTATATCCACATATGAATGCTTATGAAAATATGGCGTTTGGATTAAAGATCAAAAAAGTACCAAAAGATGAAATAAAAAAACGTGTATTAGCTGTTGCTAAAACCTTAAATATAGAATCTCTCTTAGAAAAAAAACCTGGTAAAATGTCTGGTGGGCAACGTCAAAGAATTGCAATTGGTAGAGCAATAGTGAGACGTCCGGATGTATTTTTGTTTGATGAACCGTTGAGCAATTTAGATGCAAAATTAAGAAGTAAAATGCGTGTTGAATTGGCAAAATTACACGAAGAACTCAATGTAACTATGGTTTATGTTACCCATGATCAGGTTGAAGCAATGACATTAGGGCAACGGATTATTGTAATGAAAGATGGTAATATTATGCAAATTGATACTCCAATAGAATTATTTAACAATCCACATAATGAGTTTGTAGCAGGATTTATAGGAACTCCTCAAATGAATTTTATGGATGGAAGTCTTGAAATTCAAAATAATAAACTTGAGTTCAAAAGTGAAACAGGAACTACTTTCGATTTGTCAAAACTAAAATTGAAGCATCTAAAAGACTATGCTGGAAAAAATATTAGTTTAGGAATTAGATCTGAAAATATACGATGGGAAGAGGGGCAGCTAGAAAATTTTATTAAGTTAAATGCAAAAATAGTTGCCATTGAAATTTTAGGGAATGAAAAATTAGTATACTTTGACTACCACCATTTAGAAATAGTTGCCAAATTTAGATCAGAGGTTGAAATGATTCTCAAATCGAATACTGATATTTATTTGAATTTAAATAAGGCCTACTTTTTTGATAAAAAATCAGGAGAAAGAATTTATTAATGATATTCTGATTATAAATCGTATCTACCTGGCTAGCAGTAACAGGTTATTTATTTTTTTGTTATACCGATGTTTTCAGAGTTTTATTCTCAAATCAGCGTAAGCAGGCCTGATTTCCCAACTAATTTTGTTTTGTTTACTAAAAACGATCCACCAGAAAAAGAAAAGGGTTATAGCAACAACAGTAACTGTTATTGACCATTCCGGCAATAATTCAGTTAAATCAATAAGCATTCCATCACCCGGAAAAATACCAAACCCAAATAAAGCGGGCAGTCTAAACCAATAATAACAAGAAACAGCTGTGGCAGAAAAAATTGCAATTAAGACTTTCTCCTGTAAAAATATCTTCAGTATCAAGAATAAAACGCTTGTAATAAAAAGACCTGATATGGGCAGTTTGTAAATAGCAATAAGTTGTTCAATGTTTGTTATTCCGGGGTAATCAGGAACCTGAAACCATCCCCATACAAATCCCGGGAACGCCCCTATCATAAGAAATCCTGCTATTTTATGATAAGTTGTTTTTTTTAAAGAAAGGGGATTAATACTAGGAGTTGAATCAGGACATGGAGTTGTACAACGGTAACATTTATTGCAATGGGTATTTGGTAACAATAACTTATTTTTCAGTCCATATAATTTTTCCACCGGATGAACCGGACATAGACCCGAACACCACGCACTTTTCCATTCATAAAATAAACCTGCAATTACTGCTATTGATCCTAAGGATATTAATAATATAGCCGTAGCCAATCCATTCATATTAAATATAGCATGACGTAAGGGTACGATTAAAAATAGAGCAATTACGGCAATCAGGTTCAATTTACCTGTTTGTGCAATGGTTAGTTTTTTTCTTTTTGAAAAACCCATATGCCTTGGGAGCAACGCAGTTGACGCCATTGGACAAACGTTTCTCCACACTCCTACTGCAACAACAAAAAGTGCCGGTGCAATAGGAATTAAAATGTTCCAAAATAAGTGAATACCGATAGTCGGATAAAATATCAAATAGAAGATAATTACCATCCCTACAAGCCAAACCAACGTTTGAACTATCCGCCAGGTTAGAATTGATCGTGGAGACAATTGATCTCCGGAGTTGATATGTAAATTATTATCAGTCATAATTTATATATTAAGTTATTCAAATAACATTTTTTTAACTCACCTGTACATTGATACTTTTAATTAGCAGGTTTATGTACAAAAATAATATATGTGGTTGGCATACAGCCTTCCGGTATGACCAAGTTCTACTTTTAATATAGAATTAGTACCTATTTTGACTTTACAAAATACGTTTTTTTATCTAAACCTACACCGGTAATCGTCAATGATTTCCATTCATTTGGAAGAATAGGATTCTTTTGAACAATACCATCTTCAGTTAAATGTAATCCTCCAAAACCAAATAATACAGTCTGAAGCATACCACCCGCACCTGTTGCAAAATAGGGGTTATTACTCGTTGCAGATTCTGACAATGCACCAAAAGGAGGTCTTTTATTGGGTTCATAACTATCCTTAAATAATCGAAAAGCATTTTTTGCGTCACCAAGGCGGGCATAAATAACTGCGAAAACAGATTTTCCCATAGCAGGTCCTTCTTTAGCAAGCTTAGGTTCGTAGTATTTCAGGTCTTTAAGTAATGTCTCTTTGTCATTTACAATATTTAAAGGATAAGCTAATAAATTTACATCCGCCTGTTTTATTATTTCCCCTTTGTATTTGCTATGCTCCATTGTGGTTCCATCAGAAAATTTATAAATTTTTATAGCATCAGCAACTGTTTTCCAATCCGCACTGTGGTTAATATCTAGTTCTTTTGCAGCTAAGTTGGCAAATTGCAATGCTGTAATAGCAGAACCATTCGTAAAAGCATTATCATCTACATTTGGTGCAAATTCATTGGCACCTACAACATTCTTAATAGAATAACTTCCATCTGAATTTTTGGTGGAACGGCTAACCCAATAATCAGCTACTTCCTTTAAAACAGGATACCCTTTTTCAACTAACCATTGCTTATCCTTAGTTACCCTATAATAATTCCAAAACGCGATGGCTACATCTGCTGTAATATGATGTTCAAATGTACCGGTTAAAGCCCAAGCCGGAGTTGCTTCTTCTCCTGTATCATCACTTTCCCAAGGAAACATAGCACCTTTATATCCAAAATTGATTGCTTTTTTTTTGGCTACATCCAATCGGTCTGACCTGTAATTTACTAGAGATCTTGCAATATCTTGATTTAAGACTAATAGTGGAGGAAACATCCACAATTCTGTATCCCAGAAAATATGCCCATTATAACCTTGAGAAGATAATCCCATCGGAGAAATACTTAAATCAGAGTCGCCTCTCCCAAACGCATATAAATGATAAAGTGCTAAACGTATATCTTGTTGCGACTGTAAATCGCCTTCAATAATGATATCTCCTTCCCACAATTCCTTCCAAAGATTTTTGTGTTGATTTAGCAAATCTTTTTTTGGTGTCAATAAATTAAAAATAACAAATCGTTCAGATTCAGATTGAGGGTCAAAGAAATCTTGCGTTGAGCACTCAGCTGCTGTCCAAGCGAAGTCCAATGAAGTATCTTTTTTTATTTCTTTTTCAAAAGACAATCTATTGTCGTATTCAGAAACTTTGTTGTGAACCAATTTTGGTCGTTGGTGTTCTCTGGTAGAATTAATATCATGCCAAATAAAAGTTGCTGATGTTCCAACAGTATGTTTACCCAATCTACTTTTAGCAACCGTTTGAAGAATAGGCATTGTTGTTTCTAAATCTTTTAAAATTCTAAACGAACTCATAGGATTTTGATATTCAACAGGAGTTTCTATTTTTCCCGTAACCTTTACTTCAATATTTTCTTTAGCTTTAATATTAACATCTATATAACCAGCATACGGTACATTACGAAGTGCATATAATGTATAAAAAACTAGGGCTTTATCCTTAAATTTGAATGAAGTAGTAAAACCTGCTTCTTTCATGTTTAAGGTTTGTTTCCAATCACTACTATTATTTGCAGTTATTCTTTCACCGTCAATTTCAATTTCAAGATTCCCGAAATTCATCCCAAGCAAAATTTTGCTAACACCTAATGAATCTGCTTTGTCATATACATTATTTAAAATTATATGTTTTACTTCAAAGGGTTTTTCAGAAGGTAAAATACCGATACGACCATTGGCTACTACAATACCAGTGTAATTTTTTGTGCTGTTTGTTGAAATATTCCAACCATCATGTTGTGCAATGGCAGTTATGGATATTAAGGATAGGGTTGCAATTATAATATTTTTCATATTTATTTACTCAAGTATTTATTCTAATTTTGAATAAAGTTAATATATTTTACTGATTAATTGAATATAATATATGACTAAGTCATAACTTAATTTAGATTATTTATTATCATATATTTTTATAAATTGAAAATAGCATATAATTGTCCCTAAACTGATTTCAGCCCGTTTACCATTGACCGTAATTCTTGCATAAATAGGAGCAAGATTGTTCATTCTCTTGGTTGTATTTCGCCAAAGAAGAATTTTGAATGTTTTTGAAGTTTTCATTTTTCTTTCGTTTAAATAAATAATTCTTAACGAAAGTCAAATCACATAGAAAGTCCTGCTTTCTGAAATAAAAGATATGAAAAAAAGATAAACGGTCAGGTAACCGAATAGGTAACTTTTTTTTCAAGATTAAAGCATATCATATGAAATCAAAAAATATTAAATGCTTAAGAACCATTAAATTAACATTTAATTGATGTCATATGATATAACCTTTGTCGGGGTGGCAGGATTAATTTAAATTCTGTAACCCACTATATTGTAATGTTTTAAACACTTTTAACAGCATGCTGTTCACCGAATTGCACACTAAAGTCAAAAAGAACTATTTAAAAACAAATTTTATTTGTCTTTGCGGTGGCAAATATACAATTTCTATTAAAAAAGTATAAATAAAATGTTACTTTTTTAGTCAAGTTTGTGTTAGTATAGAAATACCTTCTATATTTTGAAAAATTGCTTCGCGATTATTCTTATTTGAATAGCTAGGGCTTAAGTTTTTGCGCAGTCTGACGTCCTGTTAAACGCTGTTGGTTAGTACTAGCGTTTTGTCAATTTGGTTTAGCAGGACAGATCGAATGCATTCCAACGTTTGGTATAAAATTCTTACGTTTGTTTTTATAATTTTATCTTATTTTTCCGCTGAATGCAAAATTTAATTTTTTTCGGACTTTGTAAATACGCATTAATTTTATACGGCTTGTTGCCCACAGTATTTTATTCGTTTTCTGATTTAATAAAATCATACAATAATTGCCAAAAAGTACCATTCCCAACTCCTCCTGACTTTAGGCCCCAATTTACTAATGTTGGAACTTTATATTTATGTGTTACTACAATATTTAATTTGGGAATAACAGTTATAAATTGACCACCCCAACCACTTGCTGTATAAGCTTCATCAAAATCTGGATTATATCTAAAATTATCAATTAACCACCACATATAACCATAAGAAAATTGATAAGGACTTGATTCATTCAGTCCATAGCGTTCATTTACAATTTTAGTTGGTGTTACTGTAGTTGTAATTTTTTTAATCCAATCTTTTGAAATCAATTGCTTTCCGTTCCATTTTCCTTCATTAAGCATAAGTTGTCCGATTTTTGCCATATCTCTAATTGATATATAAATATGATAAGCAGGGTATCTAGATTTACTTTTATTATTTTTTTTCTTTTGATTTTTTATGTTCCAATCTTGAAACCCGAGCGGAATTGCAAGTTGCTCTTCAATTTCTTGGTAAACATCTTTTTTAGATTTTTGTTCTAAAATGTAACCAGCAACGTTAAAATCCCAATTATTATAGACAAAGTATTCTCCGTGTTTTACACTACCTCTTTTTAAAATGTTTTTTTCATCATATCCACCATTTGCAGGAATATAAAAAACACCTGACCTTGAAGTTATGATGTCATTAACGGTTGCTTCTTTTTCTTGTGGTAACAAACTATCATTTTCATCAATTCCAATTTCTCCAATGGTTTGGTTTAAATCAATAGTTCCATTTTCAACATATTTGCCATATAAAATACTCAACACACTTTTTCTACAAGAAGCAATATAACTTACCTCTTCTATATCTCCATACTCATACAGAATTTTGCCATTTTGCAAAATTAACATTCCTGTTGTTTCAAGATTGTTTTTTAGATAGTTAGTAAGTGAATCTAATCTTTGTTGCGAAAACCCTGTCCCTTCTAATGTTATATGTTTTTCAAAAGGTTCGCCTTTAAATTGAGGTTTATGTGTGCCGCAACCCAAGAATATGATTAAGACGAAAATAATAATTGTGTTTTCTTTTGATTTTAACATTGTTTTGATTTTAGAGTTTTGTAATGATTCCACAGTAAAAGATGTATGTGCGAGAAATATATATTGGCATTGAAATAGAAGTTCCTCCCACAAAATTCCATTTTTTATTTAAAGGATATTCAAGCCCAATATCTAAAGGTAAATTATATCTCCAAAAGGATTATTTAAACTCTCCATCTTGATACCATAAGGTATATTTAGGTCCAAAATTTAATTGAAATTGTAAAGTCATTTTTCCAACTATTGGTGTTTTTAAACCTGCTGTTAATAAAATAGAAGTTTGATATACATTAATATCTGCTTCAGGATTTATTTGATATTGTGTATATATTCCTTTTACATATTCTTTTATTTGCTGAATTCTTGCTCCAAACAGAAAAGTTATTTTTTTTCTTTTTAATTGTTTCCCAATCTCAAAATCTAACAGAAAACCACCAAGGTAATCGTGTTCATCACGATTCAATATTTCTGGATTAAGTGGTTTATATTGCTGATGTACATAGCCTACTCTTGATTGTAAATACGTTTGTGCATTAGAGGCGCTTATGCTAAAAAAAGAAATAAATATAATGTAGAAGATAATTGTATATTTCTTAGGTAAAATTAGATTAGTGATTTGTGTATAGCCTTTGTTTATAAATAATTTCATTTCTGTAATCGTAAAAAGTAAATTGGGAACCCTAATGATTCTTCTTTTTTAATAATCTTAA
>CAYXAZ010000033.1:0-34279 GCA_964463085.1 uncultured Flavobacteriaceae bacterium | reverse complement strand
TAACAATAATACCATTTTCTAAGATCAAATCGTATTTATAACCTGCTCCGAAATCTTTATTTAGTGATACTAGTGCTTTTACTGTAATAATTGAGCCTTCTTGTATAAATGTATCAGAAGTGACTACAAGGTCATAGTCGTCTTTACTTCCATCTTTAAGGTGTATCCAGTTTCTATTCATAATACCGGGATTTATTTTCACACATTTCCCGCTAATCTGAATGGTTTTTCCTTCATACTTTTTCGGGTTTTTGACCAATTCAGCAATTTTTATAGAACCTTTATGTTCAATGATCTCTTCAGTATGGGTTGGTATCACAACTTTTGATGTGGCGTTTTGTACTGGTTTTGAGCTACTTTTATTTAAAGTCCCGGTATTGATTGAGTGATTTTCTTCCACTAAATTTGAAACTAAATAAACTGTTTCAAACACCCTGTTATATTCTTTGCTTTCAAAGTTTGTTTTAAGTAAACCTCCTTTATAAAAATAGGTCTTTCCTTTACTGACATCTTGTTTTCTGGTTGCAATCCAAAATTGCTTTTCTCCTTCATTAACATTTAAATATACATACCTTTTGGTAGGTAATACTTCATTTACAACAACTTTGTGTAGATCATCTGTAAAAGATTGATTGGTATTAGCGCTTGATTCTGTTGAAGGCTCGTCAGAAAAAACGCCGGTACTTTTTTCGGTAGTATTATTATCTGATGAAATGACCTTGGGGCTTTTTTTACACGAAAAAACAACACATAAAATGAAAGTTGAAATGATTACTAATTTGAATTTTGTTTGCATAATTTATTTTTTTCTTTTCTTCTTATGAAACCGTTTTACAAGTCTGGTATATATTCTATAATTATTTTCCAGGCTACTATTTGAAAATTCGCCTGATACACTGAACACAAGCCCTCTGTTAATATTTAACGAAAGGTTTGTACCATAATAACTTTGCGTAAGTGTTCCATTACTAAGAGCTACATTACTATTCAGATATGTATAATTTACAAATCTAAAATAAAAATCTGCATTCAACTTATTTTTAAAAAAAGTTCTAGAATGCCTTAAAGATAATACGTTACTCTCTAAATAATTTGATGAATTCACATTATAGTTCAGATAAATTCTACCGCCAATTCCCGGAAGGTTTGTCAGGCTTAAATATGTATAAATATTATCTGATTTATTTTCATTATTACTTTGAAACCTTTTACTATAACTAGCTCCGACATTTAGATTTTGTTTGGGTCTTACATTGAGTCTTACTCTAACACCTTGCCTGGCTATATCATCATCAAGTAATCGCTCAATTTGAGTTTGAAAAGTTTCATAATATAGAATTCTTTTTCTAGAATCATATGATAGACTTAAATCTAATTGTCTGCTAAACCTATATCTCGCTGATGTGAATAAATTTGTGAGCCTAATATCATTACTGGATACATCTTTTACTTTATTATAAATATCTAACTCCAATGATGAGAAAACATTTAATTTTTTAAATATAGTACTTGAATGCTGAAAATAGGTATATCTTCTATCAATTTCACTATTATTTCTTTGCTCAATAAATCCTAAGGTTGTTTGAGAGTAAAAATTCTTATGATCTGTTCTTCTGCCAAAATAGGCACCATATTCAAATAGATCTGAATTAAAACCATAATCAAAAATATCTGGTCTAAACCCGGCTATGACACCAACATAATTTTTGCCAAGATATTTCTCAACTTGTAAACCATCAATAGCGCCTATTGATGATATTTTTGAATTTATTTTTCTACCAATTATTAAAGATAATGTAGGATTGGCATCATATCGTAAAGCTAGATCATAGACATTAATTTTATCATTTTTTTGAAAATTATTACTTTCACCTGTATTTATATTTTTTCTGTATGTTGCATATGTTTGAAAAGAAAATTTAGAATTATTAATATGTTTAGCGTCTAATGAAATGCGTGATGTAATTCTATGCCTGTCATCTCTTATACTTGATAATGTACTATAACTAGCTACCGAAATTCTTCCCCGAAATTCTGATTTATACTTTGATTCTTCCCTCTTTTCTTTTTTAGTTTCAACGGAATCTATATTTTCATCAATAGGCTTATCTTCAATTATATTTTCATCAGCTTTAATAAAGTAGAAAACTTCATCACCCTTTTTAATTTCACAATTATTTAATGTTGAACAAACAGCTGAACTTGAAGATTTACTTTTTACCAATAAACAAGCTGTCTTTTTGTCCGACAAATATAAAGTATCACCACTATTGATATCTTTAGTATTATCAAATTTTACATATACATTTTTCGATGTTACAAATGAGACTTTTACAATGAGTTGTTGATCTTTATTTTGTCCAAAAATATTTGAACTAATGCCAATCAAAAATAGTATGAAAATAAAATTATATTTCATAAATTTTTAGTTATCACCATTAGGATGACAAGTCAAACAGGCATTACTATCATAAGTATAACCTGAGACTTCACTATGATCATTATCTGTTTCTGATTGCCCATGACATTTAAAGCATGAGAGTACGGAGAAATTATTAGGATCTGTATGACAATCGATACACTCGTTCCATTTATCTCTATGTTTTCCACTATAAATTGGGAAATATTGCCCGTCATGATTGAAAGTAGCAGGCGTCCAATCAGGGTTGGTTGTATGACAGACTACACAATCTGTAGGGAATTGAGCAGCTTGGTGATTCGGATTATTGGTGTTATTATAATCATCTTGATGACAGATTACACAGTTAGGGTCAGCGTCAGAAAAATTACCGGTGGTATGACATTGATTACAATCTTGTACATCATGCCCCAAAGTAAGTGGGAAAAAGTCATGATTGACATTCGCTGGTGCCCATCCCGGATTTGTGGTATGGCAAGAAGCACAATCAGTAGAGAATCCGGAACTTACATGATTTGGATCTTGGGTGCTGTTATAATCATCCTGATGACAGGTCACACAATTAGGATTAGCATCAGAAAAATTACTTGTGGTATGACATTCATTACAATCTTGTATATCATGCCCCAAGGTAAGTGGAAAAAAGTCATGATTAATTACAGCAGGTGTCCACCCCGGATTTATGGTATGACAATTCACACAGTCAGTAGAAAATCCGCTACTTTGATGATTTGGGTTTTGTGTACCTGCATAATCATCTTGATGACAATTCACACAATTAGGATCTGCATCAGAAAAATTACCGGTAGTATGACATTCATTACAATCTTGAATATCATGCCCTAATGTAAGCGGAAAGAAATCATGATTACTGTAATTTGCCGGAGACCACCCCAGATTTGTAGTATGACATGCTACACAATTTGTTGAAAATCCTGAATTTTGATGATTGGGGTCTTGTGTACCGGCATAATCATCTTGATGGCAAGTCACACAATTTGGGTCTGCATCAGAAAAATTACTGGTAGTGTGGCATTGACTACAATCTTGAATATCATGCCCTAAGGTAAGTGGAAAGAAATCGTGATTCACAATTTCTGTATCCCAGCTAACTCCAAGCGGATCATGACACTCTATACAATTGGTTGAGAAATTAGCGGTTTCATGATTAGGGCTTTGAGCACTTGTAAAATCATCTTGATGACAACTGATACATTCATTTCCTATACTTGCAAACCTTACATTTGTTTCAGAAGTATGACAGTCAACACAACTCAAATTACTGTGCGCACCTATTAAGGGAAAACCATTTTCTTCATGTATTTCAGGAATATTATCTACTAACCAAGTTTGTGATGTATGGCACCTTACACAGTCATTACCAACAGACATATTATGTACATCTGTATGACAAGAAACACAATCAGATGGAGCTTTGTTAAAAACCAATGTTTCATGACATTGTTTACAATCTGTTTGAGCATGTGTCCCTTCAAGATTATAATCTGTTGTATTATGATCAAATTTAATAGTATTATGATCTATTGACCAACCCGAAGCATTGTGACATTTTGCACAATTGATTGCTAGCCCTTCACCATGTGGTGATTGAGCCAGTATTGGTAAAATTCCCAATAAAAAAACTATTATTGATGACAGTCTATACATTCAAATTTCTTTATTTTATATATAATTTTATTTTTACCGTCTACAACACTCACTTTGTGACATTCTTTACACTCTATTTCTGCATGCTGCCCTTTAAGCGGGAAAGCAGTATTATTATGATCAAACTTTTTAGGAAACCAACTATCAGTAACATGACACCTTGTACAATCAGTTACTCCATTGAAAGTAAACAGGTCGCCATGAATATTTTCATGACAGGTTATACATTTAGTATCTAATCCTTTAAATTTCTGACTAATCAGGGTATTATTTTCCCCTTTATCAAAATGACATTCTCTACAATCTACATTACTATGTTTTCCTGTGAGTGTCCAATCAGTCTTATTATGATCAAAAGTTACTGTTGACCAGGTATCATTGATATGACAAGTTTTACAATCTTGTTTAGGATAATATTTTTTACTTATAGTTCCCTCATGCGAATCTTTATGGCAATCAATACATGTTGAACCTAAATTTTTAAAAGTCCATCTTTTATCATCTTCACTAATATGACATGCAAAACAAGGTGTTGCACTATGCGCGCCTTCAAGAGGGAAAGTAGTTGTTTGGTGCTGTTCTAAGGTATATAAACTATAGTCAAACCCCTTTTCCAAAGAATGACATTCTACACAATCTGGAGAAACACTATTTTCTTTAAAATCACCCATGTGATAATCGTCATGACATTTATTACAAGCTGTAAAATCTATCGGAGTTGAAAAGCGTTTTTTATGGCATTGTTTACAATCTACTTCAAGATGTTTTCCTTCCAACCGATAATCGGTTACAGTATGATCAAAAAAGTCCATCTTTTTTAGTGATAAGAAGCTACTTTCTTTATGGCATTTGGCACAATTAGTACCATATTTTCCTTCGTGTTCATCAGCATGACAGGCTACACAATTATTCTCATTCTTTGTCTTTACTTTATCCTGAAATACCAATTTAGGATTGCTCGTTTTAGTATGACAGCTGAAACAGTTGATTTTTTTATGTTTCCCTTTCAAGGTAAAACCGGTACTAGTATGATTGAATCTTCCTTTTCCTTTAAAAGTTGAAAATGAGGTTTCAGTATGACATTGCATACATTTTCCTTGAATTTGATCGTTATGAGGATCGTCATGGCAAGATTTACAATCATTAAATGAAATGTCACTGAATTGTTGAAATTCTTTTCCGTTTTTAGTAGTAACTTCATGACATTCTATACAATCTACTTCAAGGTGTTTCCCTTTTAATTTATAATCGGTGTCTTCATGGTCAAATTTAGAAGCAGGTGAGAATTCTTCCATATTATGACAAGACATACAATCGTTATCCATTGTTTTTTGATGATAGTCATCATGGCAAGAGAGGCATTTTTCATCTAATCCCAGAAAAGTATTTTTTCTTTTTTTTATATCTCTATTTTGAATGTTTTCAGAGACGTGACATTTTTTACAATCTACGGTTTCGTGTTTCCCTTCTAATTCATACCCGGTTTGATCATGATTGAAATTATCTTCATCAAACCTGACCATATCGAATTTACGGCCATGATGCTCACTATGACATGCAAAACAATCTTGTTTTTTAACCTTGGAATTAGCGTGATAGCCACTTTTTGTGCCTAAAAGAGATTGTATATCGTCATGGCAATCCAAACATTTTTTATTAGATACTTTTTCACCAAGATCATGACACAAAGTACATTTGCTCATACCTTCCAGATCGGAATGAGCTTGTGATAGATCGCCAGGTGATATCTGGCTATGGCTAATAGTTGTAAACATTAAAATGATGATAGGTATGTATTTTATAAAATTGTTCAAATTAGTTATTTATGCTTTTTCATAATATGTCCAAATCGCTTTGTAATTTCGACACCTGCGTTTTGTAAGAATTTTGTTGGCATTTCACCACCTGCAAAGATGAATATCTGATCGTTTTCTAATCGTTTTGGCTTTTCTTCCCCTTCAACCTGAATCATAATTGATTCTTCATCAATTGAAACCAAATTAGAATTGAATATTGCTGTAAGTGATTTATCTGCCAAGGCTTCATCAATCTTTTCTTTATTTTTAGGTTTTATTCTTGCGAACTTATCTTTTCTATAAGAAAGAATGACTTCATTATCATCTTTTAATAACATGGCAGATTCAACAGCAGAATCTCCACCACCAACAACAACTATTTTCTTACCGAATATTCTTTTGGGTTCTAATAAGCGATACGCTACTTTTTGCGAATCTTCTCCCGGAACATTCAGCTTTCTTGGAGTTCCTCTACGTCCAATAGCCAATAAAACGTTATTACAAATATATTCATCGCCGGTATTCGTTCTGATTTTAAATGTTCCATCTTGAATAGGAATAATATCTTCGGCCTTAGTATGTTCAATGATCTTCAAATTGTGTTCAGAAATTACCTTGTTCCATAATTGTAATAATTCATCTTTTGTAGTATCATATAATTTTACTTTACCGTATAGTGGTAGATTCATAGGTGCAGTCATCACTATTTTTGCTCTGGGAAAAGTATATACAGTTCCCCCCAAAGAATCTTGCTCTAAAGTAACACTTGATAAACCATGTTTTTTAGCAGCTAATGAAGCCGAAATTCCTGCAGGACCGGCACCAACTATAACCACATCTAATACATTTTCTTTTGAAGGGTTTTTATTTTTCACAATGCTTTCCATGGCTTGTTGCCCTTGTTCAACACTATTTTTAATCAAGCCCATACCTCCTAATTCTCCTGCAATGTAAATACCTTTCATATTCGTTTCGAAGGTCTCATTCACATGAGGTAGATCAATACCTCTGGTTTCTGTACCGATACGAAGTGATATTGCTTCAACCGGACAATCGTGAAAACAAGCCCCATGACCGATGCAATTAGTGGTATTTATCACTGTTGCTTTGCCATCAATAATACCTAAAATATCTTTTTCAGGACAAGCCACTATACAAGCTGCACTACCAATACAAGTGTTAAGGTTTATATAAGGATGTAAAGAAACAGGTTCAAACAGTCCTTCTTCCTTGGCAATGGCTACTTTTTTAATGACTTTCTGTGAATTTACTTTTTTTCTTCTAACATAAAAATAGATAGTACTTATACAAAGTATAAATACGATTCCATAAATTAATATTTGTTCTATTAGTACTTCTTCCATTAAAATATCCATTTATATCCAAATGTCAGGGTAACACCAACATGTATTATTACAATTACAAGCATAATTAAGGCAAAAGGCATATGTGCAACATGCCAATATTTGAAGAGCTGTTGCATTTTCTCTAATCTTGCAATTTTTCCGGAGAGAGAGATCTCATGTTTTACCATATGAAGTATTGCCTTTCTATCTTTTTTAGGTAAATCATTACGACTCAATACTTTTCTTAAATTTCCAAGTGTTTTTTTATTACCGGAAGTATTTTCTTTACTTATCAAATTGCTAACTATTTGTATTGTATTTGATTGAAGATTGAATTTTTCAACTAACACCTTAGAAAGATCTGTTTTCAAACCTTGTACCTCACTTAAACTAAGTGCTCTTCCTTCAATAGTACGGGGTATTTGTATATAAATAAAACGTCCTGCAACACCACTCAACACCACAGCAACCATGCTCCAGAAAGCAATAGATACGATTCCTCCAAACTTAAAAGCTGTATGAAAAAGAATAAGAATTGGACCTAAAGTACACAAGAAAATATGAAACTCTAATAAATACTTTAAGCGTATATATTTTGATAAAAAATTGTAGCGTTTTCTGGCAATATAAATAGTTACTCCAAAAGTGATCATAAACGTTCCAAGAATACCAAGACCTTGGCCATAAATTCCGCTAGGTTTGAACCAGTTGTGATGTGGATGATAAAATCGCTCTTCTAAAGAGGTATTATAATAGGTATAACCTGTATAAATTAAATAAATGGTTGTAATGACAGTAATTACAAACATAGTTGTTATAAATGCTATATGAACCGGCTTTTTCAAGGATGGTTAATTTTATATAATTCTTATAAATGCAAAGCATTTAAATAATAATGAATTTATGTAAGAAAAATTTGAATTAATTTGGAATTTAACCATCCTACTCTTTGAGATAATTGTTTCATTTTCAATTAATTGCAGAAATATTTGATTAAATATTTTCCTCATAATAAGACAATTTTTTTAGTACTGTTTGAATCCTTCTTTTATATAGCCATATATTTTATATAACAATTAGGTTGTTATTTTTACTTAAATAAAGGTGTGTTTTATTGAGTTAATTTTATTCAATTAATTTATGCTGCTCCTTTTTTAAATTGCATTGAAATGTCAATTCCTATAAGGTTTGATTTTGAATATTTTTTGAATTTAGTCAATTCATTATTTTGAGGTGTGATTATTAAACTTGAATTTAAATGTATAACTCCTTCGATCTTTTTTAATTTCCCAATTGAAGAGGGTCGTTGCGCCTTGTTGAATGGAACAATTTTCCCATTAACAATATGGGTACTTATTTCTTCTGATAAATGGCCATAATTAAAACCATCCATTAAACTTCCCTTAAAAAAAAGAGTGTCAGGAAATAATAAAGAACCAAGTCCATATTCATACTTTAGGTTTTCCCTTACTTCAGGAGCTAAATTAATAAACTCTTTCCCGTTAAAGTAAACAATGAAAGTACCATCCTCTTTTAAAATGCCCTTTACCATGACATTTTCTAAAACAGGGATTCTTGAAAATGATTTTAGATAATAAAAAGACAAAGAACCATCTATTGAAGAAAAAAGATTTTGAGGTTTATCACTCACCTTTTCTCTTGAAGAAATTATTCTTGATTGATAGAGAGGAGAGTTATGACTGCTAATTTTTTTCATGTTAATCAATTTTTAGTTCTACATGATAATTCATTTTCTTTTAGCATAGTCATTATTTTAATAACAACTAGGTTGTCATTTTTACTTAAAATGAGCTTATAACCTGAGTTCGATGTAAGAAAATCTTACATCGAACTCAGGTTTATATTTTATTGAGTTAAGTTTAAAATTATATATCATAAATTAAACGATACTAAATATAGTTGGGAAAACGAGTAATGAAGATATGCTAAATAAACACCATACACCAAATGTTGCAAAAAACTGTTATATTGCAAGACTGTAAAGTAATCAGGCACATTATAAACCTATTGAGCAAATACAGATTTAAATCAATTGATCACTTAACTATATAGGGAAAGAAACTCATACACGAGATAAATTAGTGCAAATATGGCAAAGAAAGCGGTAATAAAGGAAATTGTAGAAAATGCATTAAATACTTCTATTCAACAGATTACAGGTAATGACGCGACCTTTTTATATGCTGAATCACCTACTAGTCCAATGCATGTTGCAACTCTTACTATAGTTGAAGGGTCTTTGGTATTCGAAGATTTCAAGGAAATGATTGCTTCTAAATTACACTTAATTCCGAAGTTTCGCCAAAGGTTATTAAATGTACCCATGAATATAGATTATCCTTATTGGGTAGATGATCCTAATTTTGAGTTAGATCTGCATTTAAATAGAATAAAATTGCCTGACCCTTCTAATTGGAAAACGTTGAGAGAGCTAACTTCTTCATTGTTTAGTGGACCATTGGATTTACGAAGACCACTTTGGTCTATAAGTTTCGTTGAAGGGCTTGATGAAATTCCTCAAGTACCTAAAGGCTCAGTAGCCATTATTACAAAAATACATCATGTAATGGTTGACGGTGCTTCAGGAGTAGGAATAATGGGAATGCTTTTCGATAAAGATAAAAGTGAAGCCAAGAAACCTCCAGTTCCTAAACCATACGAACCAGAACCTTTACCCAATGAATTTAGCCTTTTATTAAAAAGCGGTTATAGTTTTATCAAAAATCCATTAAAGGTTCCGAAAATGGTTAGCGAAACGGTATTTTCTTTGATTAAAACCAGAGCAGCTAAAAAAATGAGTACTCAAAAAGAGTTTAACACAGGATCATTTTCCGTGCCCAAAACCATATTTAATGGGTCAATATCACCTAAGAGAACTTGGGGGACAGCCATATTATCCTTTGAGCGCATAAATGTACTCAGAAAACTGATGGGTGTGAGCATTAATGATCTTATCTTGGCAATATGTGCAGGAGCAATAAGAAGGTATTTACAAGAAAGAGAAAAGCTACCTTTACAACCGTTGGTCGCTAATGTTCCAATTTCTATTCGAGTTAAAGAGAGTAAAGAAATGAATAATCAGATCTCTAATATGTTTGTACAAATAGGTACACACATAGAAGATCCTATAGAAAGATTAGAGTATATACAAGAACAAACAATTTTAGGAAAAACAAAACACAAAGCTGTAGGAGCAAAAAGCCTTGCTAAAATGGCAGATTCCGTTCCTTTTGGTTTGGCAAATTTAGCTGCTGGTCTATACAGTAAATACAATATTAAGGAATTGCACAGACCACCGTTTAATGTAACAATTACAAACGTTCCCGGTCCTAGAGAAGTATTGTATTTAAAAGGACACAAGATTGTTTCAATATTCGGATTGACACCGGTTGTTGATGGTTTTGGGCTGATTATTGCCGCTTTTAGTTATAACGGGCAAGTTAGTATTACAACAACTTCAGATGCAAATACAATGCCCGATGCAGATAAGTTTTCACGATATATAAGAGAATCTGCTAATGAATTAGAGAAGTTGATAAAAAAGAGAGGAAAAAAGAAAACAACCACAGCTATTATAAAAAGCAAGAGCGCACCTTTTTTTACAGCACTTAAAAAATACATTAAGAATAACCCAACTTTGAAGAAGTATGGTGGGTTGTATGGAATCCAAGTTAATTTAGCCAATACAAAAGAGCATTGGCAATTTGATTTAACAAAAAAAGAAGGTATCATAAAGAAACAAGAAGCCCTAAAACCAAAAGCGTCTATACAAATAGATGATGAAAATTTATACGATCTATACAAAGGAAAACTGCTTTTAGAAGAATTAAAAATTCAAGGAAGAATAAAGTTACAAGGACAAGAAAAATACAAAGCAAAATTGATGCTGTTGATGACCGAATTTTTAGCCAGATAATTGATGAGTTATATAACTGACACCTATAATACAAAAGACGGCGAATCCATTTTCTACTATAAATGGTCTGCCAATGCTGATACTTCTTTTAAAGGAGCGGTGCAAATTTCTCATGGTGTAGGCGAACATGCAGGGCGCTATCAACCCATTGCCAAAATATTGCAGAAACAAGGTTATGAAGTCTACGCCAACGACCATAGAGCACATGGAAAATCGGTTAAATCAAAAGAACTCTTAGGTTTTTATGATGGTAAAAATTATTTTAATGATGTAGTTGAAGATATGCACCAATTAACAACAATCATTAAAACGGAACATCCCAACAAGAAAATTATTTTATTTGGGCATAGTATGGGCTCTCTATTAAGTAGAGTATATGTTACCAAATATGGTAATGATTTAGATGCATTAATTTTGTCTGGGACTGCTAGTTTTACGAAGGGCTTAGGTACTGTTGGTATAATGAGTGCAAATATGGTAAGTGCTTTTAAAGGTAGAGCTAACCAAAGTAAAATGTTAAAATCACTCTTTTTTGGCGAGTTTAATAAAAAGTTCAAACCCAATAGAACCAAACTAGATTGGATCAGTAGAGATGAAAAACAAGTAGATCTTTTTGAAGCAGATCCTTATAGAACGGAAGATTTTTCATTAAGTGTTTTTCTAGATATTATCAAAGCCAGTAAACAGTTAAATAAACAAGTAACCTTTAATGCTACACCTAAAAACTTACCTATTTATATTTTTTCAGGTGACAAAGACCCGGTAGGCGAAATGGGTAAAGGTTTGAAAAGAGTACACAAGCAATATAAAAAAGCAGGAATAAATGATCTTACGATGAGAATTTACAAAGGCGGAAGACATGAAATGTTAAATGAAACAAATAAAGAAGAAGTAGAACAAGATATTTTATACTGGCTTAACCAGAAAATAGAAACCCAAAATTAATATATGCAAGGAAAGAAATTATTGTATAAATCTTTTACAAAACTGGCAGTTGCAATTGCTGTTTCTCATGGGGTAACCTTAAAGAAAGCAAAGCAATTGGTTATTAAAAATTTTGAAGATCATCCCTATAAAAAAACAATAACAGGGATGGTTAATAAAATTGTATTGAGTAAAGAAAATTTAGAAGCTTTACTGGATGATTGTATTAGAATTTGTGAAGATTTAGGTCCAGATAGAGATTATATGACCTTAGTAATGGTCTTAGAAGATATCCGTAATGAGAAGCCAACAGTCAATAAAAAGGATCATACCGCAGATTATGTTGAAAAATTTATGGAAGAAATAATTCGTATAAATCTACATATTCCGGCGCCTCCATTATTTAATATTGTACTAGAAGGAAGAGCACTGTTGGAATGGTCTTCTATGTTTTGTTTATACCCTTTAATTCCGAAACGAAGTAAGGGAGAAAACAAACCTGTATTATTGATACCTCCTTATTTAGGAAATGACCTTTCTACTTCTTTTGTTAGAAAATATTTAAAATCTGTAGGATTTAAAACCTATAAATGGGATTTGGGTGTGAATCTGGTAAAGTCTCATTATATTCCAAAATTGATAGAAAAGCTAGACGAAATTTATGAGAAACATCAAGAAAAAGTAAGCCTTGTGGGTTGGAGTGGTGGTGGAATGTTTGCCAAAATTATTGCAAACAGGTACCCGGAAAAAGTTGAACAAATAGTGACAATAGGATCTCCGGTATGGGGTGTAATGAATCTTGAAACTCCACTGATTAATGTATTTGAATTTTTTAGAGGAAAATCTTTAAAAGAAAGAAACGAGAAATTTCTTAGAGAATTAGAAACAATACCTGATGTACCCATAACCTGTATTTATACAAAAACAGATGGAGTGATGCCTTGGAAGCATTGCATGGAAGTAGAATCGCATAGAAAGAATATTAAAAACATTGAGGTTTACGGAAGTCATAGTGGTATGGGTGCAAATGCAACTGTATTACTAACTGTAGCTAATGCATTGAGTGCAAATATAGAAGGCAAAGAATTGCAGGAACTTCCTAACAAGATAGAAAGTATATTTTTCCCGAAATTCTGGAAAAAAAAAGGAAACGCTAAAATAACAGATCTATTTTTTAAAGCCTAAACTGCTAAGCTATGGAGAACATCATTAACGATCCGAAATTTCAAGACAAGCTAAAACAAATTGCTGTTGAGCAAAAGATCGATCTTGCTGAAGTTCAAGAGAAAGGAGCAGCTTGTATTAAAGAGTTGTATGCACATCAACATCCTGTAGCCAGTTCTGTGGCTGTAAAGGGATTTGAATACATGATCTCCAAGGCTTATAATGATAAAATAGATATAGTTCCCCAAGAAATTAAGCAACTAATGAAGATCATGAGGCAAAATTCAGTTGCCTTTATTTTGACGCATAAAACATATTTAGATACCGCAGTACTGATAACAACATTGGCGCATTACGGAATGCCAATTCCTTATACCTTTGGAGGGAAGAACTTAGCCATGCCCGGTTTTAAACAGCTTGGTAAAAATTCAGGATTGATATTTATCCGTCGAAGTTTTAAAGATGATCTAATCTATAAAACTGCGCTCAGACATTATATTTCCAGCCTTATTGACAAAGGCGATCACCTTACATGGAATATAGAAGGCACACGTTCCAGAACCGGTAAAATTGTCTATCCTCAAATGGGGATATTAAAATATATCATGGAAGGTGAGCGTGAAAGCACACGAGGTATTAAATATATTCCGGTATCTATCATTTACGACTTGATCCCTGATGTTAAAGAAATGACCGAAGAAGGTAAAGGGAAAGAAAAAAAGGATGAAACCTTAAATACCTTTGTCAATTATATCAAAAAGCTCGGACATCAATATGGAAGAGCTGCCATACGATTTGGAGACCCTGTAGATGTAGGAGCGCATCAAAATGCCATTATTCCAGACATGGAAGAAGACAGTTATTCTGATAATAATGCATTACCACGTTTTGCCTTTGAGCTCATTCATAAAGCAAATATGATAACTCCGGTTACAACCGTATCATTGGTTTGTAATGTGCTACTGAATAATTTTGCCTTGACCAAAAAGGAAATAGAGTTCAATGTTATTAAACTAATGAATTATATAGGTGAGCGGAAAGAAGATGTATTGATTGATCGCGGAAATAAAATTGGCGTAACTACTCAAAAAGCCTTAAACCTTTTATTGAGTGCTGGTATCATCCAAAAAAGCAAAGCAGGTTTAAAAACACAGTTTAGCTTATCTGCAAACGAGTATTTACCGGCAACCTATTATGCTAATATGGCGTCTGGACATCTATACCATCGTGCATTTATTGAAATGGCTTTGGTAAAGATAAAAGATGATACATCGTCTGATCGAGTTCTCCATTTTTGGGAAGAAATAATGCGATTGAGAAACTTGTTTAAGTTTGAGTTTTTCTATACCAATAAGCCACAATTTAGTAGTGAGATTGAGGCTGAATTAGCGCTGTTTAATCCAAATTGGAGAGATATTATAGCGAATCCTGAAGGCGATATTTCTGAGCTATTGGCAAAACAAGAACTATTTGTGTCAAAAGCAATTTTGTTGATTTATTTAGAAGCAAACAAAGTAGTTTGCCATACACTGAGTTGTTGGGATTTAGAAGACGAATTTTCGGAAGCTGATTTTATTGAATTATGCTTATTTAAAGGAAAAGAATTACATTGGCAAGCACGTATTAGACGCTTAGATAGTGTTTCAAAACCCTTTCTTGTTAGTGGATTACGATTTGCAAAAAACAGCAAACTTACACCTGTAGATCAAAAGATAGATTATGAGCAGTTAGAGGTTTGGATGGAGCTATTAGATGATCTAACTGAACGATTGAACTTTTTACAACAACTTGAAATTACAGCAAATAAAAGTATTTTAAAAGAAGTACCTGAAGAAAAAGAAACAGTTCCGGGTTCCGAATTAAGTGACATTTCAGAAGAAATTTTAGAAGAAGAGGAAGGTTCGCATATCACAGCATTTTTTGACCTAGATAGAACATTGATTGATGATTTTTCAGCAAAAAAGTTTTTGCAATCTAGATTGTTAAGTGGAAAAAGTACAGCAAGAGAAGTACTCTCACAGTTTGCATCAGGACTCTTATATGCATCAGGAAATAGAGATTTTGAAATACTAACAAAAATATCAGCTCAAGGACTAAAAGGACTTAAAGAATCTGATTTTGTAGAACTAGGGGAAGAGGTATATGAAAACCATTTGAAAAATACTATTTATCCGGAATCTCGTGCTTTGATTGCATCCCATATAGAAAAAGGGCATAAAGTAGTTATTATTTCTGCAGCTACCCCTTATCAAATAGATCCTATTGCCAAAGAATTGGAGATAAAAGATATCTATTGTACCAAAATGGAAGTCCGTAAAGGAAAATTTACGGGTAATATTGAAGAGGTTTGTTGGAGAGAAGGTAAAGCAAATGCAGCGAAGAAGTTTGCAAAAGAAAATGACATAGACTTATCAAAAAGTTTTTTCTATACTGATAGTATTGAAGATTATCCATTACTGGAAATTATCGGAAATCCTGTGGCAACAAATCCTGATAGTAAACTTTCACAATTAGCCTTTGAAAATGATTGGCCAATTTTGCGTTTTGAAGAAACTGAAGGCACTCCTGCTGTGAATGGATTTAGAACAGGAATGGCAATTGCCAGTATATATCCATCCATACTTAAAGGAATGGCTAAAGGAGCAGTTACAATGTCCAGACAAGAAGCCGTAAACACCACTATTACTAGTTTAGGTGATCTAGGAAGCAAACTTGCAGGATTAGATATTGCTGTAAAAGGCAAGCATAATTTAGAAGACTTTAGACCTGCAGTTTTTTGTTTTAATCATCAGAGTTCGGCTGACGTTTTTATATTGATGAAATTGCTTCGAAAAGATGTTACTGGCATTGCTAAAAAAGAATTAGAAATGACGCCTATAGGTCTGCTTTTTAAGGCAGTGGGAGCTATTTTTATCGATAGATCAGATAAAAAGAAAGCTATTGAAGCGATGAAACCGGCGGTTGAAGCATTGAAAAACGGAACTTCCATTGTTATAGCACCTGAAGGTACCCGAAGTGGAAGTAAAACCTTGGGAGAATTTAAAAAAGGCGCTTTTCATTTGGCAATTAAAGGAGGCGTTCCAATTGTCCCGATAGTTATTAAAAATGCCTATATGGCAATGCCCAAAGGCACTAGCATTTTAAAACCTACACATATAGAAGTGGTGGTGTTAGACCCGGTAGATACTTCTGAATGGAAAGTAAAAAATATTAATAAATACGTTGAAGAAGTCAGAGATTTGTTTTTAAACGAATTAGAAAGTTAACTTTGAATAAAGTAAGTATGTCATTCAGTCTCGAGGTTTGGTAGGAGATGAGCTTTAGAGCATAATTTATTCTAAATAAGTTAGAATCGAGTTCCTTCCCTTATTAAGGGAAGGTGGTCACGCTTCAGTGTGAACGGAAGGGTTAAAATGCTGATATAGCATAAAATCTCTTAACTTAATGACATTGCGCCCGTGCCAGTCGGACGGGCAAGCCGTCGGAGGAATTTATAGATTAAATTATTAATAAACACAAAAATTTAAACGTGTGAAACTAAAAGTAGCAGTACTTGGCGGAGGTTCATGGGGTACAACAGTAGCCTCATTAACAGCAAGAAATAGTTCAGTAACACTATGGGCAAGAAACGAAAAAACAGTAAAAGAAATTAATGAACATAATAGTAATGAAAAATATTTACCAGGGGCAAAATTGCATAAAACATTAAAAGCTTCCAACTCAATAGAAGAAACTGTTTGTGATGCAGATGTAATTGTAATGGGTGTACCTGCACAGCATCTGAGAAGCGTATTAGAAGAAGCAAAACCTCATATTAGACCTTGGATTCCTATCATCAATTTAGCAAAAGGCTTAGAAATTAGTACAAAAATGAGGATGACAGAAGTTATTGAAGAAATAATGCCCGGACATCCTGCAGGTGTATTAACAGGACCAAACTTAGCAAAGGAAATCCACCACGGTAAAGCAGCAGCAGCGGTAATCGCGATGGTTGACACCACCATTGCAAAAGAATTACAACAGGTTTTTAGTTCAGGGCTGTTTCGCGTATATACAAATAGTGACGTGATAGGTTGCGAACTGGGAGGTGCTTTAAAAAATATTATAGCAATTGCAACAGGTATGGGTGATGGTGCCAATGCAGGAGATAATACACAAGCAGCAATCATCACAAGAGGTTTGTCAGAATTAACAAGATTAGGTGTTGCTATGGGCGGTAAACGTAGAACTTTTTCAGGCTTAGCAGGTATGGGCGATTTAGTAGCTACTTGTGCTAGTGCAAAAAGTAGAAACCACTATGTGGGGTTCCAATTAGGTACAGGGAAAAGTTTAGAACAAATAATAGAGGAAATGAATGAAGTTGCCGAAGGCGTAAAAACTGCCAAAGTAGTAATGGAACTATCGAAGGAGTATGGAGTAGAGATGCCAATTTCAACAGAAGTATATAAAGTACTCTACGAAGGTAATACGGTTAATGATGCGTTTAAAGGTCTTATTATGAGGTCTGTAGGTTCTGAAGGGGAACCAGGTTAGTTCTATCCTTTTGTCATTCCTGCTCAGGCAGTCCCGAGAATTCGGGACAGACAAACTCTCAATGGGAAAAATGAAAATTATCTTTAAAATAACATCTAGAGTATTCCTTTTTGTTTTTCTGACAATGATTACTCAAATCGGTGGGATTGCGTATTTAATAAGTTTGTTTTTAAACAAAAAATGGAAAGCAAATCTGAAATTAAAATTGCTGATAATTTTTAGTGGGCTTTACTTAATTTCAACATTCATATTTGTGCCTTTAATTGCACCTATTTTTGGAAGAGAAAAAGTAAAACATACAAACGGAATAAAACCGACAAACTATATGACAGTTTTGTTGAATAGAAATTATATTCAACCAAAACTAAACGATTTATTAACTCAAACGGAAAAAGAACTAAAAGGAACCAATATTGAGATTCATTATTTAGATGCAAATTTTCCTTTCATAAATAATTTCCCTCTTCTTCCACATTTGAGTCATAATGACGGAAAGAAAATAGATATAAGTTTAATATACGAATCGAAAAATGGAAAAATATCGAATAAACAAAAATCTGTAA
This sequence comes from uncultured Flavobacteriaceae bacterium, assembly GCA_964463085.1. Classification (GTDB taxonomy): domain Bacteria; phylum Bacteroidota; class Bacteroidia; order Flavobacteriales; family Flavobacteriaceae; genus Aureibaculum. The sequence continues at coordinate 15,929 of CAYXAZ010000033.1, read as the reverse complement.
GTGGTTATGGAGTATTTGAAAGCCCAAAACAAAATGAATTTAATCAAATAAATAAGTGTTTAAAAAGTGGTCATTTTCAATATGATTATTCGAAATATGCAATCTTTGGGGAAATTAATAAAGATTTAGTATTTTCAAAAAAAGGAACTAAAAAACTGATAAATAGTATTCTGAAAAATCGTAGTTTAGGGAAATTATTTATCGAGCCACATTTAAAACAACGACTGAATTTAACAAATAATCGAATACGGTATCACGGTTGCAGAGCAGTTAGACACGATGACCATATTCACGTGCAATTAAAATAAAACATGGTTGGAAAACCGAAGCAAACTTCGGTCATCGGTCATCCAACTTCAAACTTTAATAAAAGAATCATGGCAAAAAAAGCAGATCAGACAGCATCATTTATGGTTAGATTCAATCAGAAAATTTTTGAGGAAAGTGGTGAGTCCAAAGTGCAATGGCGCGGAAAAATATCTCATGTACAAGGAGGTGATGAGCAAAATTTTACAGATTTTAACGATGCACTTTCTTTTATGCAAAAAAAATTAGCCGAACTTACCAAAGAAGCCACAAAAGATAAAACCACAGCTCAGCAGGAAGGCATTTTAAAGAAAAGCTTGTATATGTGGAAAACAATAGCGCAAACCGGACCTAAAGTTATCATGGATACGCTGAAAGATCCTAAAAAACAACTAACTCAAATTCAGGATCAGATTCAGGGGCAGATTAGTCATTTAGGGGATGAAATTGGCGAAAAAGTACAGATTGACCAATGGCGGAATGCTTCAAGATCTGACTTTAAGAAGGTTAAAAAATCAATTAGCGAGTTGGCAGACGAAATTAAAAAACTGAATGCTAAAATAGATAGTATAAGTAAAAAAGATTAATTCCTTTATGTCTCAACTATCTGATAAACTGCAAGAATTGAAAACCTTTCAAGAGAATGCACCAATACGCATTCAAACATTAGGGCAATTTAGACTTTGGCGGAATACTGAAAAAGTAGATACCAAAGAATGGGTGAGAGACAAAACCGTACAATTATTACAATACCTTATTTCTAATAGACAACGTCACGCACTTCATAAAGAAAAAATTATGGATCATCTTTGGGAAGATGGCGATGATAGAGATTTTAAAGTAGCACTACATGGCGTTAATAAAGTATTAGAACCAGAAAGACCTTCAAGAACAGAACCAACCTATGTAGTTAGGCAAGGTGTTAGCTACCAACTTGATTTAGAAAAAGTATGGATTGACGTTGAAGCTTTGGAAAAATATGTGATCATCGGTAATGAAGCTCTGGGTACCGATAATTTGATAGCTAAGACTGCATACAAATATGCCATAGAATTATATCAAGGTATTTATCTACCCAATCGCATTTATGAAGACTGGTCGTCAGAAGAACGTGAAAAAATTCAAATGCTTATCTTAGGAGCATATACAACATTATCCGAAATTTTCTTGGACGAAAACCCTATAGAAAGTATTCGCCTAGCTCAAAGTGCGCTATCTATTGATCCTACTTGGGAAGATGCCTACAGACTTCAAATGCAAGGTTATCTTGTAAAAGGAAACAGGCCACAAGCTATTAAAACATATCAAAGATGTGTAACTATTTTAGAAGAGGAATATGGTATTGACCCACTTCCAGAAACTAAAAAATTAATCAGAGAGATTGAAGAAATTAGTTAGAAGTTTTGTCATTGCGAGCCCGACTACTGGCGAGGTAGAAAGTCAACGTAAATAACAACAATAAAACATTAAGATTTACCTGAATGTCACATTGAGCGCAGTCGAAATGCTTAGAAACATTTATATAAAAGTCCTTCGACTACGCTCAGGAGGACATGCTAATTACTTTTCAAACTAACTTACCTATTTAAAGAATGATCTTAATAAAGGAAGGTGTCCGCCTGAGGCGGACGGAAGGGTTAAAAACATTAACATTCACAATTGCAACTCATCTGTAACTGCCCCATCGTATGTTTGCATCATAATTAAAAATAAAACAAAATAATAATAACATAAAACATATTAAAATGGCAACTAAAAATAAAAAAACAGTGACTGCAACAATAAACAAAACTGTTAAAACAGTAAAAAGTACAGCAACTAAAGTAAATGCATATGCATTAAAATCAACTGACAACGTTGTTTCTGAAGCAATAAAAACTGCAGGTCAATGGCAAGGTGTTACTTCAAAAGCTGTAAAAGGTGGATTAAAAGTAGCTGCAACACAACAAGATATGATGTTTGATGCATTAGAAACTGCTAAAGGACAAATCTTAAAAGGATTTAACAGATCTAAGGTTTTATTTAGCAAAAACTAATAATTCTTTACAGTATTAAAATACAAAGAGCCAAGTGTCATTTTGATACTTGGGTTTTTTATGGGAGCATTTACTTTAAAGTTAGTATGTCATTCAGACCCGCCAAAGGCGAGGGAAGAATCTCAGATTTTAATAAAAATATGATTTTGTCATTCCTGTCCCGAGTACTCGGGAGCAGGAATCTATTGAATCACAGTTTATATCTTAAATTTTCGAAATAAAACTTAAAAATAATAACCACCCTGAATTTCATTCCAATAATTTCCGCTCTGATAATTATAATGAAACCTACCCCTTCCTTGATCCCGATAGCCATCGGGAGGAGGGGAGTTTAATAGGAAGATTAAAAATTTGAACAAAGAATTTAATTTGTAGTTAGAATCCAACTCCTTCCCCGAAGAGGGAAGGTGGTCACGCCTTAGCGTGAACGGAAGGGTTAAAAAACACCAACATTCACAACTGCAACTCATCTGTAACTCGCACATATTATATTTGCATCATAATTAATAAACAACAATAAAAACATATATATTATGGCAACTAAAAAGGCAAAAAAAGTAAGTAAATTAACAAAAGCAAAAGCAATAGTTAAGAAAATTAATAATGACTTAATTGATGCTTCTTTTGAAGCTATTGAAACTACAGTTAAAACTGGGGAGAAATGGCAAAAATTAACATCAAAATTAATTAAAAAAACAGAACCTTTAACAAAACAACAAATCAATATGTTTGTTGAAACGTCTGAAACAATTAAAGGACAAGTTGAAAATGCAACTACACGTTTAAAGAAATTAGTAGGTTATGATTCTACTATGATTGATCAAGCGAAAAAAATGGTTACTGAAAACCCTTTAGCTCAGAAAGCTGAAGAAATGACAGCTAAGTTGAAAAAAGAAGTAGCTAAAAACCCTTTAGTTAAAAAAGCTGAAAAAATGGCTACTAAACTTAAACAGGAAATAGCTGAAACTATTGAAGAAGTTAAAGAAAAAGTAGAAGATTTTACTGAAGATGTTCAAGATACAGTTGAAAAAACTGTAAAAGGGAAAAAGAAAGCAAAAAAAGTACCTGCTAAGAAAAAAACAGTTGCTAAAAAGCCAGTTGTAAAGAAAACAACTGCTAAAAAAGTAGCTCCAAAGAAAGTAGTTTCTAAGAAAGCAACTCCAAAGAAAGTTGTTGTAAAGAAATCTACAGTAAAAAACGATTTAAAAGTTATTAAAGGAATTGGTCCTAAAATGGAGAATCTTTTGAATAAAGCAGGGATCACTTCTTACGAACAAATATCTAAAATAACACTAAAAAATCTTAATCAAGTACTGACTGACGCTGGTATTGTAAACTTAAAAATGTATAACACATCAGACTGGAAAGTTCAAGCGAAATCAGTTAAGTAAGTTTTATAATAATTGAGATAAAAAATTCTAAAATAAATTAAAATGAATACAAAAAAATCCAAAAAGGCAGTAGCTAAAAATAATTTTAATGCTGCAATTAACACTACTAAAAAGGCATTTAATAACACTAAAGATACCGCCAAAAAAGTAAATGGTTACGCATTAAAAACAACAGAAGAAGTTGTTTCAGAATCATTAACTGCTGTTAGTCAATGGCAAGGAATTGCTAATAAAGCGATAAAAGGAGGTTTTAAACTAGTATCAAATCAACAAGATATCTTTTTTGATAGCTTAGATACTTTTAAGGCGCAATTTACTCAAGGTAAAAAAAGATTTAATAAACTTTTTGCCTAAGTTCTATTTCCTTTAGAATCGATTGAAGAAAAACCAAGCTACATAAATGTAGCTTGGGTTTTTTTGTTTAAAAATTGAATATATGACTCTTTGCTTTAAAATGAGCGGTGGTTTTCTGCAAAATGCAATACTGCATTTGAAATTATATGGTTAAAAAAATCATCCTTAAAAGGAATAGTATCTAATTCAGAAACAGTAAAATTGCCCTTTAAATTGGAATACATATTTTTTATATGTTCAATACTTTTAGAGTCTTTATCCAAGCCATAGATATTGAATTTATTGTGATAGAACCAGGATATATTTCTACCCTTACCACAACCTGAATCTAGTATGTTGTCATTTATTGTATACCTTTCCTTTAAGATTTGATCAAACAGATATATGTCAATATTTCCAAAAGTTTCTTTCACTAATTTATTCATACTGAGAATTCTATAAAAAGGTTATTAAAGATAATTAATAAATTTATATATTTACATTATAATAATTTACAATTTTGAAACGTTATTAATTATATTTAATAACTCCCTTAAAACACTTCTTTATGAAAAAGATTTACTTATTATTATTGTTTTTCCCTCTGGGAATAATAGCTCAATCTGAAGAGACTAAATCTGAACCGGAAAAAGCCAAAGATTCAATTAGTAATCAAGTTGAAAAAGTTCAAGAAGCTGTAAAAACGGTTGATACAACAAAAAAAGATGTTAGCCCCGTTGTAGATGCAGTACAAAAAGTTGAACAAACAACTACTCCTGTGTGTATTTCTGGCAATTGTAAAGATGGTTATGGCATTATGAATTACAGAAGTGGTACTTATAAAGGGCAATGGAAAAATAGACTACGTTATGGTCAAGGAAAATTTACTTGGCTTAATGGAGATACTTATAACGGCACTTGGTTTGAAGATAAAAGGCATGGTGAGGGCATATACATATGGAGCGACGGTTCTAAATACAAAGGGCATTATAGTTATGGAGTAAGAAGTGGTTATGGTATTTATTATTATACCAATGGTACGATCTACGAAGGGACTTGGCAAAGTAATTTAAAACACGGTATCGCTAATTTTTATTATAAAGAAAGTGTAAATATAGGAGGTAGATATTTTAATAATGAATATGTAAATGGTACAGGTATAACACAAGGAACTTATAAGCATAAACCTGAATAACTGTAAGGTTATTCAAAAGATTACGACGTAATATAGGATGGTGAACTCTTTTCACCTCTTTTTTCATAGCAATTTCCCGTTTTAAGAAATTAAGAACGGGAATTTTTAATGAAACTCTGTTTTTAAAAATTGACTGTTAAGGAAAGTTTTTAAAATAATCTGAATTAGTAGTTTACGTCTTTACGAAGGAGGGGATCCCGAGCACTCGGGACGGCAATCTCTTTACTGCCATACTGAAACTCCCGAAGCTTCGGGACAGCACAGGCTATTTTTACTCTTCTCCCGAATTCTCGGGACGTTCAGGATAGACAGTAAAATTCGCAGTGACAAATATTAAGTAACTTATTTAACTGTGAGCGGTAAATTATATCGAAATCACGTTATTTATTATTTGCCAAACTAACCCTACTTCAAAGCATCCGTTGGCTTCGGGACAAAATGACCTTTACCGCCTGCTCTGTCGTCATCAAAAGTTGTTGGTACATCATCATTCATGGTTCGTTCATGCCATGAAATATGTTCTGTTCCATCATCACGTTTAACCATAGTAATACAATCTTCAACAGGACAAACCAAAGCACATAAATTACAACCTACACAATTTTCTTCTATAATACTTGGGATTCTATTTTCGGCTTCCTTTGGTAAAGAAATAGCTTGATGCGCACCATCGTCACAAGCAATATAACACAGATCGCAACCAATACATTTATCAGTATTAATTTCTGCAATCACTTTGTGCTTTAGGTTCAAATGTTTCCATTCAGTAATATTTGGCAAGGCTTTTCCGGCAAAATCATAAATTGTAGTATAATTTTTTTCTTCCATAAACTGACGTAATCCAGCTTCCATTTCTCTAACGATTCCGAAACCGTAATGCATTACGGCAGTACATACCTGTACAGAAGTCGCCCCTAATAAAATAAATTCAACAACATCACGCCAAGTTTCTATACCACCAATACCCGAAATAGGAACTTTAGAAATTTCAGGATGCTGTGCCAAATCTTTTAACATGTGCATTGCTATTGGCTTAACAGCAGGACCACAATAACCGCCATTAGTACTTTTACCGTCAACTATCGGATAAGGCGCATAACTATCTAAATCAATACCGACGATACTTTTTATAGTGTTGATCAATGATATTGAATCGGTTCCGCCTTGAACGGCTGCCAAACCTGGGTCGACTATATGCGAGATATTTGGTGATAACTTGGTTATTACTGGAATTTTAGCAGCTTCTTTTACCCATTCAACTATTAATTTTAATACTTCAGGTTCTTGCCCAACAGCCGAACCCATACCACGTTCACACATACCATGAGGGCAACCAAAATTTAATTCTATTCCGTCTGCGCCTGCATTTTCTACGTCTTTTATTATTTGATGCCACTCTTTTTTACTTTCCACCATCAAGGATGCTATCACTGCATGATCAGGAAAATATTTTTTAACTTCTTCAATCTCTCTGAGGTTATCTGCTAAAGGTCTATCTGTAATTAATTCAATATTATTGAACCCCATCATTCGGGTATTTCTATAATTTACAGAACCGTATCTACTAGATACATTCACTACAGGAACACCTAATGTTTTCCAAACAGCACCGCCCCAACCAGCTTCAAAGGCTTTCATAATTTGATATCCTGAATTTGTTGGCGGAGCAGACGCTAACCAAAACGGATTTGGAGCTTTGATGCCTGCAAAGTTTATTGATAGATCGATCATTTTTTTATCTTTTTGTCATTCCTTTCCCGAGTACGGGAGCAGGAATCTCATTTAATTTATTTTAAATTTTTGATAGGTCTCGACTGCATTTCGACTACGCTCAATGTGACACGCTCGACCTGACATTCATTTTTTAGAACACTGATGACGTCGATTTTTTATGATTAAATGCGAAAATATTTTCAATCTGCGTTCTCTGCGTTCTATTTTTTATTTAACCATTGATGTATGCCTTGAGCAGCCATTTTACCATCATAGGCTGCATTTACAACTTCTGCACCGCCGTTTATCGCATCGCCTCCAGCAAAATAGTTGTTATTTGATGTTTGAAATGTTTCCTTATTTACAACAATTCTAGTTTTAGCATCAATTTCCAAACCTTCAATTAATTGATAAAAAGAACCTTGTTTTGCTTGTCCAGTGGCTTTGATAACCATGTCACATCTCACAATAAATACATTATTCATGTTGGTTTGTAGTTTCCCATCAATTATTTCTGTTTTAGCAAATTTTACACCTTCAACTTTACCATTGCCAACAATAGCAATAGGTGTTGCATTAAATAAACTATCAACACCTGCACTGATGGCTAAGTCGTATTCAAAACCATAAGCTCCCATTTCATCTTTTGATCTTCTGTAAGCTAATACTGTTTTTCTTGCTCCCATTCTTGCAGCTTCAGAAGCTGCATCCATTGCGGTATTTCCTCCTCCAATCACTACTACTTTTTTAGGGACATTTGTTTTATGATGTTTCATACGTAGTTCCTCAATAAATTCAACAGCACCAACAACACCTTTTTTATCTTCACCTTCTAAACCTAATGTTGCGGTTTTTCCTAGTCCAACTCCTAAAAATACAGCATCATACTCTTTTTCTATTTTTTGTAATTGTTCTTTAGAAGTAATTGTAGAATTGTATTTGATGTCAAATTTTAACTGATCCTGTAAATATTTAATTTCTTTTAACACCTCTTCATTGGTAATTTTATATGGAGCAATACCATGCACGGTTAATCCGGATGGTTTGTCTTTTGCTTCAAAAATAGTTACTTCATAACCTAAGGTTCTAGCTTCACAAGCACAGGCAATTCCTGCCGGACCAGCGCCAATAACAGCTATTTTTTTACCGTTACTTTTACCGACTTTGAAAATCTCTTTTTGAGCTTCTATGGTTGTACTTGTTGCATAGTTTTGTAATCGTCCAATTTGAATTGGAGGCACATCTTGATGATTATACACACAGGCTCCTTCACATAAAACTCCCGTAGGGCAAACAACACCGCAAGCATTTCCTATCCAATTGGCATCAAAAACTGTTTTAGCAGATCCAGTTACATTATCTGTGTGAATCTGTTTGATAAATAACGGAATATCAATATGTGTAGGGCAAGCTTGAATACAAGGCGCGTCATAACAAAACAAACAACGCGAAGCTTCATAGTATGCCTCGGTAGCATTCATTAGAGGTTTTTTCTGTTTGAAATTTTTTTGAAACTCCTTTTCGGAAGTTGGTTTTTTATATTCTGCCATTCATTTAATGTTTTTATTTGAACGCTGATACTTCGACTTTAGCCTTTCTTGAGCGACAGACGAAAGGCTCAGTACAGGTTTGCTGATTTTTCTAGTCAGGGTTTCACTCAAAGTGAAACCCTGACTTCTTTCTGATTTAAAGCTCCGTTAATTTCCCATAGGTCTCAGGACGTCTATCTCTATAAAATTGCCAAGTAGAACGTACTTCGTCTATTAAATCTAAATCAAATTCGGCAACTAATAGTTCATCATTATCGCGTGAAGCTTCTGCAAATATCTGTCCGCGTGGATCAACAAAATAAGATTGCCCGTAGAACTTGCCTAAATTCCAAGGTTTTTCTTCGCCTACACGATTGATACAACCCATAAAGTAACCATTGGCAGCAGCATGTGCAGGTTGTTCAAGTTTCCAGAGATATTCACTTAATCCTGCTACGGTTGCTGAAGGATTGTACACAATTTCAGCTCCATTTAATCCTAAAACCCGAGCTCCGTCAGGAAAATGTCTGTCGTAACAAATATAAACACCAACTTTAGCGTATTTGGTTTGAAAAACAGGATATCCTAAATTACCCGGTTTAAAGAAATATTTTTCCCAAAACCCTGTGGTATGTGGAATATGATTTTTACGATACTTGCCTAAATATTTTCCATCAGCATCAATAACGGCTGCGGTATTATATAAGATTCCGGCTTGTTCTTTTTCATACACAGGAACAATTATTACCATATTGTATTTTTTGGCATATTCCTGCATTTTTTCTATGGTTGGTCCCGGCACAGCTTCCGCGGAAGCATACCATTTATTATCTTGACCGGGACAAAAATAAGGGGTGTTAAAAATTTCTTGCAAGCATAAAATTTGTACTCCCTGTTTCCCTGCATCTTCAATATATGGAATGTGCTTATCGTACATAGCATCCATAATTTCTTGAATACTGCCTTCGCCTTCAGTCATTGGAAGACTCATTTGTATCAATCCTGATTTTACTTTTCTACTCATTTTATTAATTTTTATTGAATGCTGATATTTCGACTAGCCTGTCTTGAGCGACAGTCGAAAGGCTCAATACAAGTTATGCTGATCTATATGATTTCTTTTTATTTGTAAACACTCTTCGTTTAAATTGTGGTTCTTTTCCAAAATTTAATAATAAACCTACTTCAATTTCAGTATGTTCTTATTTTTTAAGACCTCACAGGTTTTCAAAACCTGTGAGGTCTAACTTAGATTACTATTTTTGATGTCTTCTCTCTCTTAATAAATTGACCATGACCAGCTTTTAACTTACATTCCTCATTTTCAATAGCAACTTGTCCTCGTAAGATAACGGTCTCTGTTTTTCCTGTTACTTTTTGCCCTTCGTATGCTGAATAATCACAATTCATGTGATGGGTTTTTACAGAAATAGTATGCTCTTTTTTTGGATTAAAAATCACAATATCGGCATCACTTCCAATAGCAATTGTTCCTTTTCTGGGATACATTCCAAAAATCTTAGCAGCATTGGTTGAACTTATTTCAACATATTTGGTCAATGATATTTTATTTTGATGAACGCCTTCAGAATATAAAAATTCCATACGATGTTCAATAGCCGGATGACCATTCGGGATTTTAGAAAAATCATCTTTTCCCATTAATTTTTGTTCCCAATTAAAAGGACAATGATCTGTGCCAACTACTTGTATCAATCCTTGATTGATGCCTGACCATAATGCTTTTTGATCTTTCTTTTCCCGTAAAGGTGGACTCATTACCCATTTGGCACCTTCAAAATCTCTTTCGTATAATGAAGCATCTAACATTAAATATTGAGTACAGGTTTCTACAAACACTTTTTGATTACGTTGTGTAGATTTCCGAACTGCATTCAGTGCACCTTCACAAGTCATATGCACAATATATCCCGGACAATCAGTATAATGCAACATATCTGTAAATCTGGCAGAAGCCTCTGCTTCGGTTACTTCAGGTTGCGATAAATAATGATATAAAGGGGATAGATTTCCTTCAGCCTTGTTTTTTGCAATCAATGAATCAATCATATCACCATTGGTTGCGTGAACCGTTACCAACCCACCATGTTTTTTTACTACTTTCATGAGTTGTACCATTTGTCCGTCATCAATCATCAAAGCACCTTTATACGCCATAAAAGTTTTAAAAGAAGAGATACCTTCTTCCTCGATCATTTGTATTACTTCTTTGGCAACTTCATCGTTAAAATCGGTTACTGCCATATGATATGAATAATCTCCGATGGCTTTTCCTTGCGATTTCTGTTGCCATGTTTTTAAAGCATTGTGCAAGGTGTCTCCTTGCGTTTGTAAAATAAAGTCAATAACCATAGTTGTACCACCATGTAATGCGGCTCTGGTTCCGGTTTCATAATCATCGCTTGAATAAGTTCCCATAAAAGGCATGTCTAAATGCACATGAGGATCAATACCTCCAGGAAAAACCAATTTATCAGTAGCATCAATCACTTTTTTAGCATTGTAATCAAGGTTTTCCCCGATAGCAACTATCTTTTCACCTTCGGTATATACGTCAGCAATATAGCTTTCAGAAGCTGTTATAACACGACCGTTTTTTATTAAAATAGACATCTGTTTAATTAATAGTTTTAAATGATGAATTACGATTTTTCATCAAAACATAATAGATGATTGACGAAATAATAAATCCTGTAAACCAAGATAACGAATATAAGAAATTTAGAGCAGGCACCCAATAGCCAATCAATGCTAAAAAGACACCTATAAATAATGCAATGATAGCAGCTTTGTTAAAACCAGTATTGTTGTAGGCATATAGCCCGTTTTCTTTGTACAATTCTGCTAATTCTATGTGTTTTTTTCTGATCAAAAAATAATCGGTTATAAGAATTCCTAATACCGGGCCTAAGAGTCCGCTTACAAAAATAAGGAAGCCTGATATTTCATTTAATAACCACCAAGGAGCAATGAGTATTCCTATAATTCCAGTAATTAATCCGCCCATTCTAAAACTTATTTTTTTAGGCATTAGATTAGAAAATGCGTTTGCAGGAGCAATTACATTAGCAGCAATATTAGTGCTTAAAGTTGCGATGATCATAAAAATTTGAGCAATAATAACAACTGTAGGATTTTTAAATTTAGCGATCAATGAGACAGGATCCCAAGGAGCATCATCAGCGATTAAGACATCTTGAAAATTAATGACTGCAGCACAGGTTACAAAAATTCCGACAAATGAATACAGCATCATTGTGCCTGGTAAACCGATAAATTGCCCTGCAACTTGGTCTTTTTGTGTTGAAGCATATCGGGTAATATCGGCAATACTGATTGACATCGTTGCCCAAAACCCAACCATGGCGGTTAGCCAAAGTAAATAGCTCCACAGTTTAGAAGCTGTTTTTTCAGTGGGATTTATTAATGATGCAGTTACGACGCTCGATTCAATAATTGGGTCAGAGGCTGAATTTCTAAATTGTACTCGCAATGCTTTGTCACTATTATTGACTTCATTTACTGTAATGAATTTAGAAACATTTATAGCTTTATCAGAAATTGATATCCATTCACTTTTTGTAACAGCAGTTGTTATTTGATATTCATTAGCTTTTAGATTTCCTTCTTTATCTTTTAAAGTGTTTAAGTTTAAAAACAGCGTATTGTCTTTTTCGGTCAATGTAGCAGCAGTTTTTTCCAATTGTTGGCTTTGATCTAATACAATTGAGAATCCATCCGCTTTAGCGTAACTCCACCAGATCAAAGCGATACCCATGATGATAAGTATAGGAGCAGAATAGGTTTCGAGCCATTTGATACTTTCGGTTCCTTTCCAGATAAAGTAAATATTGATACACCAAAAAATAGCAAAACCAACAAACTTACCAACAGATAAACCCAGTTCTCCTGTTGAATCTGTAATGGCGTTGAAAATAGCGTAGATGGCCAATCCGCCAATCCATGTTTGAACACCAAACCAACCACAAGCAATAATACCTCTGGTTACTGAGGCAATGTGAATTCCTTTGGTACCAAATGCAGCACGACCGATAACCGGAAAAGGAATGCCATATTTTACACCTGCATGACCATTTAGTATCATAGGGATGGTAATAATTAAATTTGCCAAACCAATAATAATCAAGGCTTCATACCAATTTAGACCCATTTTAATCATATAGGAAGCGAGTAAATACGTAGGAATACAAACTGCCATACCTACCCAAATTGCGGCAAGATTCCATTTGTTCCATGTTCTGTTTGAAGGAAGGACAGGAGCAAGGTCTTCACTGTATAAAGGCGATTGTGATACGTCTTCTTGGAGTTCTATGATGTCTTGGTTCATAAGATATTAAATTAATCCTTTAACAATAAGAAATCCAAAAAAACCAATCAGACCAATTCCAATAATTATTAAAATTATTGAAACAGGGTTATGCTTATTAATTGGAATTGAAAACATGCCTCCATGCGCAATTTCGTGTAAATATTTCTCTGACATTATATACGCAATCCCTATTAGAATCATTCCTATTCCTAATCCAAATAAATGCTTTTTTTCAACAAAATCTAAATCTGTCTCAAAATAAAATGACGATGCTAATAACATCACTCCAAGGTATAGAACAATTCCATACCATCTATCTAATTTTAATTTTTCTAATAGATTCATTATTTAACATTCAGTTTATTTCATAAGATTCCTGCCTACGCAGGAATGACATACTCATCAGCTATCGCTATCGCTTGAGATATAATTTCCAAGCCTTTATCAACTTCTTCTTTGCTGATATTTAATGGCGGAGCGATAAAAATATAATTCCACCTTACAAAAGTAAACATACCCAATTCTCTAATTTTAGCAGCCATTTTTAGGGTTACTTCCATTTGATTTGGCTTCGCATTCCAGACAGTTATTGGTTCTTTGGTATCTCTATTTTTTACGAGTTCAATACAACCTAATAGTCCGGTATTTCTAAAATCACCAATTGATGGATGTTGATAGGAAAGATCTCGTACTTTTTCTTCAATATAAGTTCCCATTTGAGCTGCTTTGTTTACCAAATCGTCTTCTTCAATAATGTTGAGATTTTCAATAGCTGCAGCACAAGCAACAGCATGCGCAGAATAGGTCAATCCTAATATCATCGGATTCTCATTAAAATGATTGGCAATAGTATCAGTAACTGTCATAGCGCCTAATGGTAAGTATCCGGAAGTCAATCCTTTTGCCATACACATAATATCTGGTACTACATCATGATGGTCTATACCAAACATTTTTCCGGTTCTACCGAAACCGCTCATCACTTCATCATCTATCATTAAAATACCATATTTATCACAAATAGTTCGTACCCTTTTTAAGTACATCGGTGGATATTTAATACAGCCAGAAGAACCAGATTCTCCTTCTAATATAATGGCAGCAACTGCATCGGGGTTTTCAAATTTGATAACTCTTTCTAAATGTGCAGCTGCACGCTCACCACATTCTTCTATAGAAGAAGAATTCCACGGACAACGATAGGCGTACGGATTTTCTACATGCACAAAATTACTACCGCCTTGATTGTCTACAGCAAATTTACGAGGATCACCTCCAGCAGATATTGCACCATAAGTAGCACCATGATACGAACGATAATAGCTGATTATTTTATGTCTACCTGTATAAATTCTTGCTAGTTTGATCGCATTTTCAACTGCTTCAGCACCTCCTAATGTGAAAAAGGTCTTGGTAAGGTTTCCGGGTGTTAATTCGGCTAATTTTTTTCCTAACAGACCTCTAACTTCTGTAGCCATACCCGGATATACATAGGCAAGTTCCTCCATTTGTTTGGTGACAGCTTTGGTAATCCGTTGATTACCATGACCAATGTTTACATTCATTAATTGAGAGGAAAAATCAAGGTATTTTTTTCCATCTCTATCGTACACATACGAGCCTTTGGCGTAATGTGCATTTATGGGGTTGAGTCCGCCCTGTTTTGCCCAAGAAAAAAGGGTGTAATCGAGATTGTTTTTTATGATTTGGTTCATGTGTTTTTAATTTTAATGGAACGCTGATGACACTGATAATTATGATTTAAAATGATTTTTATTTGTAACTGATTCATTATAATTTGTGTCGATTAATGTAATTCGTGTCTTTTTTATCTGCGAATATCTGTTTAATCAGCGTCATCAGCGTTCTATAATTACAATTCAAATTATTTCAAAAGATCCCAAAATTGTTTTCATATCTTCAAACAATTTTGGGATAAGCGACCACTACGGCTTTAAGAAAAATAAAGCCTTGTGTCTGCTTAACTCATCCAATTGGTTTGTGCTTCAGGATTCCATTTGGTAGTAGTTTTTTTGTTTTGTGTCCAAAATTCTATAGAGCTTCTGCCTGTAATATCACCTACACCGAATTTTGATTCGTTCCAACCGCCAAAAGAAAAAGGTTCACGTGGTACAGGTACGCCAATATTTACACCGATCATTCCTGCACTGGCACGTTCCATTACTTCTTTTGCCAAACCACCGCTTTGGGTAAATACGGCAGCGGCATTACCATAATTAGATCCGTTTTCTATTTCTATGGCTTCATCTATATTTTTAGCTCTGATAATAGAAATTACAGGTCCGAATATTTCTTCACGAGCTACTGACATATCTATAGTAACATGGTCAATGATGGTTGGTCCTACATAAAATCCACCTTCTTTTCCGGGAACGGTAGTATTTCTACCATCTAATAAAATCTTAGCTCCGTTTGTTTCCGCTTCAGCGATATAACCTTCAATACGTTTTTTAGCTTCGGCACTAATTACAGCGCCTAAATTTTCACCCGGAATTATTTTTTTTGCGTCTTCAACCATCTTATCAATAATATGTTGCACTTTATCAACTCCTACCATCACAGAAGCTGCCATACAACGTTGTCCGGCACAACCAGACATAGAAGCTACTACATTAGAAGCTGTCATTTCAGGATTTGCATCAGGGAATACCAATAAATGATTTTTAGCACCGCCCAGCGCAACACATCTTTTAAGTGTTGAGGAAGCTCGTTTATATACAATCTTAGCAACTTTGGTTGAACCCACAAAAGAAACAGCTTTAATAGTTGGATGATCACAAATGGCTTCTACCACTTCTTTGCCTCCATTTACCAGATTAAATACGCCATCAGGGAGACCGGCCTCCTTCAATAATTCAGCCATACGCATTGTACTTAGTGGTACAATTTCTGAGGGTTTCATAATCATGGTGTTTCCAAGAACTAAGGCGTTTGGCATTGTCCAATGCGGAACCATATTCGGGAAGTTAAATGGCGTAATTGAAGCGACTACACCTAAAGGTTTGCGTTCAATTCTACATTCTACACCTTTACTTACTTCTTGAACTTCATTAA
>CAYXAZ010000032.1:0-35469 GCA_964463085.1 uncultured Flavobacteriaceae bacterium | reverse complement strand
TATTTTATTCCGGGACTCATTGTGCGTCGTTCCTTCCTATCACTCATAGTAAAAAACTCCTTTCGTTTTGTTGAGAGTATGTCTGTACGACTCCATTAAAATTCCTATACTCTTGTTGTGTCAGTCTCTTAATTTAGTTAGAAATATATCCCAAGGAAATCCAATACCGGGATCTACTTTCCTATCCGGTGATAATGTACTATGTTTATCGATGCTTTTAATATCATGTAAATTAATCCAATTTTTAACAACATCAACACCAGAGTCTAATTGATCACTTTCGACATAAGGTTCTCTAATTCTATTAAGAAACGATTCATAATTATGTGACCCTTTAACTAAAAACTCTATACCTAAGCTGTTTTTGTTAAATGATCTCGCGTGCCATGCCGTCTCTGAATCAGACCTACACACGTATTGTGTTCCATTTGGCGCAACTAAAACATGAGCTGAGTAACCGTAATTATTTAAAAATGCTACGGCGTGTGTAGATATACCGTCAGCACCCATTATAAATTCACCCATAGCATGTACTACAATCCGTGTAGGTATGTTATCTTTTCCGCCATGCGGTATAAATGAATTAATCACTTTCATCAGTATACCTGCAAAGTGAGCTTCTAGTTTTTTGTCCCATCATATTTAGTAAACCTAAATTATCCATCATTTAACTGTTTATTAACTATATCTTTCTATCAATAAAAATCCATTTTTATTTTGTCGCTCATAGGGTCGTTTATTTTATCAAATATATCCAGCCCGTCTGGAATATGATTAAACAAACAAAACCATGTTGTTCTATCTTCCAACGCTGTTATTTTGTGTTCTTTACCTTTTCGAATAATAACAAAAGTTGGTGCGGTAAACTCCTTAGGTTCATACCCTTCAACCTCCACTATAACTTTACCTGTGGCTAATAATGATAAGTGGTCATGGTTGTGTTTGTGACCTTCGTAAACTGTAGCCGATGTTTCGTAGTACATTTTACGAATCCATATTCCTGCAAAGTCACCCATCTCTGAACTTTTAGGATGTTTTAAATTTTTTAAGTTCCTATTTAAGATCTGTTCTTGCTCCGGCTTGCTCAAGTAAGGGTTAAAATGTAAAGCCTTTGTTAACGCTAATTTATTTTGCAGTGTCGTCATTTTAATTTACTCCCAAAACATAGAATTTGATTTGAAAAACCTGCATCCACCGCATCAACATTTATCTTAATATGATTACTGTGCAGTATTTTAGTTATCTCATCCAAACACTCAGAACTATTATCTAAATATAAATCATTCATGAATTTTGTGTTTTTACATAACGGGTCTAGTACCACAACAGTTTTCCCCGTCAAATCACCGCCAAAAGGATGAGGTATATCATCCATATCTGCGTTTTTCATAGCGTGATTTATAGGTACTAAAATAGATTTATCTGTTTCAGATACCCTATATTTTTTATACTCCAGAATTGTTGATTTTCTATTAATAACGTCCTCAAACGTTACCGTTTTAACTGAACGTTTAAATTTGAACTTGTCCCCGTTCTTATCTATGTAATCAGGAGCTAAGCTGGTTTTCCCGTTGTAACCCCAGGGCGGAACATTAGCGACGTAAGTACCTTTAATCTCTTTTGTGGCGTTATCTATTAAAGCAAACACAAATAAAGGTATATCCCCATACCCTAAATTGAACGGCGGTGACGCATTAATGTAAGTTTGTTGAGCCTTACCTGTACCATTAGCTAAATTACCGACATAAGTTGCATAAGTAGTGCTTGTTATATCTCCGTTTAAAAGACCTAAATCTACTCCGTACCCACTTACGTTTGAGGCAGTTTGCGGATAAAAGCCAAATAATCCACCAGCAAGAATAGTAGATGAATTAGCTGATATAGTTATAGCGCTAATAGATGTATTTAATTCACCTTGACCTACAGAACCAGTATCAATAGTTAATTGACTTACGGAATTTAATGATGCTAGAGCGCCAGCCCCGGTTATCGAAGAGAACGGAATAGAATCGCCATCACCGCCAGAATGATTATGAGAATCCCCGTTTGTAACTAACCTAGCAGATACCGCCGTCTCTAGTTTTTCCTCAGTTACGTTTGAATTTATTATCTCACTCGTGCCGACAGAACTTGATGCTATTTTAGTTTGTGTAACTGCGCTAACCCCTATTTTAGATTCAATAACTGATTCAGGACTTATTTTTGAACTAGTTACTGAGTTGTCACTTAATGCAGTTGTATTAACGCTTCCTACGGCATACATTCCAGTAACGACATAGTTATTAGCTAAAACAGGTGCACCAGGTGCTTTATCCATAACAGCAGTTATGTCACTTTGTAAATTAGTCATTTGTGCCGCAGTTAAAATCTGGCCAACTGAAAAACTCTGCCCTGTCCAAGCCATTACAAATTATCCTCTAAAGATTTTTCTAAAAACGATTTTACATTTTCTTTACACTCTAAGCATAGCATAGTCTGAGTGTTCTCTTGCGTTAGCATTCCTACAGGATCAACCATTGATATACCTTGTATTATAGCCCATCCTTCCCAACCTGAGTTAGCTACAGGTTCTACCTGCAACGTACCACATATATCACATTCTGCCGTTCTTTTAATAGCCATTATAAATCCCCTATGTCAATACGCCACTGCTACCTAGTGTACTAGAATCTAAAATAAATCCGGATGAAAAGTAAGATCTATCAGCTGAAAAAGTTAGTTTTCCAGAATCCATGTCTATCTGTTGCCCCATTATTCTGTAAGCTTCTGATATATTAAGATTCATATCATTTACGCTTATAGTTTCCCCTATAACCCTAGACAATCCTTTAAGTGTAGTTTCTACTAACAGTTTATTATAAGGGACTCCAAAAGCATTTGTCTTTCTTTGTGCCAAGTTAGCTGCGGAACCACTATTAACATACCATAAGTTCTTATCTTTTATAGTAGTTTCTTTTAGTCCGTAACTATTTACGCTTGAAGCCAGCTCATTGTTAACAGTTACTTTCCAAAAATTACTAGTAGTGTCGTAATCTGCTGCAACATACATTTTATTAATAACGTCTCTGCTATCTAATGATACAGACATTTTTCGTATAGAATCATGATCAAAAAAGGTTTGGTTAGAATCAGTAATACTAAAACGTTTGAACTGTATTTTATCTTCACTTATAAAAATAGCTGAATCAGTATAATCTCCAATTTTTTTAAGTACTTCACTAACTTTCTTACCGTCAAACTCACCATTAACGAATACTGCATCAGCACTAAAAATATTTGACCAAGTTAGCCATGAGTCGTAATCTATATCTACATTAGAACTTGATGCTGTAGTATCGTAACCACCGTAAGAGGTTATTGCATACCATGCTATATCAGAAGGTAAGTAGTTACTATTACTATAAGTCACAGGTACGTCACTAGTGCCCATTAACCTATCAGATAACTGTTTAAACTTATCAACAAACGTTATCGCACACTTACCATCTTGGTACTTTACTCGTTCCATTTTTCCACTAAAAATAGTTATCAACTCTTCCTCATATACATTTAATGAACTATCGGTTTTGTTATAATCTTGTAATGAATCACTCTTAGTTAGCAAAGCTCCCCAACATACTGCGGAACCTATAGCATTTAATCCAACTACCCATGAACTAGACGCTCCTGCCGCAGGGTTCACCCCTATTTGTACGTCTGTAGCAGTTAAGTCGGTAGACTTAGATGTTATATAGACTCTCCAATAGTCTCCTGAGTCTATTACTCCTGAATCAAATGGTATCAAATCTTGAGAGTTACTAAACTCTCCTGTAGACGTGTCTAAAGTCACGCTATACACTTCACTAGACGAACTAAAAAATATCATAAACACTCTTACAAACCTAGTAGTCCTAGGTACAGAGTCCTTTTTTATGTACATAGAAAATGAGTAATATCGTGATACGTCAAAAGTACCTCTCTGTCTTTGATATGTTACAGAAGCTGCGGAAGTGAAAGTATCCGTTATAGTATCAGCCGTTAAATCCCCTATAGGACTTACGTCAGTATTACTTGAGATAGTAGTAGTAGTAGTCCACGACGAAGAAGTATTTGAAAACTCTTCTGATTGGTTTAGTAAATTCCCTCCTTTAAACCCCATTTCAAACTTAGAATTAGATGATAGCAAAATAGTATCATCTTTAATGAAATTAAAGTCTCGCTCCTCATTAGCTAACGTAACCGTTAGAGCGACAGGTTTTATACTATTATGAGACTGTTTAAACTTTGGCCATTTTACTACGAAACCACTATAGTCACTAGATGCTATAGTAAATCTTCTAACAACTTCCAAAGTACTTTTTCCTGACTCATTTATAAATCTACTTGTTACGTCATGAGTCATTAATAAGTCTCCAATTCAATTACTCCAGCGAATTGGTCCACGTAAGGAACCATGAATTTACCAACAGGAGTTTTTTTATTAACAACTCTTACAGATGATACACTTGATGGTACACCTACTTCCATGAACAGAACTTCGGCGTTACTTTGCCAATACGAGTTTACTATAGCTTTAAAACTTGAGCTAACAAATGTTACGGGTATTTTAAATCTATTATAATTTCCCCACTTATATATATAGCTTTTTCCAGAACGAACTCTATGTTTACTTTCTATTTTTTGACTCTCTTCTTTGAATGACCATAAAGGGTCCACATCTACACCGTTATCACTGTCAACGAATAATCTATACTGAGACATTATATATTACTCCTGCTAATAGCATCTGGTTTAATTCCCTGAGCATCTAATGAGTTTAACGCAGGTATGATTTTATCTGCAACAAGTTCCTCCATATCGGACCTATCCATTTCTAGTATAGCATCAGCGTTAGTGGCGTTCTCTAATATATGTATAGTTAAGTTCTCTACAGATACGCCTGAACCTGATGAGCCTGATCCGATATCATTTGATATAAAGTCAGTGAAATCTTTGTTCTGATTTGGTGATAGTACACGCTCACCTTTTTGCAGTAAGTATGTAGACTCACTTGGTACGTTGGTTAACCCGCCGTGAGCAGCAGCGAAACCGGCGGCAGTAGAAGCCATTGCAGCACCAAACGCAGGGGCACCAAGGTTAATTGGAAACGGCGCGGCTGCCATTGAAGCAACAGCACCAGCTCCTGCGCGACCTACCTGTGACACTGCTGATGCCTTATTAACTATAAGCGATTGTATTCCCATTTTTATTAGTGATGATATTAGTGTTTTAAGCATGTCACGACCTATCTGCTTAAATGTGTCCATCATATCACCGCCATCAACAATAACAGTTGCAACACCATCTGAAATCTTACTAACAGTGTTTGACATAAGTTTAAAAAAACTAGCAGCAAATGTTTTTGAATTATTGTTCATCTCAGTAAAGAACTTTTGTTGTTCTAATTGCCATTGCTTTTGGAACTCTGTAAGTTTCTCTAGAGGCGGCTTCATATCATTAACAACTTGCTTACTTTTCTTTTGTAGAGTTTTAAAAACTTTATCAATTCTTTTTTGAAAATCATCAACTGATGCACTTGGCATTTGCTTTAGTGCAATCTTATCAAGCTCTAATGCAAGTTCATTACTTCTGTCACGAGAAGCCGCAACAATAGCTTCAAACATTTCAAGAGGTTCGATATTTATTTCCTGAGTCGTCTCATTGAGTCTGTTGGCAAGTTCTACAGATCTCTCAGCTGATGATATCACTAGGTCCTCAAGTTCTGTTAAAGGCTCAATGTCTATTAAACCAGTCATGTTGATGAAAGTTCTAAACCCATTAGAGACTTGCAAAACACCTGTCAGCATTGTACCCATTACATCATTATATATTTTCTCAATGGCAAGTAATGAAGTCTCGAAAGAAGGGAATATATTAATTAGTTTACGCCAAGCATCTGTCAACTCAAAAGTGCCTACAATGATAGCTTCGGCAACTCTAGCAAACACTAATTGTAAAGCAGCAAACGCAAATTCCAAACCTCTAAAAGCATCGCCAACAAAACCAACACCTATCAAAACATTTCTAAGCATTTTTATCATACTATCAGACATATTCTTGGCAGATTCAGTACTCTTTTTAAGTGCCTCACCCATTAATTGGTCAATAGCAATTGCGATTGATTTAATGTAATTGAATAATCCTGAATCAGCTATTTTACTACGGAACGCAAACCACTTATCTCCAATCATTGATAATACGCCGTCCCATGTTGTAGCCATTTTTTCAGACGCACCTCTAAACTTAGATGCTGGGTCTTCAAAAGCTGCTCTTAATCTTTTCTTAGTTTCGTCAGCAGATACGGCTACACCTGCTTGAAATCCTAACATAGCAGTTATACCACGTTCACGAAATAAATCGGCACTTGCTGCGCCAGCAGACATCATGCGTTGGACTTGTTCTGTGGTTTGTTGTATTGATAAACCGGATACAGTCGCTAAATCTGCAATGATGGGCATCCATCCTGATATTTCATCAGCACCGCCAGTAACGACACCAGCCAGTGTGGTCGCTGATTCCATGATCTGATCATATGAAAAGGGCACTTTTGCGGCAAAGTCCGCCATTTGTTTAAATGCCTTGCCACCTTCTTGCGTACTGCCTAACAACGAATCTAATCTTATTCGTAGATTTTCAGTCTTACTACCTACATCAATTATGCTTTTAACAGCAAAAGCAAAGGCCGCAGTTAAAGCCACACCAACCATACCACCGACACGAGCTATTTTACCAAGGGATTCGCGCATACGCTGAATAGCTTTAACGGCTCCAGTCGTTACGCCTTTTATAGTGAATACAATTACATTAGCTGCCATTACTTTCGTTCACCTTTTCATGCTCGTTTTTCATAATACAGAACATACTAATTATTAAGTTCTCTTGTGTTAGATAGCTCCCTCCATCAGGCCAACATGATCGAATAATACTGTTTTGACTATTGGCATGACAATTAGCATAAGCATCCAACCATATCAGAATATCAACCCCGCCTACGTTAAAGCTTGATTTTCTATTGTATTCGAATCCACTGAAATGCCTTTGAGTAGCTTTTCTGACTTTTTTTCGTCTTTCTGTTTCATAAAACTAGCCTCCATTAGGTCCGCCATAATTTCTGTTGAAAGCTCTATAAAATAGGATGTACCATCCTCCCCTATAACAGCATTAATGGGTACTATCTCACCATTTCCATCCAACAACCCAGTTATACTAGTGACGTGCTTTGCCAAAATGTCTGACGCAACATCCATAAAATCCATAGACTCATCTAGTTTCATTATTACCTTACCATCCTCATCAGGCTCACTCATGTAAGGGATTAGTTTTAAAGCGTGTTTTCTTTTCAACCTATCCATTACCACTACTACGGTATCACCTTCGAACTGATATGTGCGTGTTATTGACTTTGTAAATTTACTCATTTTAAATCACCATGAACGTTATTAGTTATATTATATTTTTAGTAAGCTACTTGTGTACTAACGTGTGTTACTTCTAGTGCTGTACCAGACGTTACAGAGTATTTACCTCTTGCTGATAATGATACCTCGATTTGGCCAACACCTCCAGCAGCCGGTTTCATTTCCTCATATCGCATAGACGGTAATTTAATAGTAACAGATTCATAATATCCAGATTGAATTTGTGTAACACCTTCAAAGTGCATTATTAAAGCCTGTTCTGTTTGGTTAATAAATTTTTGGTACTCTGTTTGATTATCAAATTTAATAGTACCAGCTACCGCTAGTGTTCTAAACGCAGTCCTCTTTATACGTGATGGGTACTTACTTTGATTTAATGTGTGCATTGCTTCAACACCACCATCATCTAGTGTGATTGTTAAATCTGCAATTTCATCAATACCAGCGCCACCAAGGGATACACTTGCCACGTCCCACGTCCAATGTTTACCAACAGGGTAGCTTGCAGATACTTGCGCAACCTGCGAAAAAGTCCCACCAACCATAGTTGTTTTAGCTTTTAGGAATTCACCATTAGCAATACCTAGTTCTAACACCCCTCCATTCATATCTGAATGAAGCATTGCTGAACCAGTATCTAAAAATTGATAATGTGTAAATGGATTATTAGCTGATAACTCATCAAAATCACTTGTACGTGGTTTAAATGTACGAGTATATATACCTCCAGAATTAATAACGCTAACCTCTTCTAAAACAGTTTTTAAGATCGCTCCAAGAGCAATAGGTTGTGCTTGTGTTTCTAAGTCACCACCGATAGTTCTCTTACCTTCGTAAGTATCACCCTCATCAATAATACCACGCATGTTTTCTGAGTACATTGGAGGTATGTCAAGAGCAACCGTATCAGATAAATGCGGTACAAAGTGAATTGAACCTACATCAGCAGCCGTACCGTATGAGTTTTGAAAAGCTATACCGATGTTAGAATTTTGACCATATGCCATTTTATTTATCCCCCGATTTAATTACTTTCTTACTAGTTGTTTTAAATTCAGCCAAACCCTGTTCAACAAAGCTATTTGCTAACTGTTCAGGAAGTGTTTTTTCACTTCCTTTTTCACCAATACCATAATACGGTATCATACGATCCTCACCAGTCCATACAATTACTTTCATCCTGTCACTACCTCCACCGATACCGTTATCACTGCTGCTTGAAAATAAACAGATTCGATAACGGTTTCATTATACAAATATTCAATTTCAAAATCGTTAACCATGTCGACTGTACCTCCTATGGTCATATCACTAAGTACGCCATCTAACACTCTTCTAACAGCGTCTTCTAATCTGTCCTCACAATCCGCACCAGATAACATGCTTGATTCTTGAACCAAGATTTCAATACTAGAGACATTTTGAAATGATGAAATACTTCGACCTAATGTCCTAGGCGTGTAATTAGCTTTCGATCGATAAACACCAATCCATAACGTTCTATCAGGATCTACATTAACATACTCACCACGCTCGATAACAGGACTTAGGTTTATAACATCTTCGTAGTTCTCTAATTGTGTTACTAGTGCTCTTGTTATCTCGCTAAAGTTAATCACTTCTTAAACACCTTTTTAACATGGCCACCTAGTAATTTATTAACAACAAGAGAAACTTCTCTATCTGATTTATTAGGAAGCATTCTTCGCTTTTTCATTCCGTTTAAACCTTTTTCGTGTATCTTTGAATAAGGTAGGTTAGACCCAATGCCAGCATTAGCCTTTGTTGAAAACGGTTTAAATGACGCTTTCAAACGCCCAGTATCTTGTAATATTTTAGCGTTGTTATCAAAGCCGCCACCTTTTCTACGTCGACCACCTAGTTTAAGTTTATCCCAGCCACCTACATTACTGCCTTGTGTCTTAAAGTTACGTTGCACCCATCCATCTAAAAATATAGATATCTTTTTCATGACAGGGCTAACTACTTTCATAGATGACGCTTGTCTTTTTAACCGCCTAGACGCTTTTTTAATACTGCCTTTACTATCAATGTTAAAGCTTGTCATTTTCTTCATCTAACAATTGAGATTGATCTTGCACCATATCTAATACATCACCATGATCAAAGATATTATGATAATCTTTAGTAGAACTCCAAATAGTATTCCCTACAGTTGCTAAAAGATCACCGCCTGTGGTCATCATGTTTTTTGAACCGTTAGCCAAACCATCAATTTTAACTTGTATCGCTTTTCTGAATTTATCAGCGTCAGTATATTTTAGATTTGCCATTCTCGCGTAGACTAAATCAATTGATAAATCTTTTGCTGTTATATTATTGCTGCTAAACGGTGTTGTAAAATAATTTGATAACGCTCCATCAAGTTCATACTCCGCATAGAATATATGTGCGCTTGAAACCTCTTCCGCGTTAGTACCTTTAGCTAATGCAGGATACCTATTTATAACATCATCCCATTCAATATAACGGCTCATACTAATCAACCTCACTACGTATAGTTTTAAAACTAGAACGTCTTATATAAGGCTTACCGCCTATGTCTGCCTTATATTCTGCAACGAAATAACCTGAGCTAGATGGTAATGTTTGATCTAAAAAATAATGTCCATTTGATGAATCAATCATACTGACCGAACTAACGACAGTTTCGCTGCCATCAATGATACCTAGTGTTAAACTTGTTGGAGAATCGCCAGAACTAATCCAACTAAATCTTATCGTGTTTCCAACTAGATATTTTTTTAATGATGACATTTCTAAATATCCTTTGAATCAATTACTATATTTTTTAATGATGAGCTGATATTAATATTCTTTTCACTAACACTTGTTAATATTAATTCTACGAAAACCCCTAATATTTCCTTAATTATAGCGTCATTTAATGTAATGTTTTCAGATAATAAGCGAGATATTAATAAATTTCTAGTGATGCTATCTATTATGACTACATTATCAGATAGGTTCCTTTCAATTACTACCACGCCAGATTCTATCAAAGTTCTGACAATCGAGTCTGATAAATAAAAAACATCTGATAATGTACGATTCAGTAGTTTATAAGCATATTGTGAATCATTAATATTAACATTATCTGATAAGACTCTATCAACCAAATTTTGAGCTAGTATTATTCTTGATACTGCATCATTAATCAGCACATCACTTGATAATAATCTATTAATTAACTCTTGAGTAACTGTAGAATCATTAATAGATATTTCAGATGCAACTAATCTACTTAAATCAAGGTAACTTAAAACAGTGTCATTGACATTTATGGTACTAGATAGTATACGACTAATAATAGCAGTACTTATAGTATCTTTAGTTAGTAAATCTGTTATATCGATATCGCTACTCAATACTCTGTAAAATAGGGAACCGATAATTAGTTGGTCCGTTACATCTGTATTAGAGTTTAAAAACCGTGTCAGATTTAGTACCCTCTCTTCAATATCCGTTACGGCAAGTGTATCTGATAAAGTTCGACTGTAATTAACGCCACTTGTAGCAACACCTGAAAAACTAATTAAATTCCACGCTCTACGCTGATGCAGCGTTGAACTTTCTTCTGTCATTGTTTTCGCAGTTGCCGCACCAACTTGAGTAAATTGACTCGCAATAAAAGCACCGTTAGTATTTCTTGCTTGCGCTAAAAAGGTTTGACTAGTTGTATAAGTTGGTTGTGCGCTATGACTAGTTGTCCACATATCAACAATTAAACAGTCGTCGTCCACGGGTGTTATTGAATCACTAAATGGCGTACCTGCTGACACGTCGACAGTACTTAAATTTTGAACTATTGCGTCATACGCCTGCTTCGGACATCCGGTTACTTCAAAACACAGCCACATATTATATTGTGTTGCTGAGTCCATCGCGATATCGACATTGTAAGTTGCTGCGCTAGTTGGCAGATCTGGTTCTAAGCAAAAATAAACTACACATTGACTTGAAAAGCTACTTTCTTGAGCTAGTTGTCGTGAGCCTTGGAGGGTCACACCAGACCCGATAGTTCTATTAACACCGGCACTGTCAACCGTTATAGTACTAACATCTGCTGCTGTTGTTGAGTTGTCTTTAACAAACCCGACGATAGCTAAAACGCGATCATTGCCTGGCGCGGACAACGGAACAAATAACGTTCCTGTCGTTGTACCGCCACCGTTCAAGACAGTCACAGATGCTGGTGTGATTAATGGAGATACCATAATCTAATTACAATGCGTGTGAACCAATTTGTATCTCCATTTGCACTTTTAGGAAATCAGAAGCATTTAGAGTAGCGCTAACAGAATTTACATGGTTCCCGAAAATACCGGAACCTGAACCGGCGTGATTGACAACCCCAGCAGAGCCTAGTGCAACACCTGTTAATCCATCAGTGTTACCAGCCCATGTCGCACTTATAATCGCTACCTCATTAGAGCTTGTGATAATTGAACCAATTTTACGACCAACCTCACCTAAACCACTTTGCACAGAACCAAGTGAACCCGCACTAGTACTTGTACCGATAGCCAAATATTTAAACGCAGAATTGACACCTGTTGCGTCACCAAGCATTAGCGCTGCAATTGTATTTAACCCATCTTTAGTAACGATGTTATCAGCAGTGATGACCTCTGTAATCCCATCAGCACGAGTGATCTCCCAAATCCATCGACCTTTTACACCAATAGAATCACCGGCACCAATATTTGATTTGAAGTTATCTACAATAGATTTAGTAGTACTTTGAGTCATAGTCTTTCACCTTCTCATTTGTTAATGCTTGCATTAATTTGTTAACGTGTTCTATGCTTACGAAGTGGGATTGTATTGGTTTAGCTTGTGCAAGATGCAAGCCTCCATTCAGTTTGCTTGAGTCAATCATAAATCCGAATTCAAAACTATTTCCTTTTATTTGAGCTAGAAAACTGTAAAACTCCATGCCGTCCGAAATCATACGAAGTTCACCACTATTAAGCAAATCCTCCCATAATATAATACCTTCATCAGCTCTAAGCTTCATTTCTTGTGTAACTCTTCCACCATTCATTTCCATTTCATACTTACACATTTGCGCTAAATCTCGAACCCATAAAAACTTCCCTAAAATCCGATCTGGATATTTTTCTCTATCTCTAGCAAGTAAATCTAGGTTCCTGTGAAATCTTCCACGCCTTATATCCTCATCTTCATAACCATTATGAGCAATCTCAACATCAGGTAATAATTGGACATGGCCTACACCACTATTCATAACAAGTTCAGGGTGTTCGTGAACTACTCCATAAAACTTAACACCTTTGTGGTTACGAAATAATCTACAAGGTAGGTCCGTTTTCATAACACCTAACGGTTCCATGCTAAAATGATGTTGTTTTATAGCATACCCATCATAAGCATTGTTGTGTAAATATTTAAATATATTATTAATCCCTGAAACAGTTTCATCGTCATCTATCCAAAATACCCAATCACCAGAAGCGTCCCTTATACTTTCATTACGTGCCTCATCAAAGCCTATTTCTAATGGTGATTTTATAGTTTTTGATTTAATCACAGGCCAATAGCCACGTTGACTATCAATATAGTTATTAATTATCTCCTGTGTTTTATCCGTTGTCGTTTCATCAACACAAATAAGTATCTCATCAACACAATCAACAAAACTATCAAGGCATTTTTTTAATGTCCCCTCAGCATTATGGACAATCATACAAGCAGATACTGTTTGAATTGGCGTGACTTGTTTTAGTTTACGTTCGAAGTCTATATTTTTACTTGGTAAATTTGGTTTGTTGAACGTAGTTATATAACTACCTAATGACTGTCCCCATTTAGAATATCCACATGCTGCTACGATAACTCTAAAATTAGGATGGTGGCTAAACATATCATGTAAATCCTCACGTTCAAAATGATGTACGTGAGCACGCCAATTCCAATGTTCTTTATATCCTTGAGCTTCCCATGCACCAAATGGAGTGGTGACAATCATTAATCCATCATCACTTAATAATTTAGATAAGGAATCAATAATGTGTTGTGCTGATTTAACATGCTCCACTACTTCTGCGGATATAATAGCGTCAAATCGAGACGACATTCCATAATATTTATTTAATACTACGCTACTCTCACTACCATCAAGATAACCGTCATCCATAATGAAAGAGTTAACAAATAATACATTATTTACATCATCTTCTTCTGCCCAAGCCTTCGCCTTTTCAATATTAGTTTTAGCAATATCAACACCAACAAAGTTAATCTCTGGAAATCGTTTAGCTAAGTTAATCGTGTAGTGTCCATGAGCGCAGCCGTAATCTAATACCGTACCACCAGACTTAATACCACTAATGATATGAGAAACATACTCAAACCTATCATTACCGTCAAGAGATTCCGCGCCGTAATTAACGCCCCTAGCCTTTTCATATTCATAATATCTTTGATAATGTTCACTCCACGTATTATTTTTTGCAAATGTGTACTGCGAATCTAACTCGTTAATACTCCATTCTACAATACTATCATCCCTAGGTATGTTACCTACTACTTTGTTATCTACTACTTTTAACGCTGCATAATAATCACTATTTCTAATTAGTGAACGCAGTACACCTCCATTTGAACGATTACGATTAAATAACTTATCAATTATATTTAGAGTCATATTACCCGCATAAGTCCAGTCGTATTTTTTAGCGGCTTTTAACTGCCATTTAGATATTTCTCCATCTTTATTGTCTTTTTCCAAGTCAACAATAGCACTAACAAAATCATCTATAACAGGCATCCCGTCAACACCAACATCTAATAAAATAGACCCTGAATCTTTACACGTTTCTGGAAGTGCTCCACGTTTTGAACTGATAAAGGGCAAACCTGCTGCCATTGCTTCCATTGCTGTTATACATGATACTTCATTAAATTCTTTCGCTTGCAATGAAGGCGTTGGGTAAACAAGAGCATTACATTGACGCATAACATCTGCTAATTCTTGCTTGGTTAAATGACCCAACACAGTTACATTTCTTAGCTGTTCCGCACGACCATACAAATAGTCATAATATGGCTTCATTTCTTCAGTGTTATTTTCGTAACTACAAATATACAAGTGATAATTCAAATCAAGCTTATCTAGCTTTTCCATGATACCGTCTGGCATAACTAAATGCTCAAGACCGCGTTCAGGTCGTGACGTGTAAAGTAGTTTAGTAAGCTCTCCAGTAAAAATAACATCAGTTGCATCGGCCTTGTCAATTTTTCTAGGTAAATCACCATCAAACAAACTTAAATCTATTCCGTTCTGAATTGGGAAAATAATTCCAGGGTTAATGCCATATACATCAACTATCTGATCTTTATGATATTGGCTAACTGTCAAAATACCAGAGATGTTCCAAAGCTGAGTACTTACTAATGACTTTTGTCTAATTATCGCTAAATCATGGACCCACCACAAATTAATTTTACTAGCATATTGGAATTTAAAAGCCTGTGGATGACGTTGAATTATTAATACATCATGTGGTGTGTTGCTGGCATAGAAATGAAATGTTTCCCCTAACGGTGCATGTTCTGTTTGATTACCAGCAAATATATAACTAACATTATCAAAAACACCCTCTTCTTGTGAATTTGTAAAAACCGTAACCTTATGGCCTTTTACTGCTAAATCTTTGGCGAGATAGTACGCCGCGCTTTCACTGCCTCCGAGAGAACCATTTTTAATTGTATTGCCGTTGAATGGTAATCCTAAACAATTAATGACTATGAACATAATTTATTATCCTTTTTGGATTATTTTATTTTTTAGTGTTTTTCTTATCTTCTTTATTATCTTTCTTTTCGATTTTAGTTACGCCAAAAGTATCAGGCTCTAACTTCATTCGCTTTAGTTCTGACTCACGGTTTGGATCATCATGACTTGGTACTAGCATTTTAAATACTCCTTAGTTTGTATTTTCAAAAATAGAGCAGGGAAATAACCCCCTGCTCAAAGTTCATAGCATTAGTTTACTGGCTGCTATTAATACCAGTTATTAAAAACCCGTAAGAACTACCCGTTATAACCTCATCTTGATAATAACCTGCTTCCACTTCTTCTGAGTGTGTGCGGTTATCATAGGGATGGCGTTCAATCATCATGTCGGGTAATCCACCAAATACCCATCTAAAATTATAACCAAATGATGGTTTGTCACGGCTCGGATTAGTTGCTGTATAGCTAATTAAAACCTGATCCTTCCAAATAGGTTCTATAGATTCCGCAATACCTTCCTCAGATGAGTTTTTAAATGCTCCAGCTACTAACACTTTTTCTATGTTAAGTAACTTAGCTACATCATCAGTATTAGGATACCCGCCACCATTGTCAGTACCGGAAATCAAATTACGCACTGTTGAATCACGTCTAAAAGAGTCCCAAGCTTTAGGAGCAAACGTAATAACGTTAGGTTTAACACCATTAGAGTAATGAACGTTATCAATCCCTGCATTAACATCACCAAGTGGATCACCTGCCAAATTCCAAGCAGAGCCAACAGCAGAAAATGAACCAACATTTGAAGTATTAGTTACCTTTGTTGATACTCGATTTTCCCAGTCCAACATTAACCCATCTAAAACAAGTTGCGCTTTACCATTGATCATTTCATCAATTAGCAATGGATCTGCATTTGCTTTGTCTTCGATCGGTACAAAACCTGATAACGCATAGTTCTTTGCGTAAAAAGTACCTGAACCGACTTCTTCTGTAATACGATTAGCACGTTGACCCGGAGTACGAGTTGTATCAGGTATACGTAAACGATCTTCGCGAGAAAAGACAGTATATAAATCTGATTGTTTACCAACTCGAACAGTTGGAAAGATCATATCAGCAATAAAACCGTCAGGACGATATCCTATTGCCATCTCAGACAGTAGTTTATCAATGTGTAGATTTTTTGAAACAGCACCCATTTTAAGTACCTCCTAATTAAGCTAATGTACTAGCGTTGTTACAAGAAATCATCGCTTCACCCGTAGCACCAGACGAAACGGCACTACGACCATTACGACCAATCACTGTAGATCCACTCGTTGCAGTAATTGCAAATCCATTAGAGACAATTGTTATCTGCGCCCCTGCTGCAATAGCTGCTCCAGCAACAAATCGAGACCGACCCATAAAACCTAGGCTCGCGTCTTCTCCGCTTCCCGGTTTATTTTGCAACAGCCCAACAGTAGTCTCACCATTAGCAGCAATAGTGCCGCCAATAGTAACCGCTTTGTATTGAGATGCTCTTAAATCCGTACCCGCATCAACTCCGTAAATTTCTAAAAATGACATGATTAAGCCTCCCCGTTCATGTTTGCGTATTCTTTTGCCAAGTCGTCATCAAGACGTAACACTTGATACTTACATGCCATAAAATCACTAGAACCAGTTTTCAACATTAGTTCTTTAGCACGAGTTAAAACGATAACATCTGGTGTCTTATCATCGTCGTTATTAGATTTAGATTTAGATTTATCATCAATATTTAAACCCTTATCACTAGTGCCAATTGACATAGCGTTTACAGCATAAGTAACTTGATCCTTATTAGTATCAAAGTCTTTTGTAAACTGTTCACGCTGTGCCGGTGTAATTGCATTTGATTTAACCAAAGATTCAAGCTTATCAGTAAACGATACTTTTTCAGCTGCAAACTTAACTTTTTCAGCTTCGTCTTTTGCTACTTTAGCCTCAGATTTCAGCTTTTCAAATTCAATATCGGATTCAGCTTTAGATTTAGCAAATTCAATTTTTGATTTTTCGTGATCGTTATTAACAGCATTAGCGGCGTTTAGTTTCGCTTGCAATGCGTCAAATTCTTCTTGCGTAGGCATTTTAAAACCCTCCTTATTCACTTCATTTTTAATAGCTGTAAAAGCCATTCGTTTTTTAAAGGTCATTTCTTCCCTAGACATATAGGCTGTCAAATCTGCCAACGTATTAACGGCGGGTATATCCGCACCGAGCAACGCAACACCTGACAACACAAACGGGTAAAAATCATCCTTATGATTAACACTAACCTCTAACTCAATAGATACTTTCTTATATAATTTATTACTTATAGCTGAAAACACGACATCGGGCAAGTCTACAAGCTTCGCCATTAGCTTGTTACCTTCTAACCATACTTTTTCAATCCAACCTAATGCAGGTTGACCGTCCGTAAATGGTTGTTTATCGTTATGACCCATTTTAAGTGGGACTTTGTGCTTATCTTTTAATTTATCAAACGAGAACGCAATTAGTTTTAAATCCTCATTAGAAAATTCAATACCATTCCACAGACCTGCTGCAAATATCTCAACTTGTTTAATTACTTTCATATATCACCTATTTATGATTTATTTTACTTAAATCCCTTTTGAGGCTGCATTGTTGGTGCGGCACCTTCTGTATATGAGTCTATGTCAATTTCAGTTACCGGTATTAATAGCGATCTGCAATTATAATGATTTGGCGGCCTAAATTGTGGATTAGTTGCGTACCAACTTAATGAATGGTCACCTCTATTTTCTGCATCCAAATGGCTACATATTTGTGTGGTCCTATCATCCAGAATCGAACTGTATTCATAAGCAATAACAAAACCGTCTAAATCTGGATCTGTAAAATAAGAGTGGCGGGCCTCATTAATCGCGTCCCATGAACTAGTTCGAATTACTGTGCGTATACGCGCATCAGGATTCGCCACTCCTAAAGCTTCACCCATTGCCTCCCTTGCTTGTTCAATGGATATTAACCCTTCACTTGCTGCATTACTATAAATAGCCTTTTCAACCTCAGCCCATGTCTTATCGTACTTAGTGCCGTTTAGTATTTCAGCTTCAATCATTTTAATAGCTGAGTCAGTGAAGTTACCTGTTATCTTAAATGCTTTAATTTTAAAATAGTCATCAGCAATAAATTTTAATCGGTCTTTGTTGTTACTAGTACTGAAATCCTTTTTCATTGCTTTGTCAATTTCAAAAGCTGCGTGCTTTTCACCAATGCTATAGGACTCTTTCAACATAGCTACTTGAACACGATTCAATTTACGTTTTAAACCACCATCAACTTTCAATTCGCGAATATTATCACGTATCTTATTATCTAGTGATCCACCACCACGTGCTTTATTAATTAAGTCGGAAAACACGTTATCCATAATGTCCGCTGTAGCTGTGGTGAATTCATCAATGATAGAATTTGATGTTTTAGAAATAACAGCAAAATCAACTCTACGTTGTGATTTAGTAAATGAGCTAACTGATATTAAACCTTTACCAACAATAGTTTGTTCAAGATTATTGTCATCAGCTTGTAGATTATCGTCACTAGAACTGCTATCACTATTGTTTTTAGGTTTTATGTTACCGATACCTGGGTCATTGTCATTAGGTTTTGAATCATTATTAGCATTTTTCAAATCATCTTCATCAGGTTCAGGAAATTTCATCATACCCCTTACATGAGATTCATCAGAACTTGTTTTAGTAACGGCTCCAGAACCGACCAACTCACTCCACACTTTTATTAATTCCATTTTTTTAGATTCTGATACAGGATTAAATCTAAACCTCGGCCAAGCATCATCCCCAAAGTTAACTAAAGCTAATTGCTTAAATAGTTGCTCGTTAATAGTATCCTCTGCTCTTTTGCTATCTGCTTCAAGTGTCCATAAAAAAGCATCTAATTGATTTGTTGATTGTGAAAAGCTTCCAGTATTTCCTGATGGGGTTATTCCTAAAAGATTCGGGACTAGTAAAGCTCTACTAATTTGGATATCACAGTCGTCTATAGCTTCTTTGTATGCTACATTTTTATTAGGGTAGTCACTATTTAATTCATAGTCGGCAGGTACAATCATGCCAGTTGCTGTTTGTATATTAGATAGTACGCTTTTCAACGACTGATATTCTGGTGAGTTGACTGATAATGTTTTTCCTTGTCTTAACTGTGCCCACCTGAAACCACCTGCATGACGTTCTAACCATATATTTCTAAATTTAATAATGTGATCTTTTCCAAACCAAGCGCGATGTGCTGCTCTTAATTCCGATTCTCCATAATGCTCATCAATATCAGGGTTAATAATAAAATGTACAAATTTAGATAAGTCTATTTTCTGCTCTTTACCGCTAACCTTTTGTACAACACTAATAATGTTTCCAAAATCATCCTCTTTAAATTGAAAAGTATCAAAGGGTTTTAGTTTAAGTTTATTTATCCCCCACCATAACTTATTATCATGTTCAATTTGAATGAACACTTTTTCTGTCATGGAGTACCCATTACTGATAGCTGAAAACATACCGTTTAAAAAATCAACCCACGAGCCATTTAACTTATTAATAATCGCCTTACTTAGATCAATTCTTTTGTTAGCCTCATCATCAGATATACCGTACTCTTTAGCATCAAGCTCAAAAACATAACCTCTACTTGTTATCGCATCTCGTTTAAATTTAACAACAGCCTTTACTTGTTCATCACGCATCATCTTTTTATAAATAGCGTGGCCTTTTCTACCTATTAAATCATCAGGATTATATTTAGTAAAATCGGATATTGAATAAATAGCTGATACATCAGACCACGCTTTATCTTTAGTTGGTAGTTTAGTTGGTAATTTAGTATCGTGTTTTTTAAATAAATTAAATAAATTCAT
This sequence comes from uncultured Flavobacteriaceae bacterium, assembly GCA_964463085.1. Taxonomy (GTDB): domain Bacteria; phylum Bacteroidota; class Bacteroidia; order Flavobacteriales; family Flavobacteriaceae; genus Aureibaculum. The sequence goes on along the minus strand of CAYXAZ010000032.1, from coordinate 15,320 downwards.
TTTAAAATGTGTCCATGTCGTGACTGTTGGATTGTAGTGTACCTACTAATTCAGGCATTTCAACATTACCAAGTACTGGTACTGATGTTGCGTAAATCATAGCATTACTATCAGCTTTATCAGGTGAAACTAGTAAAAACTTTTTAGGTTCTAAATCTTCTAACTTTTCAGAATCTTCTCTAGTCTTAATAGAGCACATTTGCGCTGTAAAGTCTTCCCAATCTTCAGCAGAACAGAAATCATCGTCAATGTAGACGTTGCCATCACGATAATCATTACGCATTCCAATGTAAGATTGGACTCGTTTACATCTGTACATTTTCGGATCGTCCGCTGATTCGCCACCCTTGTATAATATCACATTATAACGACCTGAGTTGATAAACAATCCTGCTGTACCTGAACCAACTCCTAGGGTATCGACAACTATATCATCCCCACGTTTAATATCATATTCAAACAGTGTTGCTATTTTATCAACCGCATTAAACAATAATTTATGTGATAATGCTGACGGAAAGTTAAACGTGTATTGTTTTTTTAGATTTACAGCTGTTTCATATATATGGCTTACCGTAACGACACTATCATCTAGTCCACCATCAGCAACATCTATAGAAATCCTTAATCTATAAAAGCTACCTTGTTCTGGTAGCTCTTTTCCTTGTGCCTCTTCTAACCATGACAAACTAATTAATTGGTTTTCTTCTGCATCAACAAATTCACCTAAACAACGTATTTTATAAATTGAACTATCTTTTCCGTATTTAGTTGCCATTGATACTAGCCACTTATCCGAAACGTACCTAGAATCTTTTGGCTTAACGTGTACTTTAAAATATAATTCTTTTACACCTTTCTTTTTATGACTATTATAAAATTCACCGCTAGTCCTGGTTGGATTACCAATTGTGACTAAAACAGATCCGCTAGTTGTCAAAGCTCCCTCAATAACTGGGAACATTGGATCTAAAGTTTTGGCACTTGCCTCATCAACTAAAATCAATTGCGGTGTGTCGTGATAGCCTGCCATGTTATCAGGTTCACTTGCAGTTTCGCCAAAGTATCCCCAATCACGATCACCTAGAATTGTCACTTTCATAGCATCGACAGTTTGTAAACTACTGTACCAATCTGGTGCAGATTTTCTTATTTTTCGATAACGCGGCATGAATCTAGTTTTTATTTGATCTTGCTTTGGAGCAGTACCTACCACTAAACCGTGAAAACAATAATTCCAAACATGGAGAATTAAAGCAAGTGCATGCGTTTTACCTGTACCGTGACAAGATACTACCGTGATTCTATTCAAACCATTGTGGTTAATAACAGTTGGTATTTTATTTATAAATCTGTAAACGTCTAATACTGATTCAACTAGATTCACTTGCCATTGATCACATTCATCTAACTGGTGAATAATATTCTCTAAAAACCATTCGCCACTATTACGTGACAATGTAACCGAGTCAGATAATATTTTTTCAGCGTTTAACAATTTTTAGCAGCCTCCGCCAATGCAATTAATGCCGTTGTAAAAGGGTTGTCTCCATTAGGATCTTTAAATTCCATAGATTTTAATTCTGGCAAGCAAAATTTTAAACGTTTTATATTTAAATCAATAAGTACTTTTATTGTTAGCACTTGTTGTCCGAGCATGAAATGATCATCTGCGTTTTTCTTTAGCGATTGTTTTTTTCTAATATCATTTAAATCTTTTGCAGATTTTTCTAATTGCCTTATGTACTCCATTGCCTTGAACTTATTTCGCATTTGTTCATGCGTTGCAGCCTTTATCTTTTGCACTCTTGTTCGAGTGTCTGCTTTTTTCTTAACCTGCTTCGTTTCTTTTTTTTCTAATGTCAAAGTTTTAGCCTTTTAGGGGTTATGAATCATATACATAGATAATAGCGGCTTAGTGACAATAAATAAACAGCTACGCCAACGAAAAGCCATTAATTAACATGCTATGAGTGTTACAGGTGTTTCAGGTTTGTTATAGATTTGGTATAACATATTTCGTTTTATAGATCAGTTACTTACTAGTTTGTTATAGTGTTATATCTTTTTTATCTAATTAACATATATATTATACCCCTACACTATAAAGTAAACGCATGCTTAATACCTGTAAAACGTGTAGCATACATTATGTATTTGATTCATATAAACTTATATGTTATTTGTTGCCTAAAACAAACCTATAACATGGTCAAAAAAATGTTGGTTTTTGATGAAAAGTTAAATATAAGTATTCACTAATATTTAAAAAACATCCTTTTCTGCTTATTTTTACATTAATTTTTTCACTGTTTTTTGCTAAATTTCAGTTGTTTTTATATATTTTCTACCTAATTTTAATAAAAACTATTGCAAGTTATAGTGATTTGGTTATACTTTTCAACAGGCCAATACCAAAAACAATGAACCAGCACTATCAAAAAACACCTCACATCTATTATTGGCCTTTTAGTCTAAGGTGTTGGTAGTGCTGATTCTCCATTTTAAAAGGCGATTACATGTTAAAAGATAAAAAACCAATAATACAATTAACTAAAAAAATCCTAAAAGATGAGAAATTAAAAGTCTCAATAACTAAAAAAATGCTTGATGATTTTGACGCTATAATTTCACAAAAAATAAAAATCAATAGGAAAGAGCATGGTAATACAATTGGTAGAATAAATCGATCGTCTCTAATACGCGGTTTTATAATTAAATTTATAGCAGAGAATCAAATTAATGAAGACTAAAAAAGAATTAAAAAAATTAGCACTTGATGATTTAAGACGAAGTGGTTTAGATGATTCTGATTTTAAAAAGATGAAGCTACAAGTCTGTAATTATGGTGAGGCTGAAATAGTATTAAACTCAAGCTTTTGTACATTCGGTTACGTCCTTCCCTACTTTGATATTAAAGGTAAGCAAATTAATAATATCCGCTTTCGTTTTTTAGAAGCGTTAAAACGAAAAGAAAACAAGGAAGGTGGAGCTAAACTAGTTAAGTACTCGCAACCAAAAGGAACAGAGCCAAAATTATATTTCCCACCTAGTATAAAATGGTCCGCAATATTAGAAGATAATAAAAAAGTAATTGTGTTTACCGAAGGGGAAAAGAAAGCATATGCGGCATGTAAAAATGGAATAGCAACAATTGGCCTTGGTGGGGTTTGGTCATTTAAGAGTAAAAAACAGCAAAAAAGTTTAATCGATGATTTTAAAAACATTAATTTAAAAGATAGAAAAATATTAATCTGTTACGACAATGATGTACATACGAATGCAGATGTATTAAAAGCCTTGCGAGCATTTGCAAAAGCACTTAATGATCAAGGTGCAAAAGTGTTAAATAAAGTATTACCTTTCGACCCCTATTCTAAAATCGGTCTTGATGATTACCTATTAACTAATAATAAAAAAGACTTTTACAATTTACCAGAAGAAAAATTTAATAGTATTGTGCAATTAGATGAACTCAATAGTGAAATAGCGTATATAAAAGAATTAGGAAAGGTATACATTTTTAAAGATAATATCTTTGTATCTGATAAACCACTTGTTAATTTAGTGTATGCAAATAAATTAATACCAAATGAATCTGGTGATGGTTCCGTTAGTGCCGCGAAAATTTGGTTATCATGGCCTAATCGACGAACTCACAATAAATTAACTTATAAACCTGCACAACCACAGGTGACAAGTGACAATGAATTTAATTTATGGCGTGGCTGGGGATGTGTGCCTAAAAAGGGATCTGTTAAATTATTTTTAGATGCGGTTAATCAAGTTTTCGATAATGATAAAGAACTAATAACATGGTTTTTAAATTGGGTAGCATACCCTATACAATACCCTGGCACTAAAATGCTAACTGCTGTGTTAATGCAGTCTATTGAACAAGGTACGGGTAAGGGTTCATTAGGGCTTTGCATTGGTGAAATGTACGGTGAAAACTACGCTTTAATCGATGATTCTCAATTAAGCTCGCAGTATAATGGCTGGTCTGTTAATAAACAATTCATTCTTGGTGATGAAATTAGTGGTAAAGATAAACGAAATGAAGCTGATAAAATAAAAGGGCTAATCACAAGACCATCAATACCAATTCGCAAAATGAGGACGGATACGTACTTTATAGATGATTGTATAAATTACTTTTTCACTAGTAATCATCCTGATCCATTAAACCTTGAGCCAACTGATAGACGTTGGTTAGTACACGAAATAAAGCATGGTAATGGTTTGTCTTTAAAGCAAGGTAAGGCTTTGGAGAAATTTAGAGATGGTGATGGTACAGCAGCACTATTATATTATTTTATAAATGAGTACAAAATATCAAAAGGTTTTGATCATCGCGAAAAGCCACCAATGACAATTGCAAAAACAGAATTGATTGACCATTCTTTAACAGACTTAGAGCGTTTCATATCAGGTATTAAAACTGATCCAAATCAATACCTATCAATTAATGGGGCGGTTATTGATAGGGATTTATACACCACATCACAAATAGCTAGTCTTTATGAAATGAATTTTTCTAAAGTCAATGTAACACTAACAGCAGTTGGAAAAGCTTTAAAGAAAATATTTAACGAAAGTGAAATAGTAACTATAAGAACCTCTACCGGTGTACAACGTGTAAGAGCATTACGCAACATGTCAAAATGGCGTAATGCAAATCATAAAAAAATGCAGGATCATTTTGATAAATCTAAAATAGCATTATTCAAAGCTAAAAAATCAAAGGTGTCAAGATGATGTATAGTGAAATTGAATCCTATTTAAAATTTGGTCGGAGAAAAGTCGGTAAACAAGAGCTACCAGAAATATTCAAATTAAATATTCATGGCGAAGTATTCAATCTAATGTACTTATATGATGAACACTATGTTAAATATAGATCGGTTAAAGATATAGAAGTACATGGCTTTATAAACTCATCTAAAGAAATCCAATTATTTGAAACAGTTATTTTACGTAGAAACGATAGTATCGATATAAGGTATATAAATGAGAGGTAACGAACGTAAAAAGTATTGTAAATCAATTACCCCCGCTTGGGACGACGGTAAACTAATATTAGAATTATACAAAGCTGCAAGGAGATTAACAAAAACGAATGGGGTGGAGTTTCACGTTGATCACATAGTACCAATTAACCATCCTTATGTGTGCGGACTCCATTGCCTGGACAACCTTCGTATACAGCTAGGGCTAGATAATATTCATAAGTCTAATAACCATTGGCCAGATATGTGGGAAATAAATCATAGTCTAAACCTTGATAACACCCTCCCACATCAATTATCTTTACCTATTTAAAATTAATTTATAAGTTATTGATTAATATAGTGTAAGTTATTGGAAATTAACTTGACAATTAATTATTAATAGCTTATATTTAAACTGTAATTAAACTAAAAGGCCAATTGAAATGAAACTATTAGTAAAAACAGCTCGAAAATTAAAAGAATTAGCTAGCAATAAAGATGGTAGTGGGCTTAGAATCAACTATATAGATGAAGCCTCTAAATCTATTACAGTAAATAATTTCAAAGAAGAGTATAGAATAGAATTCACGGATAACGACGATATAGATAACTTTATTCAACGACTTCATGATCTTAAAAATCTCAAATAAAGGGAAAATACAATGATTGAGTTATATCAATACATTGGAAAATCAGACCGATACTTTACAACTAATAATGTATATAAAGTTGTTGACGACAACATAACACTGTACACAACTTCAAAGATGTGACTTATATATTAAATTCAAAGCACTTAAAAAGGTAATAAAATCATGACAGATAAAACAGTTGGTAAATTAGGAAAAGATATTGATAAGTATCTAAAACTAAAAGCGAAAATAACGGCAGCAAACAAAGCTGTAAAAGAACTAGAATCAAAAGCATCAGAAATGCAAAGTAATTTAATTGAACTGTTAGAAGATCGTAGACTTGAGACCTTTGGTACTAGTATTGGTTCTGTAAAGCTACAGAAAAAGGACACTTGCATTGTTAAAGATTGGCCAAAATTCTACAAGTACATTATTAAAAATAACGCATTTGAATTACTTCAAAAACGTGTTGGACAAACTGCTTATGTCGAGTATAGAGAGAATGGCAAAAAAATAGCCGGTACGGAAAACATGATTAAAAAAGCACTATCAATCGGACGAAAGAAAAAGGTATAAACATGGGAATTTATATAAATCCAAAGAGACAATCTAAAGAAGATTGGCTGCAACATAACTGTGATACAAAAGAATTCGAAACACCAAGTTATGGCGATCTAAAAGAGGGTAACTTATTTGTATGCTTAATAGATAATGGTCTATTTAACGCTGCTGGTATTGCATTTAATAAAAATGAGTTTGAAGCATTTGCGGTTACTGATCGTTACAGACGTAAAGTATGGTATCAATGTAGCAAGGATAGACTAGTCGAAGTTACACCAGAACTTAAAGGATATTTATAAAATGATGAGCATTTGTGTTCAAGAAACTGCATTATTATTATCTTTCATGGTAGTTGTTGTAGGTATTATAGTGGTATTAATGTTTTCAAAATGACTTACTTATACAGATGTACAAAAGGTAGTTGCAGGCAAAGGGTATCATTAAAACACCACCACACATGGTATTTAAGAAAACCAAAATGTAAGTCGTGTGGTAAATTACTAGAAAATCCTGATAACTGGCAAATGAAGAAGAACAAGGAGAATGTATGTAGTTGTGATGCACTCCACTTCCCACATAGGGCAGGTTCAAACATTATGTGCATCGAGTATAAAGGTGAGGTGTCACAAGAACAAATTAACGAATTTCACAAACAACAAAGGGGTTAGATTAATGAAAGAACATATTAACTTATTAGGTTTGAAAGCAGTAGATAAAGTGACAGGATATAAAGGTGTCATCACTTCTATTAGCTTCGACTTGTACGGGTGTATCCAAGCAGTACTAACACCAAAAATAAACAATGATGGTGGATTAAATGGTGGTAAATGGTTCGATATACCTAGACTTGAAATAGTATCTAAAAAAGCGGTTATGCCTGTACCTGATTTCGATAATCAGAAAATTATGGAAGGTAGAAAAGGTGCTGCAGAGAAGCCATTTAAATGATTAACTATATATTTGCAACAGGCGATCCCAACCCACTAAATTTAAAAAATAGTGAGAGACGATATTATATACTAAAAGAGGTAGATAAAATGGCAAGACAATTAGATCCAATTATTATTAAGAGACGTATTAAAGTGAATAGAGATGAAATGAAACGGTTAAAACCTATCATAACATCTAATATGGCTAATATGATGTTAGGTAATACCGTTGATGGTGCTAAAACAAGGATGCAATTATCAGACTTTATAAAAGCTGCCCAGGCATTTAATGCTGATGTAATTAAATTAAAATTAACAGAAGGAAAATAGAATCATGGTGGCAAAAAAGAAAAAAGAAATCGCGCTAGACTGGCGCAAGCAATTGACAAAGCACGTTAAGGAAGGCAAAGCCCCCAAAGAAAAACCACTAGCAGGCAATTTCATTTCAGCAAATGGCGGTAAAATGGTTTTTTCTATCGGTGGTGCTAAGCTTGGTGATGTTATTGAATGTGTTGTTATTGGATGGAGGTTTGAGAATTCATGGCATGACTACGGTTATGTTGCTGGAGAACCTTATCCACCAACTTGCTTTAGTGTTGGTGTTGATGAGGATGAAATGCAGTCACATGAAACTAGCCCAGACCGTCAAGGTGGTGCCAATCATGGTTGTATTGATTGTGAGTTAAACGAATGGGGTAGCGGAATAGGTAAAGGCAAAGCTTGTGGAAATCGTCGTCGTTTAGCGTTAGTAGTTGATGCGGATAAGGGCAAGCCTGAAATTAAAATGTTATCAATTCCACCAACATCATTGGCAAATTGGAAGAAATTCATGGAGTCAGTAAATAACCTCGAACTACATACAATGCAAGTTGCATTACGAATTGGTTTCGATAAGGATTCAACCGCAAAGCAAGCACCTCTTACATTTGAATTTATTGATGAAATTGGCGATGATAGAGTACTATCGGAGTTAGCTGGTGTCTTAGATGCGGCTGATAAGCTACTCGATGAGCCTAACGATGTTAGCGGATATATTGGTAATGGCGGTAATAAAAAAGTAGCGTCTAAAAAAGGTAGTAAGAAAAAAGGTGGTAAGAAAGTAGTGTCTAAAAAAGGAAAATCTAAATTTAGTAGACAATAAGAAACTATCATAGCAACTAGCCCTGTGTAATTATCAGGGCATTTTTTAAAAGGCCACTAATGAAAACTAAATTAACAACAATTGATTTTGAAACTAAGGAAATAGAAAATCGTCCTAGCTATCCGCCTGAGCCAGTTGGCTGCGCTGTTACAGAGTCTAGTGGTAAAACGTATTACATGTCTTGGGGACACCCTTGCAACAACAATACAACGAAAACAAAAGCTATTAAAATATTAAAAGGTTATTATAGAACAGATACCATTATATGCCACAATGGTAAATTCGATTTAGAAGTTGGCGAGAAGTTTATGGACTTACCACTTTTACCGAAACATGGTTTTGAGGACTCTATGCTGCTTGCATTTCTACATAACCCACGAGAGAAGAACCTAAAATTAAAGATCCTTGCTGATAAATATTTGTCAATGGCCCCAGATGAGCAAACAAAATTACGTGAATGGGTTTTTGATAATGTACCTAATGCTAAAAAAGCCAAGACGAAATGGGGGAAATACATTTACTTAACTCCTGCTGAATTAGCTGGAAAATATGCCAAAGGCGATACTATTCGAACTAAGAAATTATTTACATTGTTTTATAAATACGCTAAAGATAACGATATGTTAGAACAGTATGAAGTAGAAAAACGATGTGCCATTGAATCAATCTACATGGAAAGGACAGGTATACGGATTGATGAGAGGGAATTAGGGCCGGAACTATTAAAGGCAGAGAAGAGATTAAAACGTGCATCAAACGCAATTACAAAAACGTTAGGTGATATTAATTTAAATAGTGCCCCTCAAAAAATTGAAGCATTTGAACGATTAGGTCTTGTTGATGAGTGGGAATATGGCGAGCCAACATCAACAGGACAAGTGAATCCTAAAACAGGTATTGAGTCTTTAATGCGGGTTTGCACAGATGTCAAACTTGTTAGTAATTTAGAGATATATTCAAAGTATTCTAAATTAGTCGGTACTTACATGAAGCCTTGGCTATCGTCTGCTAGAGAGAACAAAGGACTATTCTATCCTTGGTTCAACACTATTAAAGGTGATAATGATAAAGGTACGTACACTGGTAGAATGTCGTCAAACTTTCAGCAAGTGCCGAGACGGCCTAACGAAGTTTTCAAGGGTATGCCTTTTCTTAGAAAATTTATTATGCCAGATAGAATTGACCACGTACTATTAGCCCGTGATTTTATGGGTCAAGAAGTTAGGATACTAGCACATTTTGGAGATGGGACTTTATTAATAGCATTTAATGAAGACCCATTCCTTGATGGTCACGAGTTTATTCGGAAGCTTATATTCGATGTAACAGGTACAGACTACCCACGAGATTATATTAAAGGTTGTAACTTTTTAATAGTATACGGCGGTGGTGCTCCAGCATTATCTAAAACAATTAACGTATCAGAAGATGAGGCGCGACAAGTGCTAGGTGCATATAATACAGCTATACCAGAAGTCAATGAGTTAAAAGACGAACTTAGGTTGTTATATCGTCGTGGTGGGGAGTTTATAACAGCAGGTGGTCGTATTTATGATTTTGAAAGTGGTAAAGAATATATTGCACTAAACACACTAATACAAGGTAGTGCTGCGGACCATACTAAACGTAGTATGTTAAATATCATTGACTCAATTAATTCAAACAATCATGACGCTAGAATTATTCTACCGATTCACGATGAGTTTCTACTATCTGCAAACAGACCAAAGCAAAAAAGTATAATGAAGGATTTTAAAACCAGTATGGAAACAGATAAACTTTTTGATGTCCCTATGTTGACTGATGGTAAAGTAGGTGAACGTTGGGGATTAATGAATAAATACAATGACTAATCAAAAAATAAATTTATACGGAGAATAATTAAAATGAGAAACTATAGCATAGATATTGAAACATTCGGAACTAAAACAAACGCACCAGTAGTATCAATTGGCGCATGCCACTTTGATATTGATAACGGTGATACCATCTCAACGTTTGAAGTTAACTGTCTACCAACTAAAAACAGCGTATATGATCTTGATACGGTAATGTGGTGGCTAAAACAAGACGAAGATCCACGAAAACAATTAACTGATGGCTATGAAAACTCTATTACAATGTTTGACGCACTACTATCACTAAACACTTATCTTACTGATAACGCCTGCACTGTCTCACCTTGGGGGAATGGTGCTACTTTTGACATATCAATACTTGAGTTCAACTATGAGTCAGAGAATATAAATATACCTTGGGACTTTTGGAATATTAGAGACATGAGAACTATAGTATCTACAGCGCAGTGTATAGGATTTGATAAAAAATCAATTATACGTGAAGGCACTTACCACAGTGCGTTAGATGATGCGATTTACCAAGCTAAAGTTATTAGCGCGGCTCACAACGTATTAACGAGGTAATTAAATATGACTGTAAAAGGTAAGACATTATTTAATGATCTTTTACATCGTTGGCGTGTAGGTGAAATAGGGAATTTAGAATTAACAGATTTTGAAAAGTATGATTATTTTGTAACGTTTGATTCAACTGTAGCTACTGAGTCAACGCCTTTTTATGATAAGGGTGAAGTATTAGCAAGAGCGTACTTTTTTAAAAGTGATGAAATAGAGGTGATAACGTGATTAAAAAATGGTCGTATTCGAGATGGTCAACATATAACAAATGTCCCGCTAGTTATGAGTGGACGTATAAATTCAAAAAACCACGCACCACAAGCCCTGCATTAGATCGTGGTTTAGACATTCATAAGAAAGCAGAAAACTACGTTAACGGTATTATCAAAAGTATGCCGAAAGAGTTACTTAAATTTGAAAGTGAGTTCAAATATTTAAAGCGTGATTATAAAAAAGGCAATGGTAAAACAGAGCCAGACATTAGCGTTAATCTTAATGGTTCACAAGCTACTATGAGGACCACTGACTATTTTATAGGGTTTGGTGATTACCTTAGCTTTAGTGATAATTGTATAGATTGCATCGACTATAAAACAGGTAGAATGTATCCCGAGCATCGCGATCAAGGACACGCTTATTCAACCTCATTACTGACACTCAACCCTAAAATAGAAACTGTTAATGTTGAATTTTGGTATCTTGACAAAGGTGATGTTACAGAATTTAATTACAGTCAATCAGACTTACCAAGAATGAAGAGATTATGGGCTAATAGAATTGACAAAATGTACGCTGATACTAAATTTAAAAATACACCGCACAAGTTTTGCGGATGGTGTAATCGCCACGTTAAAAATGGTGGGGACTGTAAAGGATGAAACGAATACTAAAATTAGAATCGTCTACAGAGAGGTCATTTTCAGAAGTAGTGGAAAACTCAGGTTACAAGGATGTAAAAATAAGATTAAAGGGTTGGCCGGACAGACTTATACTACTAAACAATGGTTACTCATTTTATATTGAGTTTAAAAGAGAAGGGAAGCGACCAAGCAAGTTACAGCTGTATACCCACAAGCAACTACGCGCATTGGGGTTTCATGTCTATGTTTGTGATAATTTAGTACATGCAAAATGTATTCTAATGTATGAGGAAATGAATTACAGAGTTAGAAAATTTAAGGAGTATGTGTAGTGAGATTTAAACCACATTCGTACCAGTTAGATTGTATTAAATTTATGTTGGCGCGACCTTTTAGCGCATCGTTTTTAAAAGGTGGTGAAGGTAAGACAAGTGTTACTTTAGGCATCATGGACATACTAAAACTTGATGGTAAATTTAACGGTGCATTGGTTGTAACAACTAAAATGATAATGGATTTAGATACATGGCCTAATGAAATAAGTAAATGGGGGTTTGATTTTACTAGTGTTAATTTACACGGCACTAATAAAGATAAGGATTTAAAAAAGGAATTTGACATTTACTTTATAAATTACGAGGGGTTGCATTGGCTATTAGAGAATATCAAGCATTTAAAAGCTAATATACTGATATTAGATGAGTCAAGTAAAGCTAAATCATTTAAATCACTTCGTTTTAAAATACTTAAAAAAATAAGAACTAAATTTAAACGCATACATATACTAACAGCAACACCAACAAGCCAAAGTTACGAAGATCTATTCAGTCAAATTTATCTATTAGATGGTGGTGATAGGTTAGGGCAATACATAACACGATATCGAAATGAATATTTCTACCCTTCTGGTTACATGGGCTATAAGTATGAACTACAAGATGGTGCTGCTGAAAAGATTTTTAATAAGGTAAAAGACATCTGTTATAGAACAGATAAAGATCATTTAAAAATACCTAAGCCAATTTATAACGACGTATATCTTGATTTACCTAAAAAAGTCCGTAAGCAATATAATGAATTAGAAAATGAGTTTATAACAGAACTAAACAATGGAACTATAACAGCTATCCATGCAGGATCTAAAAGAATTAAATTAAAACAATTTTGCAATGGTAAAGTATACGATGAAAATAGAAAAGTAGTTAGTGTTCATGATGAAAAAATAAAACATGCTATTAATATCGTTAATGGTTTAGATGGTTCGCCTATACTAATTGGCTATGAATATAAGCACGATCTAAAGTCATTATTAAAAGCCTTCCCAGACGCGCCATTTTATGGCACTACTTTAGAGGGTAAAAAACCAAGTGTAGCCGATAAAAAATTAATTGAACAGCGATGGAATAAGGGCTTAATACCCGTTTTATTAGGGCAGATATCAAGCGTTGCACATGGTCTTAATCTCCAAAAATCAGGTCATAACATCATGTATTATGGTCATTTGGACAAGCTAGAGGACGTTATGCAATTTCTTTGGCGCGTATGGAGGCAAGGACAAAAGAAGCGTGTATTTGTCCACAGGTTAATTATAAATGATAGTGTTGATATCGATGTAATTGAATCTCAAGAGCGTAAAGCATCGAGTCAAAAAGCCCTACTTAATGCAATGAAAAAGCGTATTAAAAATAGGTAAATAAGAGTCTCATTATCTACTTGAAATAGTTTCATTTAATTAAACAAGATAAACCGGAGATACTAAATGAATTACTTAATTAACATTATTAATATCGAAACATTTTACGTAATTTATTTAGTAGTAGTAGTAGTTTTATTGGTAAGTCTTGAATTATCTTACAAAAAAGAAAATTTACATGACGAAGCAACTGATATAACTAGAACATTATTAGCTACTGTTTGGCCTTTGACACTAGCAATCTTGTTTGTATTTTTCATAACATCGATATTAATGAAAAAAGGAAATAAAAATGAGATTTAACTTTACGAAACATTTAAGTTCAGCTAGAAAACGAAACGTCAACACAGATAAAGCGAATATATTTTGGATTATAACTTTAATTATTATTACTACCCCATTACTTATAACTAGCTAAATAATAAGAGTCTTATTATTTACTTGAAATAGTTTAATTTAATTGGAAATTAACTTGACAATTAATTATTAATAGCTTATCTTTAAACTGTAATTAAACTAAAAGGCCAATTGAAATGAAAAAGTGTAAAGAAATAGCAATACCTGAATACCACTGCTACAAAATAAACAGTACGATATATAACTATACTACATTCAACATAAGTTTAAAAAGGTTACAGCAGCGTATGATTAGAATACTACGCTCCAATGGTGTCACCACAATATCTTAAAAGGCCAATTTAAATGAATATAGAATTATTAAAAGAAACACTAAGAAGACAATGCCAGGTTAATCACGAAACTGTAATAGCTATCAGGACATTGAAGAGATTCAATAACAACTTTAGTATCATTAGTATGATGCAGGAACCACACATTAAAAGAAGAAGGGCATTGAAATGAAACTAACAATAAATAAAATAAGGAAATACAGTCCCTGCGGGGATTTTGACGACAGTGACTACGGCTTACAAAAAGGAATTAATTCTTTAAAAAATAAAGGATTAAAATTAGACCACGAATTTACTTTAATTGACGTTTTAAAATCAAATGGAATTAAAGATGCTGTGTGGTGTTTGCGATGTTTTGATTATTTAGATACTTGTTTATTTGCCGCAGATATAGCTGAAAGTGTATTAGATATTTACGAAAAATATAATAATAGCAAAGCACTTTGTAAATTAATCCAAGCTATTCGAGATTTTAAAGCTGGTAAAATCACGAAAAATGAATTGAAAGAATTTAGGCGAAGTTCTGCTACTGCTTACTCTGTTTCTACTGCCGCTGCCGCTACTGCCGCCGCCGCTGTCACTGCTGCTGCTGCCGCTGACGCTCCATCTGTTGTTTATGTCTCTGCTGTTTATGCTGTTTATGCTGCTGATGCTGCTGATAAAAAATGGAACGAAATAGAAAAACTTTTTATAAAACATTTTGGAGTAAAATAAAATGAAATTAGATTTTACAAAACATTTATCAAATAACAGACAAAAAAGAATAAATACTACAGTTGAAAACTTTTTTCTTTGGACCATCTTAACTGCTTCCATACTTGGATGTTTGTGGATACTATCTAGCTAAAAGGATAATTAAAATGAGTATCGAACTAGATAAAATATCAAACCTACATAAAACATCTTATATATTTACGTTCTGTGATAATAGTATTTATAAGAATTGTTTTGTTAAAATTAATGGAGAGTACATTGATGCTAGACACATCATGATAAAGAATTATGGTGAGTCATGGGGGTTTCAGTACACCAATATTGATGAAGCTGGTGTACTTCGATTAGACTTATATCAAATTGATTTAGAGGGTAGGCCTGTATAATGTCAAGCCTAGATAATACGGGGGTTTGGATAGAATTTGACTACCTAGATATTAATACAATTCCAAAACATGATCAAATATTTTTTGTTTGCCACTGTTTTAGTTTAGATTTTAGTTTTGAGTATGAGAGAGTCGTAAAGTGGGATAAAAATTTACAGTCATGGTATTATTGTAGCTTTATTGTAACTAAATGGCTGCTTGATGATAAAGTACTAGTATGAAATCTATATTTAAAAGGTTATTGGTATAGTGAAAATATACAGTTCTAACAATGAAGATTTTAAGTTTTATGATATCAGTGATGCTT
>CAYXAZ010000031.1:0-35477 GCA_964463085.1 uncultured Flavobacteriaceae bacterium | reverse complement strand
CATGGTACAGCAATTATATCTGCTGCTGCCTTAAAAAATGCCTGTGAAGTTGCTAAAAAGAATATTTCTAAGGTTCAAATTGTAGTTAGTGGTGCTGGTGCTGCTGCTATTTCTTGTTCGCGTTTGTATATTAAAATTGGAGCAAAGCTAGAAAATATTGTCATGTTAGACAGCAAAGGTGTTATTCGAAAAGATGATAAAAACCTTAGACCTTCAAAAGCTGAATTTGCCACCTCTAAAAATATCAATACATTAGAAGATGCTATGAAAAATGCTGATGTTTTTATTGGTTTATCTAAAGGAGGTATTGTTACTGCGCCTATGATAAAGTCTATGGCAAAAAACCCTATTGTTTTTGCTATGGCAAATCCTGATCCTGAAATAGAATATGATCTTGCCGTAAAAACGCGTAAAGACATAATTATGGCTACCGGAAGATCTGACCATCCTAATCAAGTGAATAATGTACTTGGGTTTCCTTTTATTTTTAGAGGTGCACTTGATGTTCGGGCTACAAAAATAAATGAAGAAATGAAATTGGCAGCTGTGCATGCATTAGCTGATCTAACAAAACATCCGGTACCAGAGCAAGTGAATATTGTATATGATGAAGTGAATTTAACTTTTGGTAAAGAGTATATCATTCCAAAACCTTTTGATCCTAGATTAATCTATGAAATTCCTCCAGCCGTAGCAAAAGCAGCAATGGACTCAGGGGTTGCTACTGAACCTATTACAGACTGGGATAAGTACAGAGATGAGCTGATGGAACGTTTAGGAGCAGGAAGTAAGGTTGTTAGATTATTACATGATAGAGCCAAAAACAACCCTAAACGAGTTATTTTTGCTGAAGCGGATCATTTAGATGTGTTAAAAGCAGCTCAAATAGTGAATGATGAAGGTATTGGAATTCCTATATTATTAGGTGATAAAGAAATTATTTTAGAGTTAAAAGCAGAAATAGGGTTTGATGGTGAAGTTCCAATTATTGACCCAAAAACTCCAGAAGAAAAAGAAAGAAGGTATCGTTTTGCTGAAAAATACTGGAAAGCTCGTCAACGTAAAGGCATTAAACTATTAGATGCCCAAAAATGGATGCGTGAACGCAATTATTTTGCTGCAATGATGGTCAATGAAGGTGAAGCTGATGCCTTAATTACAGGCTATACACGTAATTATTCAACCGTTATAAAACCTATGTTAGAATTAATTGGTATGGCTAAAGGCGTAACAAGAGTGGCTGCTACCAATTTAATGCTCACTAAAAGAGGTCCGATATTTTTAGCTGATACAACTATTAACATAAATCCTACGGCAAAACAATTGGCTAAAATATCACAGCTTACTGCTTCATTAGCCAAAATTTTTAATATCAAACCCAATATTGCTATGCTGTCGTATTCTAATTTTGGAGCTTCCACATCTGAAAATTCTACTAAAATAGCTGAAGCTATAGAATACACACATCGCAATTATCCGAATGTATCAATAGATGGTGAGCTTCAAGCAGATTTTGCACTGAACCCTGAATTGTTGAAGAAAGAATTCCCTTTTTCTAAATTGGTTGATAAAAAAGTGAATGTTTTAATTTTTCCAAATTTAGACTCCGCAAATATTACCTATAAATTGATGAAAGAGTTATATAATGCAGAGTCTATTGGTCCTATTATGTTAGGCATGAAAAAACCTGCTCATATATTGCAATTAGGTGCAAGTGTAGATGAAATGGTAAATATGGCCGCCGTAGCTGTAATTGATGCTCAAGAAAAAGCTAAAGTTTAATTAAAATTTGTTTATTTGTAACATAATATTAAAACCCAAGGTAAAAATATGATATAAAACTACTCTTATACCTATCGATTCTAAATAGATTTCAATTAAAAATCCGTGTAGATTCAGCAATTAAATTACTAATAAATGATAACCCATATAAGAGGAAGGTTAATAGAAAAGAACCCAACATTTGCTATTATTGAATGTAATGGGGTTGGTTATTTCCTCCACATTTCGCTAAACACATACTCAAAAATTCCTGATTCAGAAGCTGTTAAGCTATATACTTATCTGTCTATAAAAGAAGATTCTCATTCTTTATTTGGTTTTGCCGATAAAGTTGAGCGTGAAATTTTTAAACTATTAATTTCTGTTTCCGGTGTTGGTAATAGTATAGCAAGAACCATGTTATCTTCAATGACACCAGAACAAATTCAACATGCTATTGCCTCTGAAGATGTTGCTACTATACAATCTGTTAAAGGAATTGGTGCTAAAACAGCACAACGTGTAATTATTGATTTAAGAGATAAAATTGTTAAAACATATGAATTATCTGAAGATTCAGTACAATCTAACAATACAATTAAAGATGAAGCGTTATCTGCATTAGAAGTTCTTGGGTTTTCGCGTAAGCAGGTCGAGAAACTAGTGCAAAAAATAATTCAAGAAGCCCCAGACACTACTCTTGAAAATATTATTAAGAAAGCACTTAAAATTTTGTAAAAAATTGAATATTAAAACACTAGCGACATATAGTTTTATATTATTTATTATATTTTTTACAGTTGCATCTTTAAATGCTCAAACACCTCCATCTTCTCAACAAAAAAGAGATACAACAAATACTGTCGCTAAACAAGCAGATACCTTAAAGATAGATTCCATTTCAAAATTACCGTATTCATTCAATAATAATCAACGAGGAAGCTTATTTTTAAATGAGCTTTCAAAATTTGAGGTTATTTATGATCCGGAATCTAAACAATATATGTTTGTTGAGAAAGTTGGTGATTATTATGTAAAACATCCGTTTTATATGACCCAAAAAGAATATGAAGAGTATCGCTTAAAGCGAGATATGTTAAGTTATTTTAAAGACAAAATAAGTGCTGTTGGTGGTAGAAAAAAAGATAGCGAATTAGCGCAAAAAAATTTATTGCCTAAATATTATGTAAACTCTAGTTTTTTTGAAAATATTTTTGGCGGCAATGAAATTGAAGTCAATCCTCAGGGTTCAGTATTGGTCAGAATGGGCATATTATTTCAAAAAGTTGAAAACCCACAATTATCTGAACGTAATAGACAAAGTACTACTTTTGATTTTGATCAAGAAATCAATGCCAGTTTAAATGCAAAGGTCGGTAAAAGGCTTCGTGTTAATATCAATTTTGATACACAATCAACTTTCAATTTTCAAAATCAGGTAAAATTAGAATATACGCCTACTGAAGATGATATTATAAGAAAAATTGAAGTAGGTAATGTGAGCATGCCAATACAAAGTTCATTAATTGCTGGTGCACAAAATTTATTTGGTGTAAAAACACAATTACAATTTGGTAAAACTACAGTAACAGGTGTGTTTGCAAAACAAAACTCTCAAACACGTTCAGTTGCTGCTCAAGGTGGTGCTACCGTTACAGAATTCAACTTAAGAGCAAGCGATTATGACGACAATAGGCACTTCTTTTTATCGCAAAGTTTTAGAGATGATTTTAATAATGCCTTAGATCAATTTCCATTAATAAATAGTTCTAAACATATTACCCAAATTGAAATTTGGACTACTAATAGAAATAATACTACTGAAGGTGTACGTAATATTGTCGCTTTCGCAGATTTAGGTGAAGCAGACCAAGACAATATCGATACTCCTCTTCCTTTAGTTATCGCTAATGGAGGTGTAGACCCGAGAAACGAAGCAAATACTTTGGATGCTTTTTTAACCGCTAATAGCGGTATTAGAAATATATCTTCTTTGAGCACTACCTTATCACAATATGCACAAGGTACTCATTATTCAGTATTGGAAAACGCTCGAAAATTAGTGTTAGGTATTGATTTTACTTTGAACCCACAATTGGGTTATATAACATTGAATAGACGTTTGGTCGATAGTGATATTTTAGCTGTTGCCTATGAATATACTGATAGTAACATTGCCGGAAAAAATGTGTTTAGAGTTGGTGAATTATCGAGTTATGGTGTTACTGCTCCTGACAATTTGGTTGTAAAATTATTACGTAGTGAAATTATTGATACCAACACTAACCTTTGGGATTTAATGATGAAAAATATTTATGATATAGGTGCCTATCAATTACAATCTGACGGATTTAGATTAGAGGTAATGTATCAGGATGATGCAACCGGTGTTCCTTTGAATATTTTACAAAGTGCAGCAACTAATGGTGTAAAGGATAAAACATTACTAAACTTATTACGATTAGATAGATTAGATCAATCAAATAATGAAATTTCTGAAGGTGATGGTTTTTTTGATTTTGTTGAAAGCATTACCATAAACTCACAAAATGGCTATGTTATATTTCCAACTGTGCAACCTTTCGGATCAACCTTAGATAATATTTTAGACGCATCTGATAATGTTTTTGTTTTTAATGAACTTTATAATAATACAAAAGCACAAGCCCAAAATGAGTTCCAGACTAAAGATAAATATTTCTTAAGAGGTTATTTTAAATCAGAAGCGAGAAGCGGAATTCCATTAGGGGCATTTAACGTACCCAGAGGCTCAGTAACTGTAACAACCGGAGGAAGAGAACTAATCGAAGGTGTTGATTATGTGGTTGACTACCAAATTGGTAATGTACAAATTATCAATCCGAATCTTGTTGCTTCAAATGCACCTATAAACGTATCAGTAGAAAATAATAACGGCTTTAGTCAACAACAACGCCGTTTTATGGGGATTGACATACAACATGTTTTTTCTGAAAACTTTGCTATAGGCGGTACCTTTTTAAACTTACGGGAAAGAGCTTTTGGTAAAATGCAATTTGGTTCAGAGTCAGTAAATAATACCATTGCCGGTTTTAATTTAAACTATCAAACTGAAGTGCCAAAATTTACCAAATGGGTAAATAAATTACCTAATATTGATACTGATGTTATTTCAAACTTTTCTATAAGAGCTGAAGCTGCATATTTATTACCCGGAGCTTCTAAAAATAGAAATGGTGGTGTTATTGGCGAAGTTGCATCCTATATTGACGATTTTGAAGGCTCTCAAATACCCTTAGATATCAGCTCACCCAGACAATGGTTTTTAGCAAGTGTACCTCAAGAACAACAATTACCAGATTTACAATTTGTTGGTGATACTAACGATCCTGATGGTAGATTACGTTTTGGTAAAAAAAGGTCAAAATTAGCTTGGTATACTATTGATAGACTATTTTATGGCAATTCACTAAAACCCAGTAATATTGATGATGTTGAACTCTCTAGAGCTGAAGTACGTCAAGTTAGTTTTGAAGAATTATTTCCTGAAATAGAACTAGACAATATACAATCTAATATAGTAAATACTTTTGATTTAGCTTATTATCCTCAAGAGAGAGGTTCTTATAATTTTGGTACTGATGTGAATTCTGAAGACAAGTTTATAAACCCTGAATCTCATTGGGGAGGGATCATGCGCTCTTTAAATACTACCGATTTTCAACAAGCTAATGTTGAATATATTCAATTTTGGTTAATGGATCCTTATCAGAATTATTCTATCAATGAATCTGAAGGAGGCTCTTCAACGATTAATCCTCTTGATTTTGGAGGCGAACTCTATTTTAATTTAGGTAATATTTCAGAAGATATATTAAATGATGATAGACGTATGTATGAAAATGGTCTACCGGCAGATGGTGTTCAAGTTGACGGTGTTAATATTGACCCTACTGAATGGTCGTCTATTCCTAAAAATCAATCCTTGCTCTATGCGTTCACCGAAGACGACAATGAAAGACTTAATCAAGATTTAGGGTTGGATGGAATACCTGATGACAACGGAACAGAAAATGATGAAGAAAGTAAATTTCAATCATTTTTAAATGCAATAAATGGAATCGTTGATGCTGATGTTCTCTCAAAATTACAAGCTGATCCTGCATCTGATAATTACAACTTCTTTAGAGGAGGTGAATTAGATGCTGCTGACGCCTCAATTTTAAGTAGGTATAGAAATTTTAATAGAACTCAAGGTAACTCACCAACCATCAATAATTCAACAGAATCTTTTCCTACAGGCGGCACCTCTTTTCCTGATATTGAAGATATTAATAGAGATCAGACTATGAGTGATGTTGAAAGCTACTACCAATATAGAGTCTCATTAGATCCAAACGATTTGATAGTTGGACAAAATAATATTATCGATAAAAAAGAGGTCTCTGTGGCTTTGGCCAATGGATCAACAGAACAAGCTGTATGGTATCAATTTAGAATTCCTGTCAATACCCCTGACGAAACCATAGGTGGCATTTCTGATTTTAATTCTATCCGCTTTATGCGAATATTTTTAACACAATTTAAAATCCCGGTAGTTTTGCGTTTTGGAGAATTAGAATTGGTACGTGGTGATTGGAGAAGGTTTATAACAACTATTGATGATAGTGATCCTTCAAATGTTCCTGTAGAATTGAGTGAATCTGAAAACAGAAACTTTGAGGTTGGCGTTGTAAATATTGAAGAAAACGAAAGAAAAGTGCCCATTCCATATGTTTTACCCCCGGGTTTAGAAAGAGAACGTTTACAGGGTCAAACTACTATTCAGGCACAGAATGAACAATCATTATTAATAAGATTAACAGACCTACCTAAAGATCAAACAAGAATTGTATTTAAAAATACAAGTTTTGATATGCGCATGTTTCACAATTTAAAAATGTTCATTCATGCCGCTAATCTTCCTACACAACCTTCAAGCACTGACGATAATGACCTGACTGCCATTATAAGATTAGGAAGTGATATTAGCGACAATTACTATCAATTAGAATTACCTTTAAGAATAACTGAAAGTGGTCAAACACTTCCTGATAGTATTTGGAAAAATAGATTAGATGTCAAATTAAGGCAATTAGGTCAATTAAAATTAGAAAGATTCAATGATGTAACCAATCCTCCTCCTAATGAACTTTTTCCCAGTTTACTTTTGGGTCCTGACGCCGTGATTAGAGTAAAAGGAAATCCTAATTTATCTAATTTAAGGACGTTAATGTTGGGTGTTAGAAACGATAGTGATAGCCCTAAAAGTGCTGAATTATGGTTTAATGAATTGCGTGTTACTGACTTTGATAATAAAGGTGGTTGGGCTGCTGTAGTTAATGCTGATGCTAATTTTGCTGATTTTGCTGACATTTCTATTTCCGGTAGAGCCAGTTCACAAGGTTTCGGATCAATAGATCAAAGTGTTAATGAAAGAAGTATTGAAGATGTTAAGCAATATGATATTGTTACAAACATAAATTTAGGACAATTACTTCCTAAAAAGGCAGGTATTAAAATTCCGTTTAATTATAGTATTGCTGAAGAATTCAGAGATCCTAGATGGGATCCCCTATATCAAGATGTGCTTTTTGAAGATGCCAAAGATGTGAATCCGAACAGTAAAAATTCAAGAGATTATACAAAACGTAGAAGTATCAATCTTATCAATGTAAGAAAAGAAAGAACCAATACTGAAAAGAAACAACATATATATGATATTGAAAATGTATCTGTATCTTATGCTTATAATGAAACTTTCCACAAAGATTATAATGTTGAAAGATTCATTGACCAGAATGTTAGAGCTTCCGCCAATTACAATTATAGTTTTAAACCCAAATCTATTGAGCCTTTAAAAAATTCAAAATTTTTAGACAAGAACATGGTCTTTAGATTTATAAAAGATTTTAATATCAACCTATTACCAACTTCTGTTTCTGTAAATTCAAATATCATTAGAAGTTTTAACCAGCAATTGTCCAGACCTTTAATTGATGACCCTACTTTCCCAGATTTACCTGAACTTACACAAAGACGTTTTATGTTTGATTGGGATTATAATATTGCTTATAACTTAACAAAATCTTTACAATTTACTTTTAGAGCTGCTAATAATTATATCTATGATGTGTTTGAAAATGAAGAAGATATAACACTATTTTCTAATTTTTTAAGAATAGGAAGACCCAATCAATACCATCAAACGCTGGATGCTACTTATAAAGTGCCTATTAATAAAATTCCATGGTTTGATTTTGTAAATGCTACTTATGGTTATACTGCCGATTTTGATTGGCAAGCTGCTTCAGTGTCTTTTGTTGAAGATATTGGCAATACCATACAAAATGCCAATACGCATACCTTATCGGCAGATTTAGATATGACCAAATTCTACAAAAAGACCGGCATACTTGATTTAGCTAAAAAGAAGAAAAAGCGAACTAAAAAAGAAAAAGCTGATGCTAAAAAGAATAAATCGAAAACAGCAAAACCTAGAACTCCAAGATCAAGGGTTTTAAAAACTAAAAATAAAACTGCAGGTCAAAAAATACTTCAAGGTTTAGTGGATGTAGTAACCTCAGTTAAAAAAATTAAAATCGCCTATGCTGAAAATAATGGTACTATTTTACCAGGCTATCAACCTGAAATTGGTTTTTTAGGTCGTGATAATTATTCTGGTAGTTTGGCACCAACCTTAGGCTTTGTTTTTGGCAGTCAAAGAGATATTAGAAGTACAGCTATTGCCAATAACTGGTTAGTATCAAGACCTCATATTGATAGTGCCTTTTTTAGCAAAAATTACAGTAATACACATTTCAATAAATTAGACATTAATGTTGATGTAAAGCCTTTTAAAAATTTGAATATTGAATTATCTGCCAATAGAGTCTTTACCAGAAACCAATCACAGCAGATAGACATTATTAATGGTGAACCTAACCCTGATTTACCAATTAGTGAAATAGGTAATTTTAGCATAAGTTATTTTATGTTAAAGAATGCTTTTGATGGAAATGGAGATGCTACGTTTCAAAAATTTAAAGACAATAGAATTGCTATCTCAAGAAGATTGGCTTTAGCAAATGGAATTGATATCAATAATATTGTAAATCAGAACCCTGACGGAACTTTTTCCGGTTTTGGCGCTAATAGTCAACAGGTATTATTACCTGCATTTTTAGCAGCATATTCGGGTAAGGATGCTAGCTCTGTTAAATTAGGAGCTTTTAGAAATATACCAATTCCTAATTGGAGAGTAAACTATAAAGGTTTAATGAAATTTAAATGGTTTAAAAAACGTTTTAGGAGCTTTACCTTAGAACATAGATACCGTTCAACTTATTCAATTATTGGTTTTAATAATAACCTATTGTATAATCCTGAAACTCCAGTTGATATTAGTACTGTCGATCTCAATGATAACTTTCAACCCGAAAAAATATTTACTGGTGTTAATTTAATAGAAGAATTTTCTCCGCTATTAAAAGTTGATATGCGGATGAAAAATTCGTTTTCTGTCAGTGCTCAAGTAAAAAGAGATAAAACTTTAAATCTAAATATGAGTAATAATACCGTTACTGAAATTAGAGGTAAAGAGTATATTGTAGGTCTGGGTTATCGATTTAAGAATGTAAAATTTAAAATGAAAACGGGCAATACTACTACGACATTTAAGGGTGATATCAATTTAAAAGCTGATTTTGGATTGCGTGATAATGCAACGGTAATTAGATCGATTGATATAGATAATAATCAGATAACAGGAGGGCAAAGATTAGTATCGTTTAAATTCATAGCAGATTATACTTTGAATAAAAATTTATTGGCCTCCTTTTTCTATGATCAAAATTCATCTCGTTTCTTAATTTCTACTACATTTCCCAGAAAATCTATCAATGCTGGAATAAGTATTAGATATACTATTGGAAATTAAGGGCACCTCTATTAATTCATTCGCATCAAAATTTTCAGAGATTTTCTTAGACGAATAAAATTTATGAAGTACTATCGAGATAATGCAAGTGAATTTTATGAAGTATAAGGAAAGCTCTGAAAACCCTTTGGGAACAATGATAACAAACAATCTACTTCGGTAATTTTATTTTTAAATAGAAAATACTATTTCAAAAAAAATGTACCTCGCATATCATTTATTCTAATTGTTTTTTAAAAGAAATGAATTAATAGAGGTGCCCTTAAAATTATATCCTCTAAATTCGCAACATAATTAACTCGAAGAATTATGAATATTCCATCAGAATTAAAATACACAAAAGATCACGAATGGGTAAAAATAAAAGGTGATATTGCTACCATTGGCGTTACAGATTTCGCTCAAAGTGAGTTAGGTGATATTGTCTACATTGATGTTGAAACCTTAGATGAGACTGTAGATAGAGATGAAGTTTTTGGTTCAGTTGAGGCTGTTAAAACTGTATCAGATCTATTTATGCCTTTAACAGGAGAAGTGATTGAATTCAATGATGATCTAGAAAGTAATCCTGAAAAAGTAAATACTGACCCTTATGGTGAAGGATGGATGATTAAAATAAAAATAAGCGATACTTTTGAAATCAATAACTTACTTGATGCTGATGCCTATAAAGAAATTGTTGGAGCGTAGTGCTTTACCTATTGCTATTATTCTAACAATTTTTATTACGACTATAAGCTTGATACACTTAAACGGTGCTAATATAAAGATTAGCAATTCTGATAAATTAGGGCACTTTGTAGCATATTTATTATTATCTTTAAGTTGGTTTTATGCAGTAAAAGACTTTCCTAAAATATATATACTTGTTTTTTTTCTAATTAGTTACGGCATAATTATTGAAGTATTACAAGGTGTACTAACTACTCATAGACAAGCAGACTTTTATGATATTATTGCTAATTCTGCCGGTGTGCTATTTGCGGTTATTTTATATAGAAAAATAAAGTAGATTTTTTAAGGTCATAAAAAAATACTTGTATTAACAATAATATTTATTAAATTAGCAAACAAATAAATCTTTTTTACAGATGGAAATTAAAAAAAATCCTAAATCGAATTTAGAAAACTATAACAAGATGTTTATGCAACTTGGGTTAGTACTTGCATTATTAACTATTTATATAGGTATTGAACATAAAACATTTGAACGTGATATTAGTAATTTAGGTGATGCCAATCTACAAGAAGAACTTGAAGAAGATATTCCGATTACTGAACGTATAGAACAGATTAAACCTCCTCCTCCTCCTCCACCTGCTCCAGAAGTTATTGAAGTAGTTGAAGATGAAAAAGAAGTTGAAGAAACGGTATTGGAATCAACAGAAACTGATGAAAACGAAGCTGTTGAAGTTGAAGAGATTGAAGAAGTAGTCGAAGAAGAAGAAATTCTTGATGATGTACCTTTTGCAATTATTGAAGATGCTCCGGTTTTTCCCGGGTGTAAAGGCAGTAAATCTCAAAAAAAGAAATGTCTACAAGAAAAGATTAAAAAACATGTTAATAGAAAATACAATACTGGCTTAGCTGGTGATTTAGGTTTGGATCCCGGTAAAAAGAAAGTTTATGTACAATTTAAAATTAGCAAAACGGGTTCAATAGTAGATGTAAGAGCACGTGGACCTCATAAAAGGCTAGAAAAAGAAGCTATTAGAGTTGTTAAACTCTTACCAAAAATGATTCCCGGTAAACAAAGAGGAAGAGCTGTTGGTGTAAAATATACACTTCCTATAACATTACTTGTTGAATAAACTCTTGATCTTATAATTTATAAAAAAGGAAGGCTCAACTAAACTAAACGTTGAGTCTTTTTTATTACCTAAAATATACCTTAACGTGATTTCGATATATCAGTAAGTGTAATTCTTTATTAATCAGTTATTTAATAGCGAAATGTCATTCAGTCCCGAGGCTTCGGGAGTAATGAGGAACGAGTGGAGTGAAGAATCTCAAGTAATTTCAATAGAGATTCCTCCTACGTCGGAATGACAGGGTGCTGATAATCATGCATTTATCAGCTTATAAGTACTTTAGTTATATCGAAATTACGTTATCTTAATATTAAATCTTTGTAATGCATAATACAGATCAAATCTCTATATGATATTTATCATTCTTTTTAAGCTTTAAATGTAAGACCTTAGTACCACTTTAAGAATAGTATACTACTTAAAGAATTTTAATTAACCGATTAAAATTTTTTATCATGGAAATTAAAAAAACTGCAAAAGCTACCTTAGAGAATTATAGCAAAATATTTATACAACTTGGGCTTGTTCTTTCTCTGCTAATTATATATTTTTCTCTTGAACTCAAAGTATATGAACGTGATATAGATGATTTAATAGGAGATATGAACCAAGAAATAATAGAAGATATAATTCCTATTACAGAACGTGTTGAATTATTTAAACCACCACCACCACCTGCTAGTACTCCTGAGGCTATTGAAATTGTAAAAGATAAGACAGAAATAGAAGAAACCGTTTTAGAATCCACAGAAACAGATGAAAACGAAGCAATAGAAGTAGTTGAAATTACTAAAATTGAAGAAGTAGTTGAAGAAGAAGAAATAATAGAAGATGTTCCTTTTGCCGTTATAGAAGAAGCACCTATTTATCCTGGTTGTAAAGGCTCTAAATCTGAACGCAAACAATGTTTACAAGATAAAATTAAAGAGCACGTTAATAAAAATTATAATGTAGGTCTCGCCGAAGAGTTAGGGCTTGATCCCGGTAAAAAAAGAGTATATGTACTTTTTAAAATTGACAATAACGGTAATATTATTGATATAAAAGCTCGAGGACCTCACAAAAGATTAGAGAAAGAAGCAATTAGAGTAGTAAAACTCTTACCTAAGATGATACCCGCAAGACAACGTGGTAGAGCTGTAGGTGTAAAATATACACTTCCTATTACTTTACAAGTATTATAAATATAGCCTCAAAAAAAGACCTCTAACCTAGGTTAAGGGTTTGGTATGTTTATTGATGTTAACATAATTTTAACATAGAACTCATTTTGACTTTTTTTATTTAACCTAACCCCGAGGCTTCGGGAATACTTTTGTTCCTAGATAAAGGCTTTTTTAAACTGCATCCGCCTTTGGCGGACGGCGGAAAAGACAAAATATAGGGGCAAAATGATGATTTTGAAGGAAATCAGAAAAAATCAAAATGAGTTCATAAAAACTATACACTATGAATTTTTCAAAAAACCCCAAAAAACAACACCAAACCGAGAAATTCCAAAAAAGCCCTTTTATTTTCACTCAATTAGGCTTAATCCTAGCTCTATTATTAGTTTATTCAGCACTTGAATTTACTACTGAAAGAGAAATTACAATGCTCGAGGAGGTCGTTCCTTTTGATGACCCAATATTTGTAACTTCAGATGGTCCTGTAGTTATCATTGAAAAGAAGGAAGTCAAAAAAGAAGCTAAAATTAAAAGAAAATTACCTTTAATTGACCCGATAATTGTACCTGATGATACAGATATTGTAGAAAAAATATTAGATCCCCCAATTGATAATGATGAGCCGATTATTAATATAAATTCTATTGTAGAAGCGCCAGATGATGGTATTGATGTTGACCAACCGCTTCCTTTTAGAATAATAGAAGAAGCTCCTATTTTTCCCGGCTGTGAAGGCTTAGATAGTTTAGCTTCTAGACAATGTTTTATAAAGAAAATCTCAAAATTTGTAACTAAAAAATTTGATGCAAGTCTGGCTGAAGGATTAGACATATCTGGCAAACAAAGAATTTGGGTGAAATTTACCGTAGATAAAACAGGAACTGTAACAAATATAAAAGCCAGAGCTCTACATAAAAGTTTAGAAAAAGAAGCTATTAGAGTAATACGAAAACTACCTCAAATGACTCCGGGTAAACAACGCAAAAGACCAGTTGGTGTAAAATACACATTACCTATTGTCTTTTTTATTGAATAGAAATCCCTTGTATAGACCTAACAGGTTTTAAAAACCTGTTAGGTCTTAATAATTTAAGCCAATTTAGTTTCCGTAAATTCACAATATAATTCGTATTTTTGAGGCTATAAACAGTTTAAATGATTCCGAATTTAAATAACTTACCAACTTATGACACTGTAGGTGTAAATGAACGTGTCAAACGATTTTGTACTCGAAGTATTAAAAAATCTTCAAAAGTTGAAGGTCTAAAATTAGCCTTAAGTATGATTGATCTTACCACACTTGAAGGAAAAGATACTAAAGGAAAGGTTCAACAATTATGTTACAAAGCAATGCATCCTCACGATACATTACAAAATATTCCTACTGTTGCGGCAATATGCGTATATCCGTCACATGTTAGTACTGCTAAAAGAGCATTAAAAGGTAGTGATATTAATGTAGCATCGGTTGCAACGGCATTTCCGAGTGGTCAATCAAATTTAGACGTTAAACTTGATGATACAAAATTTGCTGTTGATCAAGGTGCCGATGAAATTGATATGGTTATCTCGCGCGGACAATTTCTTGCTGGTGATTACCAATTTGTATTTGATGAAATTACAGCTATAAAAGAAGCTTGTGGTAAAGCACATCTAAAAGTGATTTTGGAAACAGGTGAATTAGACACGCTTGATAATGTAAGAAAAGCAAGTGAAATTGCTATGTATGCCGGAGCTGATTTTATCAAAACTTCAACCGGAAAAATACAACCTGCCGCTACAATGCAAGTAACTTATGTGATGCTAGATGCTATCAAAGATTTTTATTTAAAAACAGGTAAAATGATTGGTATGAAACCAGCAGGAGGTATTTCTAACTCAAAACTTGCCTTACATTATTTGGTAATGCTCAATGAAGTGTTGGGTGAAAAATGGATGAATAAAGAATATTTTAGATTTGGAGCCAGTAGTTTAGCAAACGATGTTTTAATGCAATTGGTAAAAGCTGAAACAGGTATTTATCAATCTATCAATTACTTTTCAAACGATTAATTATGCATAAAGTTAAAAATAAAGATGTATTCAAAGCTTCATGGACTTATGATAAAGCACCTGAGAGTACCGACCATATTCAAATAAAAAAGCAATATGAATTATTTATTGATGGGAAATTTACAAAACCTATAAAAGGAAAATATTTTGATACCATCAATCCCACTGACAATAAAAAAATAGCAAGCGTAGCTGAAGCTTCAGATAAAGATGTTGATAAAGCGGTTAAAGCAGCTCGAAAAGCATTTAAAAGTTGGTCAGCTTTAACAGGAAAAGAACGTGGTAAATATATTTTTAGAATTGCACGATTAATTCAAGAACGTGCTCGTGAATTTGCCGTAATTGAAAGCTTAGATGGTGGTAAACCTATTAGAGAATCTAGAGATATTGATATTCCCTTGGCTGCAAATCACTTTTTTTATTATGCAGGATGGGCTGACAAATTAACCTATGCTTTTCCGAATAGGAATCCAAAACCATTAGGTGTAGTAGGGCAAATTATTCCTTGGAATTTTCCACTTTTAATGGCTTCTTGGAAAATTGCTCCTGCATTGGCTACAGGAAATACTATTGTGTTAAAACCTGCAGAAACCACACCTCTTACTGCCTTAAAATTAGCTGAAATTATCCACGAAAGTGGTATTCCAAAAGGTGTAGTTAATATCATCGCAGGAGCTGGTGAAACAGGTGCTGCTATAGTCAATCATCCTGATATTGATAAAATTGCATTTACAGGTTCGACCGGTGTTGGTAAGTATATTTTAAATGCAACTGCTGGTACTCATAAAAAATTAACCCTAGAATTAGGTGGTAAAGGAGCCAATATTATCTTTGACGATGCTGCAATAGACCAAGCTGTAGAAGGTATTGTCAATGCTATCTTTTTTAATCAAGGACATGTCTGTTGTGCCGGATCACGTCTATTTGTACAAGAATCTGTTGCTGATCTGGTTATTAAAAAACTAAAAGATAGAATGAAAACATTAATTGTTGGTGATCCTTTAGATAAGAACACAGATATAGGTGCAATTAATTCTAAAAAACAATTGCAGACTATTGAAAAATATATCAAGATTGGGGTTAATGAGGGCAGTGAAATATATCAACCAAAATGTAAACTTCCTAAACACGGTAACTGGTGTGCTCCTACCCTATTTTTAAATGTTTCACAATCACATCGCATCGTTCAAGAAGAAATATTCGGACCCGTTTTAACTGTTCAAACTTTTAGAACTATTAGTGAAGTAATTGAAAAAGCAAACAACACTCCTTATGGTTTATCAGCAGGAGTGTGGACAGATAAGGGTTCCAAAATATTTCATTTAACTCAAAAATTAGATGCAGGTATTGTTTGGGCAAATACATTTAATAAATTTGACCCTACTTCCCCATTTGGCGGATATAAAGAAAGTGGATTTGGTAGAGAAGGCGGATTACATGGCTTAAAACCTTATGTGAAATTTGAGTAAAAAATCGAAAAAATAATAGTCATCGGATGACTAACAATTTGATTGAAAAAAGTCATCCGATGACTCATTCTAAAAAAATAACTAAAACCATGAGTAGGTTAGATATAAATAAAACATACAAATTGTATATCGGTGGTAAATTTCCGCGTACTGAATCAGGAAGATATTATTCTATTACTGATAATAACAAAAATTTAATTGCAAATATGTGTTTGGCTTCTCGTAAAGATTTTAGAAATGCTGTTGTCATTGCACGTAAAGCTCAAAACTCATGGGCAAATACTACAGCTTTAAATAAAGGGCAAATACTATACCGTATTGCTGAGATGTTAGAAGGCAGAAAAGAACAGTTTATTGCTGAATTAATCGTTCAGGGAGAAACAAAAATAGCCGCTCAAAAAGAAGTCGAAACGGCTATTGACAGGTTAGTTTATTATGCTGGCTGGAGTGACAAATACCAACAACTTTTTAGTGCTGTAAACCCTGTTTCAAGTAATCATTTTAACTTTTCAAGTCTTGAACCCTCTGGCGTAATTTCAATAATTGCTCCAAAAAAGCAAGGTTTATTAGGGTTGGTTTCTATGGTAGCTCCTGCCATTGTTGGCGGTAATACTGTAATTGTTTTAGCATCTGAAAGTAAACCCTTATCTGCAATTTCTTTTGCGGAAGTATTAAACTCATCAGATGTTCCGGGTGGTGTAGTTAATATTCTTACAGGAAAGAAAGAAGAATTGATCAGTCACATGGCTTCTCATATGGATGTAAATACAATTGTATATTGTGGTAAAGATGAAAAAGATATGAAAACCATTAGCGAGCTTGCAAGTAATAATGTAAAAAGAGTTGTTTTCTATAAAAAAACAAATTGGGATAGTGATGAATCTCAATCACCTTATTTTATTGAAAAAACTCAAGAAGTAAAAACCACTTGGCATCCAACACAAGTATAAAATTATATCAATTTAAGAATGAATACAAAAAATTATTTCGCTCACGAAACTGCTGTTATTGATGATAATTGCAATATAGGTGAAGGAACAAAAATTTGGCATTTCAGCCATATTATGCCTAACTGTTCTATTGGTCAAAATTGTAATATTGGTCAGAATGTAGTAGTATCTCCTCAGGTTATTTTAGGCGATAATGTAAAAGTGCAAAATAATGTTTCAATTTATACCGGAGTTATTTGTGAAGATGATGTTTTTTTAGGTCCTTCAATGGTTTTTACGAATGTCATCAATCCGAGAAGTGCTGTGAATCGTAAGAATGAATACATGAAAACTACCGTAAAAAAAGGAGTGAGTATTGGTGCAAATGCGACCATAGTTTGTGGAAATGATATCGGCGAATTTGCCTTTATTGGAGCTGGTGCGGTTGTTGTTAAAGAAGTAAAATCCTATGCTTTGGTTGTTGGAAATCCTTCAAAACAGATTGGTTGGATAAGTGAATACGGACATCGTTTGGAATTTGACGAAAACGGAATAGCTATTTGCTCAGAAAGTCAAGAAAAATATATATTAAAAGATAATAGTGTAGAGAAAATATAATACTTTTCTCTTTTAGAAATAAAAAAATAAAAGTGTGAAAAAACTTATTCTAATTAGCTTTTTTTTAGCAGTACCAAAAGTCTTTGTTGCTCAAAATAACACATCAAATAAATTTCCTGAACACCAAAGTGTATTAAATATTCCTTTTACACATCAAACTTATGATGAATTCAGTTTTTATTTTGATAATGCTGAAAATACACATACCGGTTTTAAGCCATTTCTGTATAATGATGTTTCTAAACATGTTAATTTAGATGATCAAAAAACTGCCTTATTAAAAAATAAAAATTCTTGGTTTGGTAAAAAATTATGGAATGAGCATCTCTTTAAAATACAAGAAGAAGATTATTGGTTTACCATTAATCCTGTTTTCGATTTACAGCTAGGTAAAGATAATTCTGATAATATAGATTATACTTATAATAATACTAGGGCTATTCAAATACAAGGAGGTTTAGGTAAAAATCTTAGTTTCTCTTCTTCTTTTTATGAAAGTCAAGGTAGGTTTGCTCAGTATATCAATAGTTTTATCAAAGCTAACAATCCATTAGGTGCTGCAGGTACAGTACCTGGTAGAGGAAAAGCTAAAAATTTCAAGGATGGCGGATTTGATTATCCTATAGCAGAAGCTTATTTATCTTATACCCCAAATAAGTTTTTAAACTTTCAATTTGGGCATGGTAAAAATTTTATTGGCGATGGTTATAGATCAATGATGCTTTCAGATGTAGCTTCACCATATCCTTACCTAAAAATAAGTACCAAGTTTTGGAAAATTAAATATACTAATTTATGGATGTGGTTAGACGATGTAAGACCCGAAGTTAGCGTTGATAATTTGAGCCCCCGTAAATATGTTGCTATACATCATTTAAGCTGGAATGTCAATAAAAGATTAAATATCGGCTTGTTTGAAGCTGTAATTAGTCGTCAACAAAACAATAGAGGTTTTGATATTAACTTTTTTAATCCCGTTATTTTTTATAGAGCAGTTGAATTTACAAGAGGATCAGAAGCTGGCAATGCTTTAATTGGACTGAATTCAAAATATAAATTCTCTAAAAATGTTTCAGCTTATTCGCAATTTGTTTTAGATGAACTAACTGTGGGAAGATTTTTTGATGGAAGTGGTTATTGGGCGAATAAATTTGCCCTGCAATTGGGAATGAAATATCATAATGCTTTCAATATAGATAATTTATATCTCCAAGGTGAATATAATATGGCAAGGCCATATACTTACTCACATAGAGAGCCTATACTAAACTATGGACAATTCAATCAGCCTTTGGCACATCTTTGGGGAAGTAATTTTTCTGAATTTATTGGTATTGCACGCTATAAAAAGAATAGATGGTTTGGTAACGCTAAATTAACAATTGGTAAAAAAGGTTTTGACACTAACGGATTAAATTATGGTGGCAATATTTATTTGAGTAATGATGATAGAATTGCTGACACTGGTATTGACCTCCTTCAGGGTAATAATACAAGTATCTTTATTGCTGACTTAAAAGCTGGTTATGTGGTAAATCCTACTACTAATCTACAATTGTTTGGAGGCTTAACACTTAGAAATTTTGACCCAACTACAGAAACTACAAACTTTTCAAAAGAAAATACTACCTGGTTTACTTTTGGTTTACGAACTGATGTATTTAACTGGTATTTTGATTTTTAGAATGAAAAAATAGTATGAAAAAATCACTTTTTATACTGCCTTTTCTAACTATATTTTCGTATTCTCAACAAGAGAAAAAAAATCACTACACTTTTCAAATAGAATATCTTTACGGAAATGTTATCAAACATAAAAATAAAATTTCGCATTTGGCTGTTAGTAATCCTGAAGGGTTTATATTTAGTTGGAATCATAAGGCTACTAATCTAGCAGCTTACAATTATCCCGATTATGGATATTCTTTTATGTATCACGATTTTAAAAACCCTATATTGGGTAAAGCCTATACATTGCAAGTAAATTATACTCTTTATTTTGGCAATCGTGCTAAAAACAACCTGTTTTACTTAAAACTAGGACAAGGTGTCGCTTATAATACCAATCCGTTTGATTTAGAAACCAACAATAAAAATATTGCTTTCGGTTCTCGATTATTAACAAATATGACTTTCGGTTTGAATTATAAAAGAAAAAAAATCTTTAATGCTTTTGATGCCAATATTGGTGTATTACTTTCACATTATTCAAATGGAGCCATAAAGTCGCCTAACACAGGATTAAATATTTTTTCAATAAACACCGGTATCAGTTATAATTTCGATGAGCAAAATCCTATTGATTATACATATTCTTTTAAAAAAGATACAATTTATAAAAAAGAACCTTTAAAAATAAATCTGCAATTTAGTGGTGGTATAAATAGTTCAGGGAACTTGGGTAGTAAGCAATTTCCGTTTTATGTGGGAACCATTTATGCCGATAAACGTTTAAACCGTAAAAGTATTCTACAGTTTGGTGGCGAAATATTTTTCTCTAACTTCTTAAAGGAACTTATTCGTTTTAATGCAGTTGCTTTTCCAGAACGACCGGGAGAAGATGGAACTGCAGATTATAAGCGTATCAGCTTATTAATTGGTCATGAATTAGATGTAGATAGTTTTTCGATTATCACACAGTTAGGATATTATGTGTATTATCCTTATCCTTATGAAACCCGGTATTACGAACGAATCGGTGTGAAAAAATATTTTGGAAAAAAGTGGTTTGCAACAGCTTCTATTAAAGCACATTTATTTATAGCTGAATCACTTGATTTAGGCATAGGTATTAGGTTATGATAAAAAATGTATTATACATATTTGTATTATTATTTTTATTCAGTTGTGATACTGAAAACGGATCTGACTGTTTTAAAACATCAGGATCAGTCATAACAAAAAGCTATGTATTAGATGATTTTACAAAGATAATCGTCCACGAAAATATTAAACTAGAAATTAAACAAGGAACAGAGAATCACATACAAATCTCTTATGGAAATAATATAATTGATAATATTACTACTGATATTATTGAAAATAAATTAAGCATTACAAATACTACCTCATGTAACTTTACAAGAAATTTTGAACCTGCTAAAGTAATACTGACTGTCATTGACATAACTGAAATTAGAAATGCATCACAGTTTGTCGTTTTTAGTAATGAAATATTGCGTTTTGATTCGTTAACATTAATTTCTGAAGACCATTTGATTGATTATGTAAATGTGGGGGATTTTGACTTGCATATTGAAAATCAAAACTTAAATATTGTAACTAACAATGTCTCAAATTTTTATATTAAAGGAAAAACGGATAACTTAGATATAGTTTTTGCTGCAGGCACCGGTAAGTTTGAAGGTGAACAATTAATAGCTCAAAATATTCATTTATTTCATCGAGGTATTAATAATATTGTCATTAATTCTATACAACAGCTTACTGGAGAAATACGAGGTGTTGGAAATGTGATTGGCGTTAACAGACCTCCTATAGTTAATGTACAAGAGTTTTATACAGGAAAATTGATCTTTAAAAATAAAAATTAATTCCGCCTTTAATACCAAATTTTGTAGCTCCGGGTATGTCATTATAATTACCTCTAAATACAAAATCTATCCTTAGTAGTTTAAAAATATTACCTACACCTGCATGATATTCGTAATAGGGTTTTGTAGGTGCATCTGCATTACCATCTGAAAGAAATCTGCTTAAAGCAATATTACTATCAGATAAAGAGCCAACAATAGCACGTGCACCAATTATTTCACGTAAATTTAATTTCCGAAGTAATGGTACTCTAGAAAAGATACGCCCGTTAAAATTATGCTCAATATGTAACGATGCATATTGGTCTGTAACAAACTCGTAATAATCTAATAGATCAAAAGTACGGGGTGCCATAGTTAACGTTTGATTACCCGGTACTACATCTAATAAAGTTAGTGGCACATCACCAAAAGTTTTACCGGCTTCCATCACATATTTCAATTTACCCAAACCACCCATTAATATTCTATGACTATAAAATAATTGTAATTTATCATAATCAAAATCGCTATTCAACACTCCTTTTAAACCTTTAGTGTAACTTGCATATAATACAGGATATCGACCTCCATTACTAACACTTCGTTCTACACCAAAACCAACATTTTTACGCCCTGGCGTGTATTTTATAGCAAAATCTACTTCAGTCTGTTTTACTTCAGATCGTTCTACTCCATTTTCATCAAGATAATTTAAATTAAACAATTCAGGAGCAGCAGACCTCATCGTTTTATAGGTAGCACCTATTCTAAAATTAAGATTTCGTACCGGCTCAAAATCAATTGCTAAATTTGATAAATTTAAATTGGTCAATCTGAAATTTTCACCTCGGGTAAAAAATGCAGCAGAAGCAAAACTCCGACTCAGTACATCATTAGTTGTAGTTAAACTTACGCCCGTTTGTTCTACATCTCGTCTGTTTCCAGCAGAAATAATTACTCTATTTTTTTTGTTAATCATCCATTTACCACCAATACCATATTTTACTTTTTTGTCTTTAATTCCATAAGCCATAAAAGCTTGAATGCGCCAAGGGTCATTTTGACCAAAATACGTTCTACCACCTATTCTAACACGTGTACCTTCAACATCATTACTACCAAAAGATGAAAAAATAGGTCCATAATCAAAGCCTTCAAACATTTCCCAATAACCACTAGCAAATGTGGCTGTTATATTATAGAGCTGTTTAAATTTTCTGTTTGTTTTAAGCGTGTCAAGCATCTTATAAATACCTACCTCATCTTCATTTAAACTTTCTAAACGATTTTTGCTCCAATAATCATTCGTTTTATTATATATTTCTTCTTTATAAGCTTCTACTCTCGCAGCATAAAATTTATCTTCTTTTTCTTTATCAAACCTATAATCATTAAACAAGGTTGTTCTTCTACCATAAACACCTTTAGATTTATCTTTTTTATTTAAAGAAAAATCAGACATCATATGATCTCTTTTTAGTAAAAAAACAGAATCATTCAGCACATCAAATTCTTGTTCAACATAAATTTCTTTTACCCAATTTATATTTGCACTTTTGGTTGCATTCATTTCAATTTGCTTCACAGCAAAAGTGGTGTCATTCACCCAAAAATCTCCTTTAAAAGTAAGTTCATTCTTCCTTCTCGGATAGAATAAAATATTGTAGCACCACTTATCTTCAATAAAAGCACTATCTGTTAATACATAATTATAAACTGATGGACCGGTTCTAGAAAGTGGGCTTGTAAAGCTTTTGTCAAAAAACTTCAAATAATTATCATAAATATTATAATCAACATACAACTGTTTCACAAATTCAATAAGTTGTTGATTACTATCAAATCCTGAATTTTTATTTGCAATTAATTCTTCTCTAAATTTTTTAGGTTTATTCTTTCCATGAGTTTTATATATGGCTTCATTTATAAAAATTGGTAAATAAGATTTTCCTGTAATGTTAGAGGTGTCAATTTTTTCAAAAATAAACTCCATCCCCTTAAATATCTTTTTCTTTTTAAACTTCTCGGTAATATTATTTAGATCAAACTCTATCTTTTCATATTTATCATACTCATATTGTTTGTAAAGATGAATCCCGTTTTGACGTTTTTTAGCCCAAATTTTCCTTAGAATTGCAATTGCAGGGTTTCCTTTTTTCTTTACTTTACCTGAGTATACAACCACTTCTTCTAAGCTAGCACTATCTTCTTTCAAGGTTATTTTAAGATTAAAATTTCGCACTTTAAGAGGGATAGTTTTTGTTTCGAATCCTAAAAAAGAAATTTGAAGCTGAGTATATGTTTTATCAGATTCTAAATAAAATTTTCCGTTTTCATCAGAAACTGTCCCTACAGTAGAACTCTTAAAAGTTACATTGGCAAAAGGTACCGGTTCATTAGATTCATCTACGATGATACCGCTTACTTTTACTTGAGAATAGGCAAATGAGGTTATTATTAAAAATAGTATATATAAATGCTTCATTTATTAAAATCAATTGGCTTTAACCTATATTAAACTCAAATAATAGTTTTTATTGTAATAGTTCAGTTAAAATTAAATACATTACAAAAGAACCTTTTACCATTTACAGGTAAAAGGTTCTTTCCAACAAATTTAATGCCATTATTTTACATACATCACCATTTTTACAGCTTTGATAACGTCATCGGCATTTGGCAGCCATTCCGCCAATAATACCGGTGAATAAGGTGCAGGTGTATCTGCAGTTGTAATTCGTTGTATTGGTGCATCTAAATAATCAAATGCCTGTTCTTGTACTTGATATGTAATTTCTGAAGACACACTGGCAAATGGCCAAGCTTCTTCAAGAATTACCAATCTATTCGTTTTCTTTACAGATGTTATGATGGCATCATGATCCATTGGTCTCACGGTACGCAAATCAATAATCTCTACAGAAATACCCTCTTTTTCTAATATATCAGCAGCTTTATAGGCTTCTTTTATTATTTTTCCGAAAGACACAATAGTGACATCTGTACCTTCTCTTTTAATATCTGCAACACCTATAGGTAATACATATTCTCCATCAGGGACTTCTCCTTTATCTCCATACATTTGTTCTGATTCCATAAAAATTACAGGATCATCATCTCTAATTGCAGCTTTTAACAAACCTTTAGCATCATATGGATTAGATGGCACTATCACTTTTAATCCGGGTGTATTGGCAAACCAATTTTCAAATGCTTGAGAGTGTGTAGCTCCTAATTGACCTGCAGAACCTGTAGGCCCTCTAAAAACTATTGGACATTTAAATTGCCCACCTGACATTTGACGAATTTTAGCCGCATTATTGATAATCTGATCAATACCAACCAAAGAAAAGTTAAAGGTCATATATTCTACAATAGGTCTATTACCGGTCATAGTAGAACCAATGGCAATACCTGCAAAACCTAACTCGGCAATTGGTGTATCTATAACGCGTTTA
Source organism: uncultured Flavobacteriaceae bacterium (assembly GCA_964463085.1). Classification (GTDB taxonomy): domain Bacteria; phylum Bacteroidota; class Bacteroidia; order Flavobacteriales; family Flavobacteriaceae; genus Aureibaculum. Next base: position 10,720 of record CAYXAZ010000031.1, on the reverse strand, counting down.
GCACCAAATTCATCTAACATTCCTTTAGATGCTTTATAGGCTCCATTATATTCAGCAACTTCTTCTCCCATTAAATAAATAGTCTCATCACGACGCATTTCTTCGCTCATTGCTTCGCATATTGCTTCTCTAAATTGGATAGTTCTCATTAGACTGTTCTTTTTAATTTAATCGACAAAAATAAGAAATTTAATAACAAAAAGAACTTAGAAAGTTAAAATAAAAAGGATGTGAAGATTATTTATAGTAAATTTATTGCTATCATTAACAACTAAACCTAACAATGATGTAATTATGAAAAAATCTTTTTTAATTATTGTTTATTTAGCTTTTTATCAATCGTTTGCACAAAATATCGTTTCGAGTAAAAATGATCTTGCTAAAGTGGATAATGTTCCTTTTTTTGATGGAAATTCTTTCATATTAGAATATTTCTTAATAAACGATGAAAGAGTAGAATTAGAATTAACACATCATAGTGGTCAAGGAACTCAAAGTACACCATATATGTTTTTTAATTCTAGCACAGAAACCAATATTTTAGATACTGAAATAGGTGGTTATTGTAATGGAACGTCAGCAAAATATGAAGTCAATGAAAGTTATTTAACAGTTACCTCAAGAGGCGCCACAACACTAATGGATTGTGGCTCTGCTGAAGAAACAGATTTCTTTGAACCTGTAACAGGAAATATTTATATGCAACAGCCTCCTGAAAAAGTTTATTATGAAATCATTGAAGATAATAAAGGTCTTTGGCTATGGATGAATGAAAGTCATAAATTATTCTTTACTAAAACAATTTTAGGCGTTAATGAATTTAATCTTGATAAACTGATTCGGGTTTTTCCAAATCCTGCTAGTGACTATCTAACTATTGAATCAGCAAAAATCAACATTTTAAAAGTTTCTATATTTACCCCTCAAGGAAAAGAAATTTTAGTAAAAACAACAGACTTTGACAACATAAATGTATCTAATTTAGATAGTGGAATTTATTTTGTTAAGTTAAAAACTGAATTTTCAACTGTAACAAAAAAAATCATTCTTCAGTAATAACTTCATAATTCAATTTATAAATATTTTACTATGCACGCATAGCAAACTGAAAAAAAAGTGGTAACTTCGCTTCAGTTATAAAAATTAAAAATAAGTATGAAAATATTGGTATGTATAAGTCACGTTCCTGACACCACTTCTAAAATTAATTTTACGGATAATGATGCCAAATTTGACACCAATGGTGTACAGTTTGTAATCAACCCTTATGATGAATTTGTATTGACTAGAGCCATGTGGTTTAAAGAAAAACAAGGAGCGTCAGTAACGGTTGTAAATGTTGGTAACGCAACTACAGAACCTACACTTCGTAAAGCATTAGCTATTGGTGCTGATGATGCTATTAGAGTAAATACTGAAGCTACTGATGGATTTTTTGTTGCTAAACAATTAGCAGAAGTTGCTAAAAATGGCAGTTATGATCTAATCCTTGCCGGAAAAGAGTCTATTGATTATAATGGAGGTATGATACCGGGTATGTTAGCATCTATCTTAGATTACAATTTTGTGAATGCTTGTATTGCATTAGAAGTAGAAGGGACAAGTGTTACCGCTTCTAGAGAAATTGACGGTGGTAAAGAAACTTTAAGCTGTAGTTTACCTTTAGTAATAGGTGGTCAAAAAGGTGTTGTTGAGGAAAAAGATTTACGTATTCCTAATATGAGAGGGATTATGATGGCTCGTAAAAAACCTTTGACTGTTGTAGAGCCGGTTTCATTTGATGCTACTACCTCTTCAACAAGTTTTGAAAAACCAGCAGCAAAAGGTGCAGTAAAATTAGTTGATGCCAATAATGTTGGTGAGCTGGTTGATTTACTACATAATGAAGCTAAGGTGATTTAGTCAGAGACTAAATTATTCCGTCCTGAGTACTTGGGGTCAGAATCTTATGAATAATAATAAAATAACAGATCCTGAAACTAGTTCAGGATTAAAAATAAAAAAATATGTCTGTTTTAGTATTTGCAGAATCTTCTGAAGGAAAATTTAAAAAAGTTGCGTTTGAAGCAACTTCATACGGAAAAAAAGTTGCCGAACAATTAAACACCAACGTAGTGGTTTTGACGATTAATGCTAATGATACTTCTGAATTATCAAATTATGGCGCTGAAAAAATAATTAAAGTAGCCGATGATAGGCTTAAGTCATTTAGTGCTAAAGCCTATGCCAATGTTATCAAGCAAGTCGTTGAAAAAGAAAATGCTGATGTTATTATCATTGACTCTAGTGTAAATGGTCTATACTTAGCGCCAATTGTTGCAGTAAACTTAGATGCCGGTTATGCTTCTAATACTGTAGCTGCACCGAGTTCAACATCACCATTTACGGTAAAACGTAAAGCTTTCTCTAACAAAGCATTTAATAATACCGAAATAAAAACGACCAAAAAAGTAATTGGACTTGCTAAAAACTCTTTCGGATTGGTAGAAAATAATACTAGCACTACAGAAGAATCTTTTTCGCCTGCTTTAAGTGATATTGATTTTGGAGTTAAAGCAACATCAGTTGACAAAGCTACAGGTACAGTAACTATAGCTGACGCTGATATTGTTGTATCTGGCGGACGCGGTTTAAAAGGTCCTGAAAACTGGGGAATGATTGAAGAATTAGCCGAAGTCTTAGGAGCTGCCACCGCTTGCTCAAAACCGGTTTCTGATCTGGGATGGAGACCTCATGGTGAGCATGTTGGTCAAACCGGTAAACCTGTTGCATCTAACTTATACATTGCTATTGGTATTTCCGGTGCTATTCAACATTTGGCAGGTATCAATTCATCTAAAGTGAAAGTTGTGATCAATACTGACCCTGAAGCCCCATTTTTTAAGGCTGCAGATTATGGTATTGTTGGTGATGCTTTTGAGGTTGTACCACAATTAATTGAAAAGTTAAAAGAATTTAAAGCTCAAAACGCATAATTTTATTAAATTGTGCCTTCAAAGGCTGTCTAATTGGTTGAGCAAACAAGCCTTTTAATTAGACAGTTTTTTATTTAGTTTATGAGTTTAGTTCGTCTTAACATAAAAGGTATTTCTTATAGTCAAACACAAAGCGGTGCTTACGCGTTGGTTTTAAGCGAAGTAGATGGTGAACGTACCTTACCGATTATCATTGGAGCTTTTGAAGCACAATCAATTGCTATTGCCTTAGAGAAAGAAATAAAACCGCCTAGACCACTTACACACGACTTATTCAAGACATTTTCTGATAGATTTAATATCATCGTTAAACAAGTAATTATCCATAAACTAGTTGATGGCGTCTTTTATTCTAGTTTAATTTGTGAACGTGATAAGATTGAAGAGATCATTGATGCCAGAACTTCAGATGCTATTGCATTGGCCACTCGCTTTAATGCACCTATTTTTACTTATGAAAACATCTTAGACAAAGCAGGTATTTTCTTAAAAATTAAAGAAGAGCCTAAATTAACCCAAGCAAAAATTGAAGTTGAAGAATTGGCTGCTGATATTATGCAAGATCTTTCATTTAATGAAATCTCTTTACAAGATTTGCACAATCAGTTAAATGAGGCGGTTGCCAATGAAGATTATGAATTAGCTGCTAAAATAAGAGACGAAATCTCCAAAAGACAAAAATAACAACCCACATATTATGCGAAAATTATTGCTAGTTGCCTTTGCTGTATTAAGTCTACATTTTAATACTATAGCTCAGGAAACAGAAAAAAATCAGCAAGCTGAAACCTCTCAAACCCAACAAACAGAAGATGTTAAATCTTCTAATGATTCCACATTAGTTCTTGATAAAAAAGTAGGTTCTCAAGAATCTAAAATAGCTGTGACTAATACAACCAACAAAACAGCAACAATAATTCCCAGTGAAGGGTTTTCAGTAAATTCTTTATGGAGAGGTATTCTTGGAATGATCACCTTACTTTTTATCGCATTTTTGTTCAGTAGTAATAAAAAAGCCATTAATTGGAAAACGGTTGGTTTTGGACTTGCTATTCAGTTACTAATTGCCATTGGTGTATTAAAAATACCTTTTATTCAAAAAGGATTCGATTTTGTAGGTCAGATATTTGTAAATATTTTAGATTATACTAGAGCTGGAAGTAAATTTTTATTTGAAGGCTTAGTAGTAGATATGGATACTTTTGGTTTTATTTTCGCCTTCCAAGTATTGCCTACTATTATTTTCTTTTCGGCATTAACATCTGTACTATTCTATTTAGGCATTATTCAAAAAGTAGTAAAAGTAATGGCTTTATTGCTTACTAAGATATTAGGTATCTCGGGTGCGGAAAGTTTATCAGTAGCGGGAAATATTTTTCTCGGCCAAACCGAAGCACCCCTGCTCATTAAGGCTTATTTAGAAAAAATGAACAAATCTGAAATGCTATTGGTTATGATAGGCGGTATGGCCACTGTAGCTGGTGCTGTATTGGCAGCTTATATAGGGTTTTTAGGCGGTGATGATCCCGTATTACGATTGATATACGCCAAACATTTACTTGCTGCATCAGTCATGGCAGCACCTGGAGCTATTGTAATTTCTAAAATATTATATCCACAAACAGAAACTGTAAATACAGATGTAAATGTCTCTTCAGAAAAAATTGGTTCTAATGTTTTAGACGCTATTGCTAATGGTACAACAGAAGGTCTTAAACTTGCAGTTAATGTTGGTGCTATGCTATTGGTTTTTGTAGCATTAATTGCTATGATAAATGGTATATTTGGTTGGATAGGAGACTTTACTTCTTTAAACAATTGGATGGCAGTAAATACGCCCTATCCAAAATTATCTTTAGAATCTATCCTTGGAACAATTTTCGCGCCTTTAATGTGGTTAATTGGTGTTGCCAAAGAAGATATGATGCTAATGGGTCAATTATTAGGAATAAAATTAGCTGCGAGTGAATTTGTAGGATATATTCAACTTGCAGATCTAAAAAATGTAGCAAATGCAACTCATTTAACCTATAATAAATCGATTATCATGGCAACCTATATGTTATGTGGATTTGCAAATTTTGCTTCAATTGGTATTCAAATAGGTGGAATAGGTTCATTAGCTCCGGGGCAAAGAAAAACATTGTCACAATTTGGTATGAAAGCATTAATAGGCGGTTCATTAGCTTCCTTAATTTCTGCTACTATCGCCGGGATGATTTTAGGGTAAGCCCCTTTGTCCTTCAGGCATTTAACTCCGTTGAATCTTCGATTTCCCCCAAGGGGAAAAATATTAGAATTTCAATCAAATAGTTTATATTCTCATAAGTTAATAACCTATTAATAAATATAAAGTTTCTTTCTCTCTGAATGGGAAGCTTTTTTTATTTTTGTTCCCAGATATAAATTAAGTTAATCATTAAATTAAATCCCTTCTCTTTGGGAAGGTTAGGATGGGATGAAGCAGTATTTAGATTTAGTAAAACACGTTTTAGAAAACGGAAACGAAAAGGAAGATAGAACCGGTACAGGTACCAAAAGCGTATTCGGCTATCAAATGCGATTTGATCTGAGTGAAGGTTTCCCCATGGTTACTACAAAAAAATTACATTTAAAATCTATTATTTATGAATTACTTTGGTTTATAAAAGGTGATACAAACGTTAACTATTTACAAGAAAATGGGGTACGTATCTGGAATGATTGGGCTGATGAAAACGGTGATCTAGGTCCGGTTTACGGACATCAATGGCGTAATTGGAATAGTGATGAAATTGATCAATTAACTGATGTAATTGAGACATTAAAAAGCAATCCTGACAGTAGAAGAATGTTAATTTCGGCTTGGAATCCTTCAGTTTTACCTGACACTTCTATTTCTTTTAGTGAAAATGTTGCTAACGGTAAAGCGGCTTTACCACCTTGTCATGCCTTTTTTCAATTTTATGTAAGCCCCCCAACCTCCGAAGGAGGAGAAAATACTAAACCAAAATTGTCCTTGCAGTTATATCAACGAAGTGCAGATATTTTTTTAGGAGTTCCTTTTAATATTGCTTCTTATGCATTATTTACCATGATGATGGCACAAGTTTGTGGTTATGAAGCTGGAGATTTTATACATACTTTTGGTGACGCACATATTTATAACAATCATAAAGAGCAATTTGAACTACAATTATCAAGAGAGTTGAGACCTTTACCAAAAATGGTTTTGAATCCGGAAATAAAAAATATTACTGATTTTACTTTTGAAGATTTTCATTTAGTAGATTACAATCCGCATCCTCATATTAAAGGAATAGTTGCTGTTTAATACTAATTTAAGAATTAACTTAGTTTTATCGTAAATAACTTTGATATTAATTGTTAAGGTTATAATTTAGTATCGTAATTAGGCTAAACAATAAAAAATGCAAAAAGAAGAATTAAAAAAGAACCTCCTAGAAAGGATTGATCAAATTGATGATCTCAATAAGTTAACTGCCATTCAAACAATATTGAATACCTTAGAAAATGAGCAATTGAGTTTAGATGATATAAATGATGCCTTAGAAACTGAAGACTTTTCAGGCTATATCAAAGAATGGTTAAAAGATATGTAATGTACTCTTAAATTAAACCTTTCAACAAACTAACCTTACATCAATTTGGAATCAAAAGGACAACATGAACTTTATGAAAAAGCACGCAAACGTGTAAAACAAAAAAAACGTTTGTATTATCACTTCGTGCTCTTTTTAGTAGGCTCTGTATTTTTAATAGTACTGAACTTAGTCTTTAATGTTGGCGAACGATTTGGCGAATGGTTTAAGTATGCCATTGCATTATGGCTAGTTGTTTGGATACTTCACTTTATAAATATTTTTATTACCAAACGTTTCTTTGGTAAAGAATGGGAACGTAAAGAAACCGAAAAACTAATTGAAAAACACCTTGACAAATCAGAAGGTCTTGAAAGGAGTCTAATTAAAAAAGGTATGATTACTCCTGATGATAAATTACCTGAATCTCAAAAAAAAAGTCTAGACGTATGATTACTATTATTGCTGCTATTGGCAAGAATAGAGAACTTGGCAAGAACAATGATCTGATCTGGCACTTACCCAATGATCTAAAACGTTTTAAAAAAGTAACATCAGGTCATGATGTGATCATGGGTAGAAAAACTTTTGAATCATTAGGAAAACCCTTGCCAAATCGCACAAATATTATCATCACCAGAAATGGTAATTTTCAAGCAGAAGGTTGTACAATTGTCAATTCTTTAGATGATGCATTAAAAGCTTGTGATGATCCTAATCCGTTTATTTTAGGAGGTGCCCAAATCTACAGTCAAGCAATTAAAATTGCTGATGTGTTAGATCTTACATTAGTAGATGCTGTATTTGATGCTGATGTCTTTTTTCCTGAAATAGACATGACCATTTGGAAAGAAACTGCTCGTCAAGATTTTAATGCTGATGAAAAACATCAGTATGAGTATAGTTTTGTTACTTATCTAAGGAAATAAAATGCTGTCATTCCTGCGGAGGCAGGAATCCAGTCTAAATTTAATACAGATTCCTGCCTTCGCAGGAATGACAAACTTATTTAATCTCAATTACAAAAGGCATTCTTGCTTGTATGCCTTTTAGTTCTGAAAACTGTTTTATGTTTTTGTAAATGGTATAGTATTCATGCCCTAATTCTTCTTTTAACAAATTTTCTTTAGCTACCTTAGTAAATGAAAAAGGTTTAAATGCGTCTTTAAAGTCCTTTTTAAAACGAGGATAGTTTGTTATTCTATAATCTGTAACTTCAGCCAATTCAGCAGCAACTTCAATTGCATCCTCTAAGCTCCCTAATTGATCCACCAATCCGTTTTCTAATGCTTCTGTACCTGTCCAAACTCTACCCTGAGCAATACTGTCAACTTGAGCAAATGTCATATTACGTCCTTTAGAAACTCTATTAACAAAAGTTGTATAAACATCTTCTATACTTTCTTTCACAACCTTATGAAAATCATCAGACATTGGCTCAAAAGGGCTGTAACCTAAAGACTGTTTATTTGTACCAACTTGTTCAGCATTTATACCCATTCGATCTGCTAATTCACTTACATTAGGAATCATACCAAAAACACCTATTGAACCTGTGATAGTAGTTGGCTCAGCCAGTATCTTGTCAGCATTACAAGCAATATAATATCCGCCTGAAGCCGCATAATTACCCATAGAAACCACTAAAGGTTTCTCTTTTTTTGTAATTTCTAACTCTCTCCAGATCAAATCAGAAGCCAAGGCACTTCCACCGGGTGAATTTACACGTAACACAATAGCCTTGATCTTATCATCTTTTCTAACTTTTTGCAAAGCTTCTATTATTTTATCTTGACCAATATAATTTTCATCTCCTTCTCCATATCGTATTTCTCCTTGTGCATACACAATGGCTATTTTATCAGATGAGGTAGATTTTATTCTTCCTTTACCGGTAGCAATATAATCATCTAATGTAATTGTATTCAATTCATCATCTGCTTCAATTGAAATTAATGTTTTTAGTTTATTTTCGTATTCATCATGAAACAACTCACCATCAATCATATTATTTTCAATTGCTAATTCAGGATTCCTTGCCAATAGATCATCAGCAATGGCATTCAATTCGTTAATAGTTTTATTTCTACTTGTAGCTATATCGGTTATGAGTTCTGTCCAAATTGAATTTAAAAATGAACTGATCTGTTCTTTGTTAGCATCGCTCATTTTATTAGTTAGAAATGGCTCTACCGCACTTTTATATTTACCATGGCGGATAACTTCCATTTTAACACCATATTTATCTTCAAAATCTTTTAAATACAATATTTCACTTGCCAGTCCTTTAAAATCAACTTCTCCAACCGGATTTATAAAAATAGAATCGGCCACAGAACTTAAGTAGTAATTTTTTTGAGCATAAAAATCAGCATAAGCAAGTACAAATTTACCGGACTCTTTAAATTCTAACAGTTTATCTCTAATGGCTTGTGTCTGTGCAATTCCTCCTTTAATAAACAATGTATTGATACTAATTCCTTTAATATCATTATCGGTTTTAGCATTTTCTATGGCATTGATAATTTGATTTAAACCTAACTTTTCATCACCCATTTCAAAAAGTGCTTCTAACGGATCAGAATTTTTGGGTGCATAATCTTTAATTGGTTTTTCAAGTTTTAATTCTAAAACTGAATTGCTTTTCAATGTCACCTTCCCTTCGTCACCAAATGCTGAAGCTGAGGCTGAAACAAAAGCTATAAAAACCACAAACATGATTCCTGTTGCTATAAAAACTCCCAATATTACTGCCAATAATTCTCTTAAAAATTTCATTACTTTATTTATCTAGTTTATTTTATTAATCTGTCTTCATTAATCTATTAAAGTTACATATTAATCGCTAAAATGTTCATAATTTGAAACGCAAATATAAACTTTTATCTATTGATTTTAGTTTCTTTGTAACATTCAATGAAGATTCAACGAACTACATATTTATCTCTGGGTAGCAATTTGGGTAACAAGCTTGAAAACTTACAACTCGCAGTCAATTTAATTGGTCAAAATGTAGGTAGAGTTACCAAAATATCCTCAGTATATAAAACCAAATCATGGGGGTTTAAAAGTGATGATTTTTTTAATATTTGTATTGAAGTTGCTACCAATTTAAACCCTGAGAATTTGTTAGATACCGTCTTACGAATTGAAGAAAAACTAGGTAGGGTTAGGAATACTACTGATGCTTATAAAGCACGTATTATTGATATTGATGTATTACTTTTTGATGATGAAATTATCTTTTATAATAATCTAAAAGTACCTCATCCAAAAATGTTAGAACGCAAATTTGTACTGGTACCATTAACCGAAATTGCCTCAAATGTAAAACATCCTATAGCCAAAAAAACAATTTTGATGTGTTTACAGAGCTGTGAGGATAGTTCAGAAATTCAAGAAACCAATTTACAATTAAAAAGACCTGTTTCTTTGGTTGAAAAATATAATTATATTGCTATTGAAGGAAATATAGGTGCTGGTAAAACCACACTAGCTAAAATGATCGGTGATGACTTTAATGCTAAATTAGTATTAGAACGTTTTGCTGATAATCCGTTTTTGCCTAAATATTATGCTGATATGGAACGCTATGCTTTTCCACTAGAAATGAGTTTTTTAGCAGATAGATATCAGCAACTAACAGATGATCTAGCACAATTTGATCTATTTAAAAACTTTATTGTTTCTGATTATTATATTTTTAAATCTTTGATATTTGCTCAAATATCTTTACCCAAAGAAGAATATGCTTTGTATAGACGTATGTTTGATGTTATGTACAAAGAAATTACTAAGCCAGACCTTTATATCTATTTATATCAAAATACTGAGCGTTTATTAGATAATATTAAAAAACGTGGTAGAGATTATGAGCAAAAAATTGCTCCTGATTATTTAGAAAAAATCCATCAAGGATATTCAAATTTTATTAAAACAGAACCCAATTTGAATACGTTGATCATAGATGTTTCTGAATATGAATTTGTAAATACTAACGAAGATTATGCTACGGTCATTAAGCTTATTAATGATTATAGTATTTCTGAATAGAAATTGCCTTGTCACACTGAGCTTGTCGAAGTATTTTTGTAACATAATAAATAATTTCTTGAAACGAACTATCCTCGAAGCATCCCGATAGCTATCGGGATCATTTTGACC
>CAYXAZ010000030.1:0-36511 GCA_964463085.1 uncultured Flavobacteriaceae bacterium | reverse complement strand
AAAAACGAAAAAGAGCAAAATTTGGTGCGTTATTTTATGCTTGACTTGACACTAGAAGTTTGAAGATGTAAACTTTATCTTGCAAAACAATTAAATTTATTAGAATGAAAAAAATAACATTCCTCCTATTATTACTAATTCCTTTTTTTAGTAATGCACAAAATCCAAATTATTGGCAACAACAAGCAGATTATACCATGTCAATTGACATGAATGTAGATAATTATCAATATGATGGTATTCAAAAACTCATTTACACCAACAATTCACCTGATACATTAAATACCGTTTTTTATCATTTATATTTTAATGCTTTTCAACCGGGAAGTGAAATGGATATCAGATTACAAAATATTAAAGATCCTGATGGTAGAATGGTTAAAAATTTAGGTACTAGAGAAGCACCTAATTTCGAAAGTAGAATTTCAAAACTGCAACCCAATGAAATTGGTTTTATAAAAGTGAATACGCTACAACAAGACGGTGTAGATATAAAATTTGAAACTATTGGCACTATTTTAAAGGTAACATTAAACAAACCTATACAGCCTGATGAAAAAACAGATTTAGAAATGTCCTTTAAAGGTCAAGTGCCTGTACAAGTGCGTCGTTCTGGTAGAAATAACCGAGAAGGTGTGGCATTATCAATGACCCAGTGGTATCCTAAAATTGCTGAATATGATTTTGAAGGCTGGCATGCCAATGCTTATATTGGACGAGAATTTCATGGTGTCTGGGGTGATTATGATGTTAAAATTACTATTGATAAAAAATATATTATTGGCGGATCAGGATATTTACAAAACCCTAATGAGATTGGCTATGGTTATGAAACAGGCAAAATAAAACGTCAAAAAGGTAAAAAATTAACTTGGCATTTTGTAGCGCCAAATGTGCATGATTTTACTTGGGCTGCCGATCCTGATTATATTCATGATAAAATTCAAGGAGAAAATGATATAACACTTCACTTTTTTTATAAAAGATCATTAGAAAAAAAATATTTAGAAAACTGGAAAAAACTACAAGCTAAAACTGCTGAATTCTTATCTTTTTATAACAAAAATATTGGTCAATACCCATATAAACAATACTCAGTAATTCAAGGTGGTGATGGTGGTATGGAGTATGCCATGTGTACCTTAATTACCGGTGAACGCGAATTTGGAAGTTTAGTAGGTGTAACCGCTCATGAGCTTGCCCATAAATGGTTTCAATTTTTATTAGCAACTAATGAGGCAAAACATGAATGGATGGATGAAGGCTTTACTTCTTATATTTCTGATATAGCTATGAATGAAATATTACAACAAAATAAAGAAAATCCGCATGAAGGTGCGTACAGTGGATATAATTATTTAACAACATCAAAAGCTGAAGAGCCACAATCACTATACGCTGACAGGTTTAATTTCAACTTTGCTTACGGCATTTCTGCTTATAGTAAAGGTGAAATATTTTTAGCGCAGTTGGGTTATATCATTGGTCAGGATAATCTAAAAAAAACATTGAAAAAGTATTTTGAAGATTTTAAATTCAAACATCCAACACCTAATGATTTTAAACGTACTGCAGAAAAAGTATCCGGTTTACAATTAGGCTGGTATTTAAATGAATGGACACAAACTACACATACTATTAATTATGCTGTTAAAGCAATTAATAGTACAGAAATAATTTTAGAAAACAAAGGTAGTATGCCAATGCCTATTGATATAAAAGTAACTTATGCTGATGGCAGTACTGAAGATTTTTATATTCCTTTACGGATGTTATTAGGTCAAAAGCCAACAAAAGCAACTATTATTGATGATTGGCCTTGGGTACAACCTACTTATACATTTACTACTTCTAAAATAGTGAAATCTGTAGAAATTGATACTTCTAAGCTAATGGCTGATGTTGATAGAAGTAATAATATTTTGGAAGTAATAAAAGATTGATACTAAAACAATAAAAATCCGCTTTTTTAGCGGATTTTATTTTTGTTAAGAAATTATTGTTTAATTATCTTAAACTGTCATTATTTCTTTCTCTTTATCGTAATAAAGATCATCGATAATTTTAATATACTTATCAGTTAATTCTTGTATAGTATCTTCAGTATTACTTTTCATATCGTCAGAAATATCTAATTTTTTAATATCATTATTAGCATCTTTTCTAGCATTTCTAACACTTACTTTATCATCTTCAGTTTCAGCTTTAGCTTGTTTTGCCAGATCTTTACGACGCTCTTCTGTCAATGCAGGAACATTAATAATTACACTCTCTCCATTATTCATTGGATTGAAACCTATATTCGCAATTTGAATACCTCTCTCAATTTCTTGAAGCATGCTTTTTTCCCAAGGCTGAACAGTAATGGTTCTTGCATCAGGTGTATTTACATTAGCTACCTGGCTTAAAGGTGTTTGCGAACCATAATAGTCAACCATTACACTTCTAAGCATAGCAGGCGATGCTTTACCAGCCCTAATATTTGCCAATTCTTTTTTTAAATGAGATACTGCATTATCCATGTGTTCTTTAGCAGTATCTATTATAAATTCAATTTCTTCATTCATTTTAAGTTATTTTATAATGTGGAATCAAAAAGTAAGCCATAAAGCTGTGGCAAAACTCAAATTACAAAAAACAAATTACAAATAATTCTCAATACTCAAAAATTAAACTTCAAAACATTTCTATTAAAGATAAATATAAAGGTTTGGTTATTTTAATTTATCCCGAGAATTCGGGATTGAAATTTAAGTTTTAAATATCTACTTTAGTACCAATATTTTCACCTGATAATAATTTCAGTAAGTTCCCTTTTTTATTCATGTCAAAGACAATAATAGGTAACTTATTTTCTTCACTTAAGGTAAAAGCTGTCATATCCATAACTTTTAATCCTTTATTCATAACATCTTTAAATGTAATATTTTCAAATTTTGTAGCATCTGCATTTTTTTCAGGATCAGAAGTATAAACGCCATCAACACGAGTTCCTTTTAAAATAACTTCAGCGTTAACTTCAATTGCTCTCAATACTGCTGCTGTATCTGTAGTAAAATATGGATTCCCTGTGCCACCACCAAAAATAACGACTCTACCTTTTTCTAAATGCCTAACTGCTCTTCGTTTGATAAATGGTTCTGCAACCTGTTCCATTTTAATGGCAGTTAACAAACGGGTTTGCACATCAGCATCTTCTAATGCACTTTGCAATGCTAATCCGTTTATAGCAGTAGCTAACATACCCATATAATCAGCCTGAACTCTATCCATTCCATTACTGGCACCTGCAACACCTCTAAATATATTACCGCCACCAATTACTATGGCAACCTCAACACCTTTTTCAACAACTTCTTTAATCTCTTGGGCATATTCAGCTATCCTTTTCGGGTCAATACCGTATTGACGGTCACCCATTAAAGCTTCACCGCTTAATTTTAATAAAACTCTTTTGTAATGCATATTTTTTTGAAAGTTTAACAAATATACAAAATGTAAATACCAAATTACAAATCTCAACGTGAATTGATTATTTTCACTACTGCTGAAAAAATACCTTTACAAATAAATGATTACCAATACCGAAAAAGATTAGAAAATGAAGAACAAAAAATAGTTTTACACTCTTCTTTTATAGAAAAACATTATTACTTTCGATATGATGCTATAAAATTAAAATCATAAAATACTTTTATCTTTCTTTTTTGTAATTAAGGATGCTATTAATGCATATGGAAGTCCAAATATTATAATACCTCCGAGCCATCCTAAGATTTGAGTGCTCAATGAAGAAGATTGATTGGGGTCTGCTATTTCATTAGCTTCTTCTATTGTAAGAGCAATTTGCTCTTCTGACATGCCAGACATACTAAGCATACTCTCACTCATACTATTAGAGCTTTCTTTCATTAACTCTACTAATTCAGGGTTCAGTTTTATCATAATATATGAGAATGTTACAGCAATCAAAGATGCAATGGCGTATATAGCTATTGATGAGACAAAAACTTCTCCAAAACCAAGAAAACCACCTAATTTTTTTCGCTGTTGAAGACCTGCTCTTATAATAAAAAAAAGATAAATCACTGTATTGACAATAATACTCGTAATAAAATCAAAATTGAGGCTTGGATTAATAAAGTGGAAGACTAAATAAACGCCAATAAAAACTACTCCTGCCAATAGTCCATTTCTTAAAATATTTTTCATAATAGGGTTAAAATTTCCAAAAAGGAATATGAATAGTTCTTATTTTAATTGAATCTTTTGCTTTTTTATCATATGTTTTATAATGAAGAGTTAAAAGGTGTTCTCCTATGTTTATGCTATCAGTAGGAAAATAGCACAACAACCCTTTCTCATTCATATTAGGGTGAGTATAAAATTTACATTTTAATGAATCATTATAAGAGACACCATCAATATGTATTTGATTAGCGTCTAATAATGATGATTGTATTTGTAATAATTTTTTTTCTTCTTTCTTTTGAATTCTTTTATTCCACATCTTTCTCGTACTATCTCTTTTATATTTCATATAATCATCTAGATTCAATATGCTTTTATCATATTTACTAGCATTAAGCCTTTTCATAAAGTTACTTTTAAATTTAGAATTTAAAGAGTCTTTTTTAATCTTCCTATGTTGTTTAATTAATTTTAGTAGCGCTGTTGATTTTTGATTTTCAAGATTTAATATTATTGAGTCTTGTACTTTTCCTTTAAATAAACCATGCCTTAATCCTGATTTTCGATAGGCAGTTATATTATATTTATTAGAAAGCAACTCTTCATCTACTCCAGCTTGCCTTATAAATACACTTGCATAACTACTTGTTATTTCATAGTTAGAAAGACTTATCATTCTTATCCTTTTACGGCTAGAATTTGATATCACTAGATTTTTTTCTCGTAAATCATCATAATTATTGCTAATAACTATATGTTTTGAAATAAAATCACCGCCTTCAGATTGTCTCTTTATTTCAGGAAAATGAGGGTTAGCTTCCAATATAAAATTAGGTAAAACAAGTGTTAATAACAGTAAATATGGTATAGAGAACCAAAAAAGTCTTCGAGTGTATTTAGTGTCTAAAAAGTTATAAAGTAAAGGTCGATAAATAAAAGATAAGGTAATAAAAGAATAAAATCTATAGATATAACCATAAACTTTAGAAAAGCTTTTGTCCTGAATCTTTTTAAATAACCCTAACGTGATAAAATCAATAAAAACAAAAAATGCTAAAAACCCAAAAACAGCATTGACAATAAAAGAAATAGCAGAGTAGGAAGAATCAGAATCAAATAAATAATTTAAAAATGCAACTAATATAATCCAAAAAACAATAAAAAAAGCTAAAGATAAAAAGATAAAAAAGAGTAAAAATGTATAAGCAAATATAGAGCTACAAATTTTTTCTAAACGTTCTATATAGTCATCAAACCCACCAACTCTTTTCTTAAAATATTTATTAAAAGAATCAGAGTATTTTAGTTTATCATAATCAATATCTCCAGAAACATACCGCAATCCAATGGCTCCTATCCACAGCCCTCTCATAATTACATGGATCAATAAATTGGTAAAGAAAACCAACCATGCTGCCCGAAGCATTTGTGTAATTACTTTGAGCACAATTGAAGCATTACTATTTACGGGTCTATTAACAGCTAAAAAATTGGTAAAGGACTCTAGAATATCTCTACTCTCCCAAATACCAAACAATGCAAATCCAGATATTAGCAATTCTAATTGCCAGCTTTCTTGTTGTAATTTTTCTAGCCACTCTGCAAAAATGTTTTTCTTCTTCTTTTCGTCTAACATTGGAATTAAAACTTTCGTAATATAGATCTATTATACCCTGAGTGCATTGATAAATTCGAGATAAAAGTTGCGCAACATATTGGGTAATCTTCTAGCAAAGTACGATAAAATTTTAGAGGTTTAAAGAGAAATAAAAAAATTCTTGAAACCGACTATCCCCAAGGCATCCCGATAGCTATCGGGATCATACCCAGTCAAGCTGGGCACAAGCTTTGGTCTAAATAAAAAAACCTTGTCTTTCGACAAGGTTTAGGAGTTTTAATTTATATGATATACCAAAACCTAGTTCGGGTTCAGCATAAAGGTTTATCCTAAAGCAACTCTTTTAAAGTCAACAATAATCACATCGCCTAATGTTTTTACATATTGGGCTACACTTAGTTTACTGTCTTTAATAAATGCTTGGTTTACCAAAGTATTATCTTTAAAGAAACGCTTCAATTTACCTTTAGCAATATTATCTAACATAGCTTCTGGCTTACCTTCTTGACGTAATTGATCTTTAGCAATTTCAATTTCTTTTTCAATAGTTGCTTGATCAACACCATTTTCATCTAATGCTATTGGAGCCATTGCTGCAGCTTGCATAGCAACATCTTTAGCAACAACATCAGCACCATCTACAGCGGCTGATAAACCCACAAGTGTAGCAATTTTATTACCAGCGTGAATATATGAACCTACAAAAGGCGCATCAATTTTATCAAAAGCTTTAATTTCTAATTTTTCACCAATAACGCCTGTTTGCTCAATTAATTTATCAGCAACAGTCATTCCATCAAAATCAGCAGCTAAAAATTCTTCTTTTGAAGATTGGTTTAATGCAATTTCAGCGAATCTATGTGCAAGATTTACAAAAGCTTCATTTTTACCAACAAAGTCAGTTTCACAACCCAAAACAATAGAAACTCCCATTGTATTAGCGTCATTTACTTTTGCAATCGCAGCACCTTCAGTTGATTCACGATCAGCTCTATTTGCGGCAACTTTTTGTCCTTTTTTACGTAAAAACTCTATTGCTTTATCAAAATCTCCTTCAGCTTCAACCAATGCTTTTTTACAGTCCATCATTCCTGCTCCAGTAGCTTTTCTTAATTTATTTACTTCTGCGGCTGTTATTTTAACCATTTTTTTTTATGTTTATGCGTTTAATTGTGTATTTGTTTTGCTACACAGATAAACAATTTTACAAAAATTATTTATTTCTCTTCTTTAACCTCTGTAACTACTTCAGCTTTTACTTCTTTTTCTACTTTAGCTGTTGCTGCTTCTTTAGCTTCTTTTTCAGCACTAGCTTTATCTTTATCTGCTTTTCTTTCAGTCAAACCTTCAGCAATAGCTTCAGTAACATATGATAAGATCTTATCAATAGACTTTGAAGCATCATCATTAGAAGGGATTGCAAAGTCTATCGGTCTAGGATCAGAATTTGTATCTACCATAGCAAAAATTGGCAAATTCAGCTTTTTAGCTTCAGCAATAGCGATATGTTCGCGCTTAGTATCTACTACAAACAAAGCTCCTGGTAAACGAGTCATATCAGAAATTGAACCTAAATTCTTTTCTAACTTAGCTCTTTGACGTAATATTTGCAATTTTTCTCTTTTTGATAATGCCTTAAAAGTACCATCTTGTTGCATTCTATCAATTTGAGCCATCTTTTTAACAGCTTTACGAATAGTTACAAAGTTGGTTAACATACCTCCAGGCCATCTTTCAGTAATATAAGGCATATTTACACTTTCTGCTTTTTCAGCAACAATGTCTTTTGCTTGTTTTTTAGTTGCTACAAAAAGTATTTTTCTACCTGAAGCTGCAATTTTCTTTAGTGCGTTTGCAGTATCTTCAATTTTTGCAACTGTTTTATACAAATCAATAATATGTACACCGTTACGTTCAGTGTATATATAAGGAGCCATATTAGGATCCCATTTTCTAGTTAGGTGACCAAAATGTACACCTGCATCTAATAATTCTTTAATGTCTATGTTTGCCATAATGTTTTTTAGTTTACGTTCCGTTGAGTTAGCAATAATTAAGTAGCCTTACTATATAAGAGTCTTAACTATTTGGATGCTAAACCTAAGTAACAAGTTTAATAATTATAATTAGTACTGCTGAGCGAGCTGAAAACTGCGTACTGAATACTTTTTTTATCGTTTAGAGAATTGGAATTTCTTACGTGCTTTTTTCTGACCAAATTTCTTACGTTCAACCATTCTAGGATCTCTAGTAAGCAATCCATGTGGTTTTAATATTGTTCTATAATCTTCATTTATAGAAACCAAAGCTCTGGTAATTGCTAAACGAATTGCTTCAGCTTGTCCGGTAACACCACCACCAAATACATTTACTTTAATATCATAAACTTTAGCATTATCAGTTAATACCAAAGGTTGCATTACCTTATATTGTAAAGTTCCTGTTGTGAAATAATTATTTAATTCTCTTTTGTTTATCGTGATATTTCCTTTCCCTTTAGAAAGATATGCACGAGCTACTGCAGTTTTTCTTCTACCTATTTTGTGTACTACTTCCATTATCTAAGATCGTTAAGGTTAATAGCTTTCGGATTTTGAGCTTCTTGTTGGTGCTCTCCGCCAGCATATACATATAAATTTCTATATAAAGCGCTCCCTAATTTATTTTTAGGTAGCATTCCTTTTACTGCTTTTTCAACCAATCGAGTTGGATTTTTTTCAAACATTTCTGTTGCAGTAAGTGATCTTTGACCTCCAGGATAACCAGTATGACGGATATATGATTTATCTGTCCATTTTTTACCAGTTAAATTGATTTTTTCTGCATTGATAACAACTACGTTATCACCACAGTCAACATGTGGAGTGAAGTTAGGTTTGTACTTACCTCTAATTAGCATTGCTATCTTAGAAGCTAAACGACCCAATGTTTGTCCGTCCGCATCAACTAAAACCCACTCTTTTGTAACTGTGGCTTTGTTAGCTGATACTGTTTTGTAACTTAATGTGTTCACACTATTAGTTTTTGTCTATTAATAATTTGTTTTTTACCCCTCTAAAATGGGAGTGCAAATGTACAAACTATTATTTATATAACAAACCCTGATTTAATACTATTTTTTATTTAAAAGTACTCAAATAAAAATACAGTATTTTTTGTGTAAGAGAAAAAGAAAAATTAGTCATAGCCTTAGTTACGGCTTATTTTTATTTTGAAACTTAAACGAAAAAGCCTCGTTTTTAATGGGTAGTTTTAGGTGAGAAATAGTATAACTATATTTTTTAAAGGCAATTTTAACAGATTTGAAGTAAATATCACACCTTCTAAGAAGGTGGCTATGGGAAACCCCTAAAAGGGGCAATGAGCAACAACAAGATTATAAACCGACCCAAAGACCTGTCAGTCCCGAGATTTCGGGATGAAAACCTGACAGGTCTGAAAAAATAGGCAAAAGCCAAAAGCCTGCCCGCCTATGGAGGGAACATCACTACCAGCTAAGCAGGTGGTTTTTCAAGGTAAAATAACAATTAACAAAACCTTAAGAGGTGTTTATACTAACTTGCTTCCACAAAGTGTAACATTTGTAACTTAACAAAGTCTTTATTGGAGTAACTATAATATTTCCAATCTGCCAAATGAAAAATTCCATCCTGTTTTTATTATTTTTTCTAATTATATTTTCGTTTACAAATGCTCAAGAACAAAAGAATAAAGTTCCGAAACGTATCTATACTACCAAATTTTTAGGTCAAGAAAAGGCACCGATTATTGATGGTAAATTAGATGATACTAGTTGGAATATTGTCGATTGGGATGGCGATTTTATTGAATGGAGACCTGATGAAAATACACCACCACATCAACAAACAAAATTTAAAATAGTTTATGATAATAAGAATTTATATATAGCTGTTAAACTACTAGATAAAGAACCAGATAGTATAGTAAAACGCCTATCAAGACGGGATGGTTTTAATGGAGATTGGATAGAAATTAACTTTGATAGTTATCATGATTTACGTACAGTTTTTTCTTTTAATGTTTCTGCTGCTGGTGTTAAAGGAGATGAATTTGTTTCTGATAACGGTAATAACTGGGATAGTAGCTGGAATCCGATATGGTATACCAAAACAAATATAGATAGTGAAGGTTGGACTGCAGAAATGAAAATTCCATTGAGTCAATTGCGATTCGGAAAAGCAAAAGAACAAATATGGGGATTACAATTAAATCGACGAATTTTCAGAAAAGAAGAACGTTCTTTATGGCAACGCATACCTCAAGATTCACCAGGATGGGTTAGTGAGCTTGGCGAATTACATGGATTGATAGACCTAGAACCACAGAAACAGTTAGAAATACAACCTTTTGTTGTAGCGCAATTAGATACATATCCTGCAGAAGCAGGCAATCCTTTTCGGGATGGAAACGATTTCAAATTGAATGGTGGATTAGATGCAAAAATCGGTATTACAAATGACCTTACCTTAGATCTAACGGTGAATCCTGATTTTGGGCAAGTAGAAGCTGATCCGGCAGCTATAGCCTTAGACGGGTTCGAAATATTTTTCAGAGAACAACGCCCTTTCTTTATTGAAAATAAAAATATTTTTGACTATCAAGTTTCGCAATCACAAGCGGGCGATACGTTTGGGTCTGACAATTTATTTTTTTCAAGAAGAATTGGCAGAAATCCACAAGGATATCCAAATACCCAAAATGGTGAATTTGTAAATCAGCCACAAAACACCACAATTTTAGGAGCTGCGAAATTTAGCGGTAAAACTAAAGATGGCTGGTCAATTGGAGTACTGGAAAGTATAACTTCTAAGGAATATGCTACTATTGATAATAACGGTGAGCGTAGAGAAGAACTTGTTGAACCTTTGACTAATTATTTTGTTGGTAGATTGCAAAAAGATTTTAATGACCGTAATACATTTATAGGAGGTATCTTTACAGCTACCAATCGTAATTTAACAGATAATCTTGACTTTTTGCATAAATCAGCTTATAGTGGTGGACTTGATTTTAAACATCAGTGGAAAGACAGGGTTTGGTATGTAGGAGGTAATGTAGTAGTAAGTCATGTTAAAGGAAGTGCCGAAGCTATACAAAATACGCAAGAATCTTTAAGACACTCATTTGGGCGTGTAGATGCGAGTCACTTAGAAGTTGACCCAAATCGTACTTCACTCACCGGAACAGGAGGAAATATTCAGATTGGTAAAGCAGCAAAAGGATTTTGGCGTTTTGAAAGTGGATTTACCTGGAGATCTCCAGAATTAGAATTAAATGATCTAGGCTTTCAGCGTCAAGCGGATGATTTAAGACATTATACATGGGTTGGGTATCGCACACTAAAACCTTTTTCAATTTTTAGAACGCTTGGGTTGAATTATAATCACTGGAGTGCTTGGGATTTTGAAGGAAATCATAATTTGTTACAATTTAATGTTAATAGTTGGGCGAATTTTAAAAACAATTGGTTTGGAAATTTCGGGATAACATATAGAGGCATTAATCAATCAAATTTTGCACTTCGAGGCGGACCAAGATTAAAGTTTTCGCCTAATGTGTTTTTCTGGAATAATATTGGCACCGATAATCGTAAAAAAATTCGATTTAATTTTGGACATAGTGGATCAAAAGCAGTTGATAATTCACGCAATTTTTACAATGTCAGAATGGGCATTTCTTACCAACCTTTGGATGCTTTGCGAATTTCTGTTAACCCTTCATATAACATTAATAATGATAAATTACAATTTGTCGAAAATGTGGAGGTTGGCAATGAAATTAAATATATCAATGCCAACATTGAGCAACGTACATTGAGCATGTCATTAAGAGTAAATTATACTGTTAATCCAGATTTCACAATACAATATTGGGGACAACCATTTGTATCTAGAGGACGTTATTCAAATTTTAAATCTGTAATTAATGCGCAAGCAAGCAATTTCAATGATCGTTTTGTTCAATATGATAATACCCAAATAACGTTGGATGATAATAATGGAGTTTATAATGTTATTGAAGATGGTAATACGGCTTTCTCATTCGGCAAACCCGACTTTTCTTTTGTACAATTTCGCTCTAACTTGGTAGTACGTTGGGAGTATATTCCAGGTTCAGAAGTGTTTTTAGTGTGGTCTCAAGGTGTTACCGGTTCTGGCGACCCAGCTGAAGGTTTGTTTAGAAATCTTGACAACCAAATTTTAGGTCAAGAAAAAGACAACACTTTTTTAATCAAGGCTACCTATCGATTTAGGTTATAAATAATGATCTAACTTTTTGGATTCCTCCATTAAATGTAAATACGAATTATGATTAACTTCTTCCCGAGTGCTCGGGATACTCAAGGAGACAACTTTGATATATAAGTATCCTTTATATTGTCTAATCGAGCGCAGTCGAGACCTTGATCTTTTTATCCATTAAATTCGGGGTAGTGCTATTTTTTTTAAAATAAAAATTTCTTGAAACCGACTATCCCCGAGGCAGAGTCACAGGGGTATTTCGCTGGTTTCATTTTGGTCTTAGAATCAAAAACCGAAATTTTGTATTTTACCTCACCCGGAACTGCGAAAAGCAGTTCCGACCTCTCCAAAGGAGAGGTAAATCGGAAACCCCGAGGCAGAGCCTAGGGGAATTCTTTTCAGTTAAACTTTAACAGAGTAGATTACAAAATTAACAAAACCTTAAGATGAGTTTATATTATCTTGCCTTCTCAATATGTAACTCTATTAAATTAATAAAGTCATTTAGAATTATATATTAATAACTATCAACCTTCTAAATGAAAAACACACTATCGTTTTTATTGTTCTTTTTGTTTGTGTTTCAAACTATTAACGCTCAAGAACAACAAAACAAAATTCCAAAACGTATATATACTACCAAATTTTTAGATCAAGAAAAGGTTCCGGTAATTGACGGCATATTAGACGATGTCAGCTGGAATATTGTTGAGTGGCAGACCGATTTTATTGAAAATGATCCTGATGAAAATACCCCGCCAACCTTTCAGACAAAATTTAAAATAGTCTATGATACAAAATTCATATATGTTGCAATACGTGCTATTGATAAAGCTCCAGATAGTATCGTAAAACGCTTATCAAGAAGAGATGGTTTTGAAGGCGACAGAGTAAATGTGATTTTTGATAGTTATCATGATGAACGAACGGCCTTTATTTTTACAATTACTGCTGCAGGTGTAAAAGGAGATGAAATAGTAACAGATAATGGTAATAATATTGATGATAGTTGGAATCCTGTTTGGTACACTAAAGCAAATATTGACAGTGAAGGATGGACAGCTGAAATGAAAATTCCGTTGAGTCAATTGCGCTTTGGAAAGGCAAAAGAACAAATATGGGGGTTAAATATTGTAAGGAATATATTTAGAAAAAATGAAAGGTCTTTGTGGCAGCGCATTCCTGTAGACGCTCCGGGGTTTATAAGTGAAGCCGGAGAATTACATGGCTTAATAAATCTAATACCACAAAAACAATTAGAAATTCAACCTTTTACCGTTACACAGTTTGATACATATCCTGCAGAAGCCGGTAACCCTTTTCGGGATGGAAACGATTTTAAATTCAATGTCGGATTAGATGCAAAAATTGGTATTACAAATGACCTTACGTTAGATCTAACAGTGAATCCTGATTTTGGTCAAGTAGAAGCAGATCCGGCAGCTATTGCTTTAGATGGTTTTGAAATTTTTTTCAGAGAACAACGTCCATTTTTTGTTGAGAATAAAAATATTTTTGATTTTAGATTTGGTGGTAATCAAGACAACTTATTCTTTTCAAGAAGAGTTGGAAGAAGTCCGCAAGGATTTCCAAATACTACCAATGGAGAATTTGTAGATCAGCCACAAAACACCACCATTTTAGGAGCTGCAAAGTTTTCCGGAAAAACAAAAGATGGTTGGTCTATAGGAATTTTAGAAAGTGTTACTTCAAAAGAGTATGCAACTATAGATAATAATGGTGAACGTAGAGATGAGCTGGTAGAACCTTTCACTAATTATTTTGTTGGTAGATTACAAAAAGATTTTAATGACCGGAACTCTTTTGTAGGCGGTATTTTTACGGCAACCAATAGAAAAATTGAAGGTAATTTAGACTTTTTACGAAAATCAGCCTATACCGGCGGATTAGATTTTAGGCATCAATGGAAAGATAGAAAATACTATATTGAAGGAAATGTAATTATGAGTCAAGTTCAAGGAAGTGAAGAAGCCATAGAAAGAACACAAAAATCACTGACACATTTGTTTCAACGTACTGATGCCAGTCATGTTGAAGTTGATCCAAATAGGACTTCATTAACAGGTACCGGTGGCAGGGTAGAATTTGGAAAAGCCAGTGTTGGACATTGGCGTTATGGTATTGGTGCAAATTGGCGTTCGCCGGAATTAGAATTAAATGATATCGGATTTCTCCGACAAGCTGATGAAATACGTCAATATGCCTGGTTTAACTACAGATCTTTAAAACCATTTGGTAAGTTTAGAAATATCCAGGCAGGGTTCAATATGTTTACCAGTTATGACTTTGAAGGTAATTATAACAGAATTCAGTATCGAATCAGTAGTAATGCCAACTATAAGAATAATTGGTGGACAGATATTGGTTTTATACATAAACCGAGAATATTTACCAATACTATTTTACAAGGTGGACCTCGTTTTCGTTTTTCTCGTGAAAACATAAGCTTTTTCTTTTTTGGTACAGATTCTCGTAAAAAAATTCGTTTTAGAACCGGTTATGTATATTCACAAGCTAAGCAAAATAGTTTTTCATTTTTAAGAGTAGAAACAGGTGTTACGTATCAACCTATAAATTCGTTTAGTATTTCATTGAGCCCTGAATATTCTAGAAATCCTAACAAAACGCAGTATGTAACTGAAACTAATTTTAATGGTACACCTAGATATATTACTGCCGAAATTGACCAGCAAACATTGAGTGCTTCTATCAGGTTAAACTATACTATTAATCCTAATTTAACCATTCAATATTATGGACAGCCTTTTATTTCAAGGGGAATCTATAAAAATTTTAATTTCATCACCAATCCGATTGCGGATGATTTATATGATCGTTTTCAATTATATGATAACAATCAAATTTCTTTTAATGGGTCAAATTATTTAATTGATGAGAACCTTGACGGGTCTGTTGATTATTCAATTAAAAATCCTGATTTTTCTTTTGTACAGTTCCGTTCAAATTTGGTGGTACGTTGGGAGTATATTCCCGGTTCTGAGATCTTTTTAGTTTGGTCACAAGGTAATACGGGCTTACAAGACCCAAATAATCATTTATTTAGAAGTTTAGACAATCAGATCTTTGGTGAAAAAGCAGATAATACGTTTTTAATTAAAGCTACTTATAGATTTGTGTTGTGATCCTGTTTTTACACCCCTAAAGCCCCCTCAAGGGGACAATGCTCTGATTTAAACTTTTAGAAAATACAATCATCTCTAAGTATTAATCATAAAACGTAAAAGTTGAATGTAAACAAGTTTTTCTTTGAGGGAAATTCTAATAGCTATCGGGATTCAAAGATGTGGACAATAGAATGTTTTGTTGGTTAAGGTATTGCTCTGGTTTTAAAGGTAAATTAAATCAATTGTCCCCTTGAGGGGACTTTAGGGGTGTCATAAGGTTTTAACTAAAATCTAGAATTTTAAATTTTTTTCAACTCCCAATACTGAGACAATATATTTAGTATTAATTCTTGATAATTCCACCCTATTCCTTTGGCTGCAATCATTGTTAAACTATCTTGATCTTTTCTATGTTTGCGTGAAGCACCTGTCATATTAGGTTTCATATTCAAATCGAATATTTGATATTTACCTTCTATATTTTTTCTACAGTCAATCCTGATAGGAGCTTGTGCACCTATAATTTTGGCAGCCAATTCACATTTCTGAGATATCTCTTTTATTGCTGTTGAATTTAACTCTTTATCAGAGATCATTCTACTATTATTAACTACAGCAACAATACCGTTATAAGGTGCAATGCCATCAATATGGTTAAATCTTTCAACTGGCGGTAAAGACCAATGATCTGTCTTTTTAACAACCTTATTTTTAAAATTGTAATTTCCCGGAGGCATGACAGTAATGGTAATTTCTTTTCCCGGTAAAAATTCTTCTACAATGATTTTGTTTCCATACTTTTTAGTAGCAATAAGATTTGTAGCTCCTCTTTTTAATGCTGCTTTATTTTGAATGACCAATACTCCTTGACTACCTCTACCTCGTACAGGTTTTATAACAACAGGATATTTGATATTAGTTTTAGGATGCTCATTTGATGATAAAAGATAAGATAATGGAATAGGAAGTCCTCCTTCTTTCAAAAGATTATTTGTATAAAACTTATCGTCAAAAATTTCAACTTTCTGAGGTTTTTGACCTACAATTAAAAGATTTTTATCCTTGAATTTTAAAATAGGATGTTTAGCAAATAACACCGTATTTAACCAAAAAAGATTAGCTCCTTTTTTAATTGCCCTTTTTATGCCGTCTTCAGAATCTGGGAATATCCAGTCAAAATCATTTTTAATTTTTGGAAAATCTACAGGTGTTATTAATTGAATATTATTTTGCTGAATTGCCATAGCGATATCTGCTCCACTATCAGAATAACCTCCTTCTTTCATTGGTTTGATAACGCCGTCAATTTCAGGTGGTGGTTTTGATTGATAAAGTATGACAACTTTTAACTTATTCATCTTTAAATTTTACCTTACTTCTTTTATTAGTTTTGTTTTTTTATTTCTCAATAAGTATTTTACATCACTAATGCGCCTCTAACCAGTTTTCACTTGTATATTCTTTAAATTTGTTAAAAGTATTGTCCCCTTAATGGGGACAATTATTCTATTAAGCTTAAACGTTCTATATAGTATGCATCAGGGGCAATTATACATATTCGTCTATAATTATTAAACGACGGACATAGTTTATGATTTTGAATTCTTCTAACTTCCACAAAATCAATAAGTCTTGCTTGAGTCTCATGTCTAACTGTCTATCATCGTCTGAAAACAATACCATTTCACAATAAGTGCAAGACAAACTTTTTTCACATCCCTAAAGTCCCCTCAAGGGGACAATTATTCTATTAAACTTTAGTAAATAAACGATTATATTCTCATTTTTAATGTCCTTTTTATATGTAGGTTGTATAAAAATATGTCCTCAAGGAGACAATTGTTTTATTCAGCTTATTAGCTAGGAACTTCTAATGTGCCTCTAACCAATTTTCACCAACACCTATATCAACAATTAAAGGTACTTTTAGTTGGTAAGCATTTTCCATTTCTTGTTTTATAATTGGTGTAATGATCTCTAACTCGTCTTTATATACATCAAAAACCAATTCATCATGTACTTGAAGTAACATTTTAGACTTAAAATCCTCTTTCTCAAACCGTTTATAAATATTGATCATTGCCACTTTAATAATATCTGCTGCACTCCCCTGCAAAGGTGCATTTACTGCATTGCGTTCTGCCGCACCACGCACTACGGCATTCCGAGAATTGATATCTTTTAAATAACGACGTCTTCCTAAGACTGTTTCAACATAACCATTCTCTCTGGCAAAATGAATTTGGCTATCAATATAGGCTCTTAATTTAGGATATGTTTGATAATAAGTATCAATTAATTCTTTTGCTTCAGATCTTGATAATGATGTTTGATTGCTCAACCCAAATGCAGAAACTCCGTAAATAATTCCGAAATTCACTGCTTTAGCATCACTTCTTTGCTCACGAGTTACCTCAGCTAAAGACACATTAAAAACTTTTGCGGCTGTAGAAGCATGAATATCCTCACCATTTAAAAACGATTGAATCATAATTTCATCACCACTTAAGGCAGCAATCAATCGCAACTCTATTTGAGAATAATCTGCAGCAAGCAATATATAATTATCATTTCTAGGAATAAATGCTTTTCTAACTTGTTTCCCCCGCTCTGTACGAATAGGAATATTCTGTAAATTAGGATTATTAGAACTCAAACGCCCGGTTGCAGCTACGGCTTGGGCATAAACCGTATGAATTCTATTTGTTTTAGGGTTTACCTCGTTAGGTAAAGCATCTAAATAGGTGCTTTGCAATTTTTTATATTGACGATAATTTAAAATATCTGTAATTATTGGATGATCTTTTGCTAAATAAGACAATACATCTTCAGCAGTAGAATATTGACCTGTTTTGGTTTTTTTAGGTTTATCAACTAATTTTAATTTCTCAAACAGAATATCCCCTAATTGTTTTGGTGATGCTATATTAAATTCCTTTCCTGCTTGACTGTAAATATCTTTTTCTAATCGTTCAATATCTATAGTTATTTCTTTAGAAAGTGAAGCGAGAAATTCTTTATTCAAATTAATACCTTCTATTTCCATCGAAGTCAAAACCGTTACTAACGGTAATTCTACTTCATTAAAAAGCTTTGTGAGCTTACTCGATGTTAATTCTTTTTCGAAATATTCTTTGAGTTGTAAGGTTATATCAGCATCTTCAACAGCATATTCTGTTAGTTTCGAAAGTTCTACAGTACGCATTGAAAGTTGATTCTTTCCTTTTTTACCAATCAATTCCGTAATAGAAACTGGCTGATAATTCAGATAGGTTTCTGCCAAAATATCCATATTATGACGCATATCCGGATTAATCAGATAATGCGCGATCATGGTATCAAAAAGCTTTCCTTTTACTTTAATATTGTAATTAGAAAGCACTTTAATGTCATATTTTATATTCTGTCCTATTTTTTCAATATTTTCATTCTCAAAAAAAGGTCTAAATTCATTGATAATCTGTTGTGTTTCTTCTTGGTCTTCAGGAAATGGCACATAAAATCCTTTACCTTTTTCCCATGAAAAGGCAATCCCGATCAACTCAACTTCCAGTGCTTTTAAACCAGTGGTTTCAGTATCAAAACATACAGATTTTTGTTGTAATAAATTATTGAGTAATAACTCACGCGAAAACGGAGTGTCAACAAATTGATAGATATGTGAAGAATTTTTAATAGTATTATAAAGCCCCCCCTGCCCTTCGGACATCTCCCCTGAAGGGGGAGAAAACTCACCTGTTCCGGGAGTAGCAAATAAATCAAACTGAAGCCCCATCTGCCCTTCAGACATCTTCCTTGAAGGGGAAGAACTTTTCTCATTTTTAGAAGAAATCTTCGTAGGAATTTCTTGTGGTTCTGTAAAAGTTTTTACTAAATTTTCTGTTAAACGTCTAAATTCTAATTCGCTAAAAATTTCTTTTATTTTAGGAATATCGGGGGTGTTGAGCTCAAAATCTTCTTCATGAAATTCAACAGGAACATCGAGCATAATGGTTGCCAATTTTTTAGACAACAGACCTAATTCTGCATTTGCCTCTACTTTTTCCTTCATTTTACCTTTTAACTCATGTGTATTGGCTAATAAACCTTCTATGCTACCATAGGCTGCCAAGAATTTTTTTGCTGTTTTATCACCAACGCCCGGTAAACCCGGAATATTATCAACAGCATCACCTTTCATAGCCAAAAAATCGATTACCTGATCTTGATGTTTAATTTCAAAATTTTGCTGTACTTCTGGAACTCCCCAAATATCATAACCACCACCGAATCGTGGTTTATACATAAAAATATTTTCGCTAACAAGCTGTGCAAAATCTTTATCAGGTGTAACCATATAGGTTTTATACCCTTCTTTTTCAGCTTTTTTAGCAAGTGTGCCAATAATATCATCAGCTTCATAGCCTGGTTTTACAATAATAGGAATATGCATTGCTTTTAAGATACTTTCAATATAAGGCACAGCAATTTTTATGGCTTCAGGGGTTTCATCACGATTCGCTTTATATTCAGAAAACATTTCTATTCTATCAACACTGCCGCCTTTATCAAAACATACTGCTAAATGATCGGGTCTTTCACGTTTAATTACATCCAGTAAAGAATTCATAAAGCCCATAATAGCTGAAGTATCTGTACCTTTTGAATTGATTCTAGGGTTTTTTATAAAGGCATAATAACCTCTAAATATTAAAGCGTAGGCATCAACTAAAAAAAGGCGTTTTTGTTCTTGCATGTTCTATTAATTTAGTCCCAAAAGCTAGGGATTCAAAGCTACTAATAAAATTATAAGAACCCATTATCCATTTTGATAAAATTAGTATCGAGCATAGTCCCGAAACCTCGGGAGTATTCAAAAAATAGTTCCCGATACAATTTTTTATCAAAAATCACTCGAACTGACGCTAAGATTCACCTAAAAACCAAAAATGAACAATGGGTTGTAAGAATAAAAGGATAAGAAAACTTTAACATCTTCTAAATTATTGGTGTAACGACTAAGTAGTATATTTGACTCATATAAAAACACATTAGATTAATGTTGCGCTGGCTCATTTTTATTACAGTTTACCTTCTTATAGATATATATGCTTTTCAAACATTTAAAACTATCTCTAAAAATAAAATTCTTTATTCTTTATATTGGATAATTTCTGCATTGGTCTTTGCTAATTTTCTATATCAACTTTCAATTAGTTTTGATAGAAGTATTGGTTTAACCCCCAAAACAAATCAAGCCATCGGTCTTTTCTTAACTCTTTTTGTTCCTAAAATTGTTATACTGCTTTTTGTTTTTGGAGAAGATATTTTCAGAACTCCTCAAGCCTTATACAGATTATTCACCGAAGGAAGATCAGTAGAAGATAACTATTTTCCGTCAAGGCGGAAGTTTATAAGTCAAATTGCATTGATAGCCGCAGCAATACCATTTAGTTCGCTTTTATACGGAATGTATAAAGGAAAATATAATTACAAAGTTTTAAAATATGTATTAGAATATGATGATTTACCAACTGCTTTTGACGGATATCAAATCACTCAAATATCAGACATTCATAGTGGTAGCCTAGATAATGCAAAAAAAATTGAATATGGTGTAGATTTGATAAATCAACAAAAGTCAGATGTAATTCTATTTACCGGTGACCTTGTAAACAATAGAGCTGATGAAATGGATCAGTGGATAGGTACTTTTAAGAAATTAAAAGCTAAAGATGGTAAATTTTCTGTGTTGGGAAACCATGACTATGGCGATTATATTGATTGGAAAAGTAATGATGCCAAAGTTCAAAACATGAAAAAATTAGAAGATGTTCATCAGCAATTGGGTTTCGATCTATTATTAAACGATAATAGAACATTAGAAAAGAATGGTGAAAAAATAGCATTGGTGGGCGTAGAAAATTGGGGTGCTGGCGGATTTAAAAAAGCAGGAGATTTGCAACAAGCTACGGCTGGCATTAAATCTGAAGATTTTAAAATATTAATGAGTCATGACCCTAGTCATTGGGAACAACAGGTAAAGAACAATGATGTTCATTACCATTTAACATTAAGTGGACATACACACGGAATGCAGTTTGGTATTGAAATTCCGGGTTGGATAAAATGGAGTCCTGTAAAATGGCGATATAAGTACTGGGCAGGTATTTATGAAGAAGCTGGCAGATATATAAATGTAAATAGAGGTTTTGGTTTTTTAGCCTATCCGGGACGTGTGGGAATTTGGCCGGAGATAACTGTTATAACCCTGAAAAAGAGGATAACACCTATTGTAACTTAGTTAAAAATAGTATATTTGTGACGTTATCTGTCTAATTAATAGTTATTAATAAAAAATTATTTTAGCTTTTATGGCAAAATTTGGCGAATTAATTGGTTCTAGCATCCCGACGCTAATAGATTTTCATGCTGATTGGAATGAAAACAATACTAATCTTCATAGTATATTGAGAGATGTAGCTGCAGCTTTAGGCGATAAAGCTAAAGTTATCAAAATAGACATTGACAAGAATGAAACATTGGCCAATGCACTGCGAATTAAAGGTAATCCTACCTTTATTATTTATAAAAATGGTGAAATGAAATGGCGTCAGTCTGGTGAGCAAGATGCGAATACCTTAATTAGTCTTGTTGAACAGTATGTTTAAATGTCCATCTCCAACTAGAGCTACACCAATGTCATTAAGTTAAGGTTTTCAACCCCATGAGATTAAAATATTCAGACAACTCTAAAACTTACTCTAAAAACAAAAACCCTGACAATCATAGTAAAAATCATACCTTCTAAGAAGGTGGCTTTGGAAAACCCCTAAAAGGGGCAATGAGCAACAAGATTATAAACCGACCCAAAGACCTGTCAGTCCCGAGATTTCGGGATCAAAACCTGACAGGTCTGAAAAAATAGGCAAAGCCAAAAGCCTGCCCGCCTACGGAGGGAACATCACCACCAGCTAAGCAAGTGGTTTTTCAAGGTAAAATAAATTATCAGGATTAATTAATTGAAATCTTTAAAAATTAGACTACTTCTGAAAGTGTTGTGGTAATTATATGCATTTATAAGTACTTTGGTTATATTGAACTCATGTTAAAATAGATTTTGAGTAATAATCAAAACCAAAAGCCTACATTAAAAAACCAGTAATTTTGATTAGTATCTGGTGACCAAGTATATTTTATTTCAATCGGTCCGATAAAAGAATCAAATCCATAACCAATAGCATAACCTGATTTTGTATTAGCAAATATGTCTCCACTATTAAATAAGTCATTATCAATTCTCGCAAAATTTCCTGTAAAAGACGCATAATTCTTTTCAAATAATTCGTAGCGAAAAGTTAGTGCAGATTTTAAAAAAGCACTTTCGCTTAAATCAGCAACTTCATATCCATAAAAAGGAACAAAATTATTTACAAAATTTTCATTATTACCTCCTAATAAATAATCAAAAACGCCATTACCACCATCTCCTATTGTGATGCCTACTTCAGAAATATAATGTAAAGTTAGCTTATTAAAAAAAGTTTTGGCATAACCAAATTTTCCATTCAATTGTGAGAATGGGTTAAAATCGTTATTAAAATTTGACGAAAATAAATACGTTGTATAATTTACATCTAAAAAAATACCTTTTTTGGTAAAGTAACTTTTATCATACATATCTAATTTCAATTTCAAAAAAGCACCTAAATAATTACTCTTATCGAAATAATTTTTTAATATTTCATTATTTTCAAGAGTTTCAGTAAAAACTCTTAAAAATTTATCTTCAACACCAATTCTCAATGCTATATTTTTACTAAAATTAGTTTGCAAAAAAAGCTGCGTAGTAAAATCGTTATATTCTATTGGCGTTTTTCCTATTACTTCAGGTTGTTCATCAATATTAATAAAAAAGCTTTTATTAAACCCATTATACCTTGTATTAATGCCATAACTCCAATGAAAGCCATTATCAATAAAATAATCAATATTATATCTAATATTATCACCTAATATAAAGTCTGCAGAAAAAACATCATTTTTAAATAATGTGTGTTTAGAAGTAATATTTAATAATACTCCTGTTTTATATAAATCATCATAATGAACGCTTAACTTTAAAAAAGTTGATACCTCTTCTTCTTTTAAGTTAAAGCGAATTTCTGTCCCCTCTTCTTGTTTTACAAACTTGTAATAAATACTTTTAAAATTATCAGTAGCTGATAAGTTATCAATACCTTCATAAAATTTTTCATAAGTAATTGAATCTGATTTTACGATCTTTAATTTTCCTAAAATATATTCTTTGGTATAATTTTTATTTCCAGATATTTTTATATCATTAACATAAAGTTTTTCATTTTTTTGATGGATTATATTATGAGCAATAATAGCTTTAGATTTTGTTTGTTTATTAGCTATCTCTTTTAAATAACTCATCTGTTTTCTTGCGACCTCTTCACCTTTGTTGACAATTTGTTTTGCAACATCAAAAGAAACTACATTGTATTCACTAATATCAGGATGCATATATAGATCAGTTTCCTTTATTTTTAATCGATCATCATCATACATCTGAAATCCAACAATCTGCATAATAATTCTTGGCGCAGTGTTTAGATTAGCTTTAGATTTTAATTTATCTTGAACATCAATCCCTATAATTATATCAACTCCTTTCTCTTTCATTATATCTACCGGAAAATTATTTACCACGCCTCCATCAGTCAACAGCTTTCCATCAATTTCAACCGGATCTAATAATGTAGGGAATGAGCCACTTGCTCTTAATGCCTCAGGTAAAAATCCGTTTTCTAATATTTCAATATTTCCATTTTCTAAATTAGTTGCCACACAGAAAAACGGAATTGGTAATTTAGAAAAATCACCAATATCATGTACATGCTCGGTTAGTTTTGACATTACATTAAAAAAGTTTTGTCCTTTCGAAACTGCCGAAGGTAATGCTACCTTTCTATTCTTTATAGGTAAACTAAAAGCATATTTTTCACCATTTTCTTTCTGATAAATTGATTTTGATTTTCTTGGCAATTTGTCTTGCATTAACTCATTATAATCTAATGTAGTTAATATAGAATCTAATTGAGCAGCTGTGTAGCCAGAAGAATATAAGGCTCCTATGATAGCTCCTGCACTTGTTCCACCAATATAGTCAATTTGTACACCTGCCTCTTCTAATACTTTTAATACACCAATGTGAGCAAATCCTTTGGCACCACCACCACTCAATACCAAGCCTACTTTTATATCTTTCTTTTGTACAATAGTATCTTGCGAAAGCATACTATGTGCATGAAATAACATTATAATTACAAGAAACTTTCTTAACATGGTTTAGCACTAATTATTCTTTATTATGATAATGATTATACACTTTGGTTGCGCGAGAAACACCAACTATTTTTTCTAATGCTGTATTTGAAGCTTCAGCAACTCTTTTAGCAGATTTAAAATGCTTTAATAAAGTTACAATTGTTTGTTTGCCAACACCAGGAATTTGCTCTAATTCGGTTTGAATAGCACTTTTACTCCGTTTGTTTCTATGAAATGTAATAGCAAATCTATGAGCCTCATTACGCAATTGCTGAATAATCTTTAAGGTTTCAGACTTTTTATCTAAATACAAGGGAATAGGATCATCTGGATAAAAAATCTCTTCTAATCGTTTTGCAATACCAATGATTGCTATTTTTTTTCGCAAACCTAATACTTCTAAACTTTTCAATGCTGATGATAACTGCCCCTTACCTCCATCTATAACGATAAGTTGCGGTAGTTCTTGCCCTTCTTCCAACAATCGTTTATAGCGTCTATGTACAACCTCTTCCATTGAGCCAAAGTCATCTGGTCCTTCAACTGTTTTTATATTAAATTTTCTATAATCTTTTTTACTAGGCTTTCCGTTTTTAAAAACCACACAAGCAGCTACAGGATATGTACCTTGAATATTCGAATTATCAAAACATTCAATCTGACGTGGCTCATTAGGCAATCTTAAGTCTTTTTGCATTTGAGCCATAATTCTATTGGTATGCCTATCAGGGTCAACTATTTTAATTTGTTTAAAACGCTCTTGCCTAAAGTATTTTGCATTGCGTAATGATAATTCTACAATTCGTTTTTTATCGCCTAATTTTGGTACGGTAACTTTTATATCATCACCTACATTTATGTTGAAAGGCACATATATTTCTTTTGATTGCGAATTGAATCGTTGTCTGATCTCTACAATAGTTAGTTCTAATAAATGCTTATCATCTTCGTCTAGCTTCTTTTTAATCTCAATAGTATGAGACTGAATAATAGCGCCATTATTTATTTTAAAAAAGTTAACATAGGCAAAACTTTCATCAGAAATTATTGAAAATACATCAACATTGGTAATTGACGGATTAACAACTGTAGATTTTACCTGATAATTGGCTAACAAATCTATTTTCTCTTTTATTTTTTGCGCTTCTTCAAACTCAGTATTTTCAGCAAATTTCAACATCAAATCATTGAATTTTTGTAAAGAATTTTTAAAATTACCCTTGATAATGTTTCTAACTTCTTTAACATCTTCTAAATAGTCGGTTTCGATTTGCAAACTTTCACAAGCGCCTTTACAATTTTTGATATGGTATTCTAAACAGACCTTATATTTTTTGTTTTGGATATTTTTTTTAGACAGGTCGTATACACAAGTACGTAATGGATATAACTCCTTAATTAAAGATAATAAAGCCCTGACGGTTCTTACAGAAGTATAGGGTCCGAAATATTCTGAACCATCTTTAATGACCTTTCTAGTTAAAAACACTCTAGGGAATGATTCTTTTTTGATGCAGATCCAAGGATATGTCTTATCATCTTTTAAAAGGATGTTATAGCGTGGTTGGTATTTTTTTATCAGATTGTTTTCTAATAATAAGGCATCTGTTTCTGTTTCAACAACAATATGTTTAATTGATGTAATTTTTTTTACTAAAACACTGGTTTTACCAATTTCATGAGTTTTAGTGAAGTAGGAACTAACTCTTTTTTTTAAATTCTTAGCTTTACCGATATATAGAATAACATCGTTTTTATCAAAATATTGATAAACTCCAGGTTGAGTTGGTAGTGTTTTTAATTGTAATTCTAAATCGAGGCTTAGCATTAAACAAAGTTAAGGAATTTAATTCCTCATTACTATTTACGCTTTTGGTTTTTCATAATGTTGTACCACAACCGGTGGTACTATATGATCTGTAGGTTCTTCTTCCTTTTTAGGAAATGCTTTTTTATTAAATATCAATAATAAACTTACACCTGTAGTAATTGCAGCATCAGCAACATTAAATACATATTGGAAAAAGGTAAAATGTCTATCTACAAATAAAGAAAAGTTTTTACCTCCAAGAAATGGAATCCAATCAGGCCAATTAAAATTTATTGCCGGTATCCATGAAGGCAATTCAGCATTTTCAATAATAGGAAAATAAAATAAGTCAACCACTTTACCATGAAATAAAGTACTATAACCACCTCCTTCCGGTAAAAAAGTTGCTATATGCCCATTACTATCACTAAAGAAGACACCATAAAAGACAGAATCAAAAATATTACCTAAGGCGCCTGCAAAAATAAATGCAATGGCTATTACTAAAATTTTATGTGCCTTGCTTTTTACTGCAGTGTGTAACCAGTAACCAATACCCACAATAGCTATTAAACGAAAAAAAGTTAAGAATAACTTACCATTCTTACCACCGAATTCTGCTCCCCAAGCCATTCCATAATTCTCTAAAAAATGAATACGAAACCAATCTAAGCCAAACACTTTTACTTCTTCACCTAAAACAAAATGAGTTTTTAACCAAATTTTACTAAACTGGTCTAAAAAGAGTATAATAATAATTATAAAAATGGCTTTCTTCATTTGAATTCTTTACATTTTTTTTAAAACGTCACAAAAATAACAATATTATTGAGTTCTGATTGAAGATAAGAGAATATTTGCATGGATTGACTGCACTTTTAATTTATTCAATGCATTACCATAGATTCCTTTAAGTAAAGTGTCTGTTTTTTTAAGTTTATCAAATTTTAAGTCTGATATTATTTTTCCATGATTTGAAACAATAGCAATAACTGTATTTTCAATTTTGGCATTTATGCTTCCTTTAAAGAGTTCAATAGTAATCTCTCCTGTAAACCCTTGAATATCTACATTGCCTTTGTTTAAATTTAAGTTCAATTTTCCATTAAAACTTTTAGTGCTGAAATTTCCATTATTATAATAAACTGTTATCTCAGTATCTTTAGGTATTGCAATTGTATAACTAGAAAAAAAGGGCTGCTCTACACAGAACTTATCAGTTTTGGCTTGTTGAATAGGTTTTATTCTAGCTGAAGCGATATAAATATATGTTTCGGTTTCTTTAATAGTTAAGTCAGTTGGGTTTTCGGCATAATCTGCCATACTAATCGTAATTTTTTGCTCATTTGTATGAACTAACTCTACCTGATCAACATCATGTAATTCTATACTTATTCTTTGAGAATTATAGGCAACTTCTTTATATACTTTCTTTTGCGCTGATAATTGAATTACAAATAATATTATTGATATGTATAGTACTTTTTTCAAAGATAGACAGAGTTGGTTATAAACAGATTGCCACAGTCATCTAATAGCTATTGGACTCCTTCGTAAAGACGTATTTAATATTTATACAAATAAAAAAGCTTCCGTTCCGAAATTTCGGGAGGAAGCTTTTCATTTTTTACTATTGCATTCGCTTAGCTTCAATGCTCAAAGTGGCATGAGGTACTAATTTTAGTCTTTCTTTTTGAATAAGTTTACCTGTTACACGACATATACCGTAATTTTTGTTTTCAATACGCAACAGAGCATTATTTAAATCTCTAATAAATTTTTCTTGACGGATAGCTAATTTTACATTAGACTCTTTTGACATTGTTTCAGAACCTTCTTCGAAAGCTTTAAATGTAGGTGAAGTATCATCAGTGCCATTATTACTATCATTCATATAAGCACTACGTATCAATGCCAGATCTTCTTTGGCAGTTTCTATTTTTTTTAAGATAATTTCTTTGAATTCTTGTAATTCTTTATCTGAATATTTTACTTTATTATCGGTCATTCTTTAAATTTTTTCAATTAATAATTTGGTATTTACTTCATCAAAAGCAATTTCTATACCATTTTTCACATCATCCTCTAACACCAATTCTTCTGTTAGAGTTTCGGTTTTAATATAATTTTCGTTATCTAGAATTGCAATCTCTACAACTCCATCTTTTTTTATTTTTAATTTTATTTTATCAGTAACATCTAAGCCTGATTCTTTACGTAAATTTTGAATTCTATTTACCAACTCTCTTGCAATTCCTTCCTTACGTAAATCGTCTGATATGGTAACGTCTAAAGCTACTGTTAAATTGCCTTGATTTGTAACCAACCAACCTTCAATATCTTGGGAAGATATTTCTACTTCATCGAGGGTCAATGTACTATTTTTACCATTAATTTCAAATGATAAATGCCCTTGTTTTTCAATTTTGTTGATATCTTCTTGCAATAATTTTTGAATCTCAATCGCAACCAAACGCATATCTTTACCAAATTTAGGACCTAATACTTTAAAATTTGGTTTTATATTCTTTACCAACATCCCTGAAGCATCATCGATCAACTCAATTTCTTTTACATTTACTTCAGCTTTTATTAGCTCTGCAATCGCTTCAATATCTTCTTTATCCTGACTATCTAAAACAGGTATCATAATACGTTGCAAAGGCTGACGTACTTTTATCATTTCCTTTTTACGCAATGACAATACCATTGAAGATATTGCTTGTGCTTTTTGCATTTTACGTTCTAATGAAACGTCAACTAGGTCTTTTTCATATATAGGAAATGCTGCTAAATGTACAGATTCAATGTTTTCTTTATGTGAAGCCTGTGTTAGATCTCTGTACAATTGATCCATAAAAAATGGTGCAATAGGAGAGCCTAGTTTAGCAACAGTCAACATACAGGTATACAATGTTTGGTAAGCTGAAATTTTATCTTGACCGTAATCACCTTTCCAAAAACGCCTCCTGCTCAATCGTACAAACCAATTACTCAAATTTTCTGTTACAAAATTCTGAATGGCTCTTGCTACTTTGGTTGGTTCATAATCATTATAATACGACTCCACATTTTTTATCAATGTGTTTAATTCTGATAAGATCCA
The DNA here is from genome assembly GCA_964463085.1 of uncultured Flavobacteriaceae bacterium. Lineage (GTDB taxonomy): Bacteria > Bacteroidota > Bacteroidia > Flavobacteriales > Flavobacteriaceae > Aureibaculum. The sequence continues at coordinate 7,062 of CAYXAZ010000030.1, read as the reverse complement.
ACGATCTATTTCAGGTCGTTTTTCAATGGCAATATCTGCTTCATCGTATGAAAACTGATCAATATTGGCGTATAATGTGAAAAATGAATAGGTATTGTACAAAGTTCCAAAAAATTTACGTCTTACTTCAGCTATTCCTTCTATATCAAATTTTAAATTATCCCAAGGGTTTGCATTAGAGATCATATACCAACGTGTTGCGTCTGCGCCATACTTTTCCATTGTTTCAAACGGATCAGCGGCATTGCCTAGTCGTTTAGACATTTTCTTGCCTTCTTTGTCTAAGACCAATCCATTAGACACTACATTTTTATAGGCAACAGAGTCAAAAACCAAGGTAGCAATCACATGTTGCGTATAAAACCAACCTCTGGTCTGGTCAACACCTTCTGCAATAAAATCGGCCGGAAAAAATTTATTCTCGTCAATCAATTCTTTGTTTTCAAACGGATAATGCCACTGTGCATAGGGTACAGAACCTGAATCAAACCAAACATCTATTAGATCAGATTCACGTTTCATCGGCTTACCGGAAGGTGATACTAAGATAATTTTATCTACTACATTTTTATGCAGATCTATTTGGTCATAATTTTCTTCACTCATATTACCAACTTCAAAATCGCTAAAAATATCGGCATCCATAAAATTGGCTTCAATAGCACTTTTCATTTCATTTTTGAGTTCTTCTACAGAACCTATGATAATTTCTTCAGTACCATCATCTGTACGCCAAATTGGTAGTGGAATTCCCCAAAAACGTGAACGAGATAAGTTCCAATCATTGGCATTTTTTAACCAATTACCAAAACGACCTGTACCAGTAGATTTTGGCTTCCAATTGATGGTTTCATTTAGTTCAAACATTCTATCTCTCTTATCGGTAACTTTTACAAACCAAGAGTCTAACGGATAGTATAAAATAGGTTTGTCTGTACGCCAGCAATTAGGATAACTATGCTTGTATTTTTCTACTTTAAATGCTTTATTTTCTTCTTTTAATTTAATTGCCAGTTCTACATCAACTGAACGTTCAGGAGATTCACTATCATCATAATATTCGTTTTTGACATATTTACCTGCAAATTCACCCATTTCTGGTCTAAACTTCCCTTGTAGGTCAACCAACGGAACAGGATTGCCATTATCATCTAAAACCAACATTGGTGGCACTTCTGGCGTTGCTTGTTTTGCCACCATTGCATCGTCAGCCCCAAAAGTTGGTGCTGTATGCACAATACCTGTACCATCTTCGGTAGTTACAAAATCACCTGCAATAACTCTAAAAGCATTTTCAGGGTTTTGATACGGTAAAGCATAGTCTAATAATTGTTCATATTGAATTCCGACAAGGTCTTTGCCTTTACATTCAGATATAATACAATATGGAATTTTCTTGTCCTGTTCTGCATAAGCTTTTAAATTTTCATCTGATTCAACTTCATAAAACTTACCTGAGAATTGATAAGAAACTAATTTCTTAGCCAAAATTACCTTTATAGGTTTGAATGTGTATTGATTATAAGTTGAAACTAATACATAATCAATCTTATTTCCTACAGTTAAGGCTGTATTACTGGGTAAGGTCCAAGGTGTGGTTGTCCATGCTAGGAAAAAGGCCTCCCCCGACCCCTCCGAAGGAGGGGAGAGTTTAAACGTGTCCCATACAGAAATTCTCCCTTTGGGGGCTAGAGGGATCTTAAATTGTGCTACCACAGTAGTATCGGTAATGTCCTGATAGGTTCCCGGTTGATTTAATTCATGTGAACTGAGACCTGTCCCTGCTTTTGGTGAATAAGGTTGAATGGTATAACCTTTATATAGCAAACCTTTGTCATAGATCTGCTTTAACAACCACCAAACGGTTTCTATGTATTTCGGCTTATACGTAATGTATGGATCGTTCATATCAACCCAATGTCCCATTTTACGAGTTAATTCTTCCCAAACATCTGTATAACGCATGACTGCTTTTTTACAAGCTTCATTATAGGTTTCAATAGATATTTTTTTACCAATATCTTCTTTGGTAATGCCTAATTCTTTTTCAACACCTAGTTCTATCGGTAAACCATGCGTATCCCAGCCTGCTTTACGCTTTACCTGATAGCCTTGTAATGTTTTGTAACGACAAAAAATATCTTTTATAGCGCGTGCCATTACATGGTGAATTCCGGGTAAACCATTCGCAGAAGGTGGACCTTCATAAAACACAAACGGTTTATTTTCATCACGAGAGATAATACTCTTTTTGAATATATCATGTTCTTCCCAAAATTGTAACGTTTCATCTGCTACTTTAGTAAGATCTAATCCTTTATATTCTCTAAACTTAACACTCATTAGCTATAATAATTCTTTCGATTCGCGAAATTACATATTTTATTGAAAACTATTGATTTTAGAATGGAAAAAGCATCTTGCCAAAGGCAAGATGCTTTATAAAATATTAGCTATTCTTTCAACTTAACTTGAGTCCAACAAAGTTTTTTAAAATAAAATAACTATAAAACTGATAATCACGGTATACAATATATCTTATTCATGTTAATTTATTCTTTCTTAATCACTATAAACTCGGTTCGTTTATTAACTCTATGTTCAGAATCTTTACATTTTACACCATTAGCACATTTGTTGAGTAATTCTTTTTCTCCAAACCCCTTCCCTGTAATTCGCATAAAATCTAGACCTTGTGATATTAAATATTCTACCGTTTCTTCTGCCCTACTTTCAGATAAGTTTAAATTGTATGCGTCACCTGCTCTTGCATCGGTATGTGCACCAAATTCAATTTCCATTTTAGGATATTTCTTCATCAATCTAAGCACTTTTTCTAATGCTCTTTTAGACTCTTTTTTAATGGTTGATTTATTTAGTTCAAAACGTATATTTTCTACATTCAACATTTCTTTACCATTTCTGGTAAAAAATTCTTTTTCTTCAATAATAAGTGTTTCATCATTTTTAAATCCGTTAACACTTGAAGTATTCAGTTTTGTTGCAACATCAAAGTATCCTTCCTTATTTACCTCTAATGTATATGTTGTTGCACAATCTAAACTAAAATAGAACGCCCCATTGAATTTTGTCTCGACTCTTCTTAATCGATTTCCATCAGCATCAACTAATGATACAAAAGCATTAGGAACTGCAAATCTGGTTAATTTGTCTTTTACAACACCTGTAACAATCTGATCACAAATTGGTATCGTTGTTTTTTGTACAAAAGAATAAATATCATCATCTCCTTCTCCTTTGGCTCTATTTGATGAAAAATATCCCTTTAATTTAACATTATCAATAATAAATGAAAAATCATCGCCTTTACTATTCATAGGTTCTCCTAAATTAATAGGTTTAGGTAATAAACCATCTAGTTTTGTCATATATATATCCAGTCCGCCTTTACCTCCTTTTCTATTGGATGAAAAATAGATAATATCTCCATCTACATAAGGGGTATATTCTTTTGATATTGAATTTATTGTTGGTCCTAAATTTATAGGTTTTCCATAATGACCTCTATTTACATCTACGACAAAAATATCTGTATCACCTAATGTACCCGGCATATTAGAAACAAAATACAATTTTTTACCATCTTCACTCAGCATAGGCTGACCTGTATCATAATCATCACTATTAAAAGGTAATGAAACAAAATCTCTCCATTCACCATTTGAAGCTACGGTGGCCTTAAAAATTTTCAGATTTTCAGATTCAAGTTTTCCATTCAAATAATTATTAGAAGTAAAATAAACTTCTTTTAGATCTGGAGAAAAAGCGACAAAAGCATCGTGATATTTTGAATTTACATCTGTAGAAAAGGATTTTACATTTTTAACTTCACCACTTTCTGAAACATTACCAATATAAAGATCTAAAAAAGGTTGATCATTATCTTTCCATTTTTTATTAGATATTCCATTTTTCTTTCTTGAAGAAGAAAACACAATTTTATCTTTACCCATATAGGTAGTGCCAAAATCGCTATACTTAGTATTTGCGCTTAAATTCTTAACACTATATTTTGCAGCTTTGATAGAGTCTGCCCTCTCTATTTGAGCATTTAAGATTAAGATATGTAAAATAAAAAAAGATGTGACCAAAAATTTCATGGGGTTGTCATTTTTATCTATATATACAAACGTTATACCAAACTTATTAGTATGTGTATTAAATCCAGGTTATACATTAGAAAATTTATTACAACTTAAAAAACTTCACAATATTTGTGAAGTTTTTTGTTTTTTACTTATAACCTGATTTCTATGGTGTTATTATATTCTAATAATTACAAATTCAGTTCTACGGTTCATTGCCTGTTCTTTATCTGTACATTCTACATTTTTGCTACAATGATTAATTAATTGGGTTGCTCCGTATCCTCTACCGGTTATTCTACTTGCATCTATTCCTTTTTTGATTATATAGTCAACTGTTCTTTTGACTCTTCTATTTGCCATCCAAGTATTATAACTGTCAGGTCCATTTGAATCTGTATGTGAAGCCGACTCAATAATTATTTTAGGATATTGATTCATTAGGTCAACTATTTTTTGCAATCCAATTTTCGCCTTTTTATTCAAATAAGATGATTCATAATCAAAATAAATTGGATCAATATTCGGAACATACTTATCTCTAGTTACTTTTACTTCATCTGGCAATACATCAACTATTTCCTCAGGTTTAATATCTTCTAATTTTGCTGTTTCTTTTTTAACTATAGTATCAGTCGTAATAAAATCGATATTACCTTTGCCTAATGAAATTATCAGTTTCAATTCTTTGTCAGCTTCATCAGAAGTTGTAAAATCTTTTGATTCAGCTGTAAAATCTACTCTTCTACCTTCAAGTTTATAGGCTGTTTCACATTTAACTTTAAAAGAAAAGGTAGCGTCTTCTTTTACAATTTGAGTTTCTAATACATGCCCGTCTTTATCACTTAATATGACTTCTGCATCTGGTAATAAATCATCAGTATTTTTATCTCTTACTTCTCCTTTAACAATTTGATTACATTCTACCTTCACTAAAGTTTCTATATTCGACTCTGTTTGTTCTGTTTGAGCATTTGAAATAATAATACTTAGAATAAAAAAAGTTCTGATTATAAAGTTCATTTTTTATTGTTTTATCTATATCAAACGCTATATCAAATAAAATAGTATCTCTTAGAAACTAAAAAAACCTCCATAAAATATGGAGGTTTTTTAGTTTGGTTATATGATTTTTTTACATTCTAATAATTACAAATTCAGAACGTCTGTTTTTTTCATGTTGTGCATCTGTACATTGAACTCCTTTTACACATTGGTTGATTAACTGTGTAGCTCCATAACCTTTACCGGTTATTCTACTTGAATCTATACCTCTACCTATAATATATTCAACAGTCCTTTTAGCTCTTCTATCTGACAACCATAAATTAATACCATCTGGACCCTGTGAATCTGTATGAGAGGCTGACTCAATAATCATTTTAGGATATTGGTTCATTAATTTAACTACTTTTTCTAATTCATCTTTAGCTCGTTTTGTTAAATATGATGAGTTAAAATCAAAATAGATTGGGTCAATATTAACAGCATAAGTACTTGCTCTTAACTTAACTATTTCATCAGGAAGCACATCTGGCAAACCTTCAGGTTTCACATCTTCTTGTTGATCTTGCGTTTGATTACCATTAGCATCAACAATAAAATCTATGTCTCCTTTTCCTAATAATATTTTCATTAGAAGTTCTTTATCTGCTTCATTAGAAGTAGTAAATGTTTTTGATTGGGGTGTAAAACCGACTTTTTTACCTTCTAATTTATACTCCGTCTCACAATTAATTTCAAAAGAAAAAGTAGCGTCTTCTTTCACAATAATAGTTTCTATTACATTATCATCTTTATCGCTTAAAATCACTTCTGTACCCGGTAATAAACTTTCTGTATTTCTATCTCTCACTTCTCCTTTTACAACTTGAAGACATTTAAAACTAACAGGTTCTTCTTCAATAAAAGAATAAATATCATCTCCTCCTTTACCATCAGCTCTATTTGAAGAAAAATAACCTTTTCTGGTTTCACTATTGATAATAAATGCATAATCATCACCTGACCCGTTAATTGGAGCATTTAAGCTTACAGGTTCCGGAGCAAATCCCTCTAACCTAGTAGCATATACATCGGTGCCACCTTTACCTCCCCATCTGTCAGAAGAAAAATACAATACATCTCCATCAACAAACGGAAACCAATCTTTTGCAGTAGAATTTATTTTTGATCCTAAATTAACTGGATTTCCAAATCCGCTTTGGTTAACTTCAACTTTAAAAATATCAGTATCACCTAGTGAACCTGGCATATCTGACGTAAAATACAATGTCTTTTCATCTTCACTTAAAGCCGGGTGTCCAACAGAATATTCAACATTATTAAATGGCATTGGAATAATATTGATCCACTCATCTTTATCGTTTACTACTGCTTTAAACATAGCAAGGTTAGTTGTTTCTTTACTGCTAACTCCCAGTCTTTTATTATAATAGTTATTTCTTGTAAAATATACCGTTTTACCATCTTTACTGAAAATCACTTCTGCTTCATGATATCTAGAGTTTACTTCACCTTTTAACTTCATTTTTTCAGTAACATCACCACCTTCATTTATTACACCTTCATATAAATCTAAAAAGCGCTCACCATTCTCTTCCCATACATCTCTTACAACACTAAATCCTTTTCTTGGAGAAGCAAAAACTATTCTATTCTCTCCATAAAAAGCCGCACCAAAATCTGCTTGAGGTGTATTAATTTCTAAATTTTTTATTGAATATTTCCCTCCTCCATTATCTTGTGCATAAAGAAATCCTATGCTGATTACTGCTAAAAATAGGGTTATATATATTTTCATCTGATTGAATTTCATTCTTATATAACTTATATTGTTCTAAACTATTGTATCTTAAGATTTGTAAAGAAATTAAGTCTATTCTTTGACTTAACAACTCCTTAGAAAAATCTTGGTGATTTTAAATTCTTCTTCGAGAAATCTATATCCCATAAT
>CAYXAZ010000029.1:0-36607 GCA_964463085.1 uncultured Flavobacteriaceae bacterium | reverse complement strand
AGACATCACAAACAATCAGGTTCAAGTAATAACAACATCACCAAATTTAGGAACTGAGGACATTGAACAATTTGTAACCTATCCTGTAGAATTGGCAATGGCTAACCTACCTGGAGTTATAGAAATTCGATCTATTTCTCGTTTTGGATTATCAGTTGTTACCATTGTTTTTGAAGACAAAATAGGAACCTATTTGCCAAGACAATTGGTTTCTGAAAAATTAGAAAATGTAAAAGCACAAATACCACAAAAATTTGGAGCTCCTTTTATGGGACCAATATCAACAGGGTTAGGCGAAATCTATCAATACACCTTAGAAGTTTCACCAAAATTTAAAGACAAATATTCTGATGTTGATCTAAGAACTTATCAAGACTGGATTGTAAAACGGCAAATGGCAATGCTGTCAGGTGTTGTAGAGGTAAATAGTTTTGGTGGCAATGTAAAGCAGTATGAAGTGGCCGTTAATCCGGAACGATTAAAAAGTATGGGTATTAGTATTACCGAAATATTTATTGCACTCGAAATTAATAACGAAAATACTGGTGGTGCTTATATTGTAAAAAACCATAAAGCCAATTTTATTCGTGGTGAAGGGTTAGCAAGGTCATTAAACGATCTTGAAATGATCGTTATAAAAACTGTAAATGGTTTACCTATTCTTATTAAAGATGTAGCAACCGTACAATTTGGAAATGCTATTAGGTATGGTTCCGTAACTAAAAATGGTGAAGGATTAGCCGTTGGTGGAATGATAATGATGCTGAAAGGCGAAAATTCTAAAGATGTAATAGAAAGGGTAATTGAAAGAATTGCCGAAATAGAAAAATCTTTACCGGAAGGTATTACTATTCAATCATTTTTAGATCGTTCCGATTTAATTCAAAGAACGACTTCAACTGTACAGACTAATCTATTGGAAGGTGGATTAATCGTAATTTTTATATTGGTGTTGTTTCTCGGGAACTTTAGAGGAGGATTAATTGTAGCATCAACCATACCATTATCCTTATTATTTGCCTACATAATGATGAATGTTTTTGGTGTATGGTCCAACTTAATGAGTTTAGGAGCAATCGATTTTGGGATCATAGTAGATGGTGCCGTCATTATTGTAGAAAGTGTCGTTTTTTACACGATGCAAAGAGTCAGGAAAATGTCAGAAGTGAAGAAATTATCACAAGATGATTTAGATGATATTTCTTATAAATCATCTAGTAAAATGATGAATGCTGCCTTTTTTGGACAACTTATTATTTTAATTGTTTTCCTTCCTATATTAACCTTACAAGGCATTGAAGGTAAAATGTTTACACCAATGGCAATGACCTTTAGTTTTGCTGTAATCGGAGCGATGATTTTATGTTTGACTTATGTACCAATGGTCTCTTCGTATTTTATGAGCAAAAAACCTTCACAGAAAAAAATGTGGGGAGATAAGTTTATCGATTGGTTGCAGAAAAAATACGAACCCATTTTAATCCTTGCTTTAAACCGAAAAAAAATAATTCTTAGTGTTTCTTTAATACTTTTAATACTTTCAATATTTACATTTTCTAAAATGGGAGGAGAATTTGTTCCACAATTAGATGAAGGTGATTTAGCAATGCACGCTATTTTAAAACCCGGAAGTTCATTAGAAGAAACCGAAAAAGTTTGTCAGCAAATTGAAGCAACCGTTTTAAAGAATTTTCCTGAAGTAAAGCAAGTCGTTTCTAAAATTGGTGTAGCCGAAATTCCAACAGATCCAATGCCAATGGACATTGCAGACATGTTTTTAATATTAAAACCTAAATCAGAATGGACAACCTTTCAAACAAAAGATGAACTGATAGAAATGCTTAAAGATAAATTAGCATTTTTACCAGGCGTTAATTACGAATTTTCACAACCACTGGAAATGCGTTTTAACGAATTAATGACAGGCGTTAGACAAGATGTTGCTGTAAAATTATTTGGAGAAGATTTAGAGGTATTGTCTAAATATGCCAAAAAAATGAGTAAAATTATAGCAACAGTAGATGGCGTTGGAGATTTAAAAATTGAATCGACAAGTGGTCTTCCACAAATGACTGTTAAATACGAAAGAAAAAAACTGGCACAATATGGACTTAATATTCAGGAGCTAAATACCATTGTAAGAACTGCTTTTAGTGGAGAAACAGCAGGTATCGTATTTGAAGGAGAAAAACGGTTCGATTTGGTAGTACGTCTTAAAGATGTACACAAACAGAGTATAAATGACCTTAAGAACATTTATGTTTCACTTCCTAGCGGAATACAAATTCCGTTAAAAGAAGTTGCAAAAATAGATTATCAATCCGGACCAATGCAAATTTCTCGTGAGGGAACAAACCGCAGAACTTATGTAGGTATTAATATTAGAGGTCGAGATGTCGAAAGTGTTGTCAACGAAATTCAAGACAAATTAGAAGAACAATTAGATTTACCGGCAGGATATTACATAAAGTATGGAGGCTCTTTTGAAAACCTGCAACGTGCAAAATCAAGATTGCTTATTGTTGTACCAATTGCCTTGATACTCATTTTTGTATTACTCTATTTCGCTTTAAAATCTTTCAGTCAAACATTAATGATTTATATGGCAATTCCGTTAGCAACCATTGGTGGTGTATTTTCTTTATGGATTAGAGATATGCCTTTTAGTATTTCGGCTGGAGTCGGGTTTATCGTATTATTTGGTGTTGCTGTTTTAAACGGATTGGTTTTAATAACCTGTATGAACGATTTAAAACTTGAAGGGCTTTCTTTAAAAGAACGGATAATTAAAGGAACAAAAGAGCGAATTAGACCTATTTTCTTAACCGCAACAACCGATATTTTAGGGTTCATGCCAATGGCAATTTCTACAGGAGCAGGAGCCGAAGTACAACGACCATTAGCAACAGTAGTTATTGGCGGAATGCTAACAGCATCTGTATTAACACTTATTGTAATCCCTATTCTGTATAACTTGGTGGAAGCAAATTCTGAAAGAAGAAAGAATAAAAGAGAACAGGGAGGAGAAAAAAGAGTTTTAAAATCTGGCGGAATATCTATGGCGAGTTTTTTACTAATTTTTAGTTTTTCATTTTTTACGGTTAATTCTTTTGGTCAAACTGAAAATAACGAAATAATAAAACTGTCTTTAGAAGATGCCATTTCCTATGGATTAAGCAATAACGGAAGCATAAAATCTGCCGATTTTGAAATTGAACGATTGGAAGCATTGAAAAAAACAGCATATAATTTTGGCAAAACAGACGTTGGTTTACAATACGGAAGATATAACAGTTTTGAAAACGACTTTGCTTTTTCGATAGGTCAAAATTTCCAGTTTCCAACCGTATATTCCAATCAAAAAAAATTAGCAGAAACCAATATTGAAATAGGAAAATCTGAAAAATTAATCACAGAGAATGATTTGGTAAACAAAATAAAACAAACTTGGTTTCAACTTGCTTATTTAAAAGAAGTTAGCAGCTTATTGAAATACAAAGACAGTGTTTACAAACATTTTTTACGAGCAGCAGAGTTAAGGTACAAGGTAGAAGCAGGAACATTATTAGAGAAAGTTACTGCCGAAACTAAAATTACTGCCATAAAAGTGGATATAACACAAAATGATGCCAATATTAAAATCTATCAAAAGCAATTACAAATACTCTTAGGAAATCCTAATTTGATGGATATAGCTGCAAATTACAATCCAAAAAAAGAGTTGAGTTTAAATATAGATGCTTCAAGAATTGATGCCAATCCTAATTTGAATTTACTAAAGAATAAAATTTCCGTAAGGGAAAAAGAAATAAACTTGAACAAATCTAGAATGCTTCCCGAAGTTACATTAGGATATACAAACCAATCCTTAATAGGGAATTATAATATTGACGGAATATCACGGTTTTTTGGTAGCAATCAACGTTTTTCAAGTGTTACAGCAACAGTTTCTATTCCTTTATGGGTAAAACCGGATAAAGCACGAATAAAAGCATCAAAAATTCAACAACAAAAAGCCGAAGAAGATGCAAAATATTATCAAAGTGTTTTAAATGGCAAATATGAACGTGTACTACAAGACTACTTAAAATATAAAAAAACAGTAGAATATTATGAAAATAAAGCCTTGCCACAAGCAGAATTGATTTTGTTAAACTCCAAAAAAAGTTTTGAAAACGATGCCATTGGCTATATAGAATATATACAAGGATTAGACACAGGAATCGAAATAAAAAGTAATTATCTAAACCTTATCAATCAATATAATCAGTCGATTATTGCAATTGAATATTTGGTTGGAAGTGATAATTAAAATGAAAACAAAGAAAATTAAAACACACACAAAATGAAAAATATGAAAATAATAGTGATCCTTTTTGTAGGGTTATTTATAACTTCTTGTGGCAATAACAACACCGCAAAAGATAAAGAGAATAAAGAAGAAAACCATTCAGAAAAAGGTGGAGACAACCATGAAGAAGAAGGCGACCACGAAGAAGAAACAGTTTCTTTAACCGAACTACAAATGAACGCAATAAGTCTAAAATTGGTTACTATAGAAAATAAGAAAATGAATATTGTTGTAAAGGCATCAGGAAGCTTAGAAGTTGCACCACACGATAAAGCCGATGTGAGTTCTATTATGGGTGGAATTATAAAAAACATCTATGTTATAGAAGGCGATAAGGTAAGAAAAGGAAAAGTTTTAGCAAGAGTAGAACATCCGGATATTGTACAAATGCAACAAGACTATATTAACAATTTAAATTCTTTGCAGTTTTTAGAACAAGAATATAATAGAAGAAAAATATTATATGAAGAAAAAGTAGGCTCAGGAAAAGAATTTCAAAAAATAACAGCCGAATACCGAAACAGCAAAACCAACCTCAAAGCACAAAAGATGAAACTTAAAATGTTAGGACTTAATGTGTCTGCAATCGAAAGTGGTAATTTATCATCATCCATAAATATTGTTTCACCGTTAAACGGAAAAGTAAGTTTGGTAGAAACTAATATTGGTGCTTATGCAGCACCTTTATCAAAACTATTTGAGATAGTTAATAATGATGAGTTACACGCGGATGTTATGGTTTTTGAAAAAGATATTAGTAAAATAAAAGTTGGTCAAACATTAAAATTTACAACAAGTGGTCTTGCAGGACAAGAATTTTCAGGTAAAATACATGCTATAAGCCCAGTAATTGAAGAAAACCCGAAAGCAATACACGTACACGCAGAGATTACGAACAAAAATAATATACTTATTCCTGGAATGTATATTCACGGACAAATTATTGCAGACGATGTACAAACTACTGCTTTACCGGAAAAAGCTATTGTAACCGAAGATGAAAAATCGTATATTTTTGTAAAAACGGAAACTAAAGAGCATACTCACGACGAAGAAGGTAATCATAAAGACGATAAGCATGAAGAAGCAAAATGGACTTTTAAAATGGTAGAAGTCATCACAGGAATTAGCAATAACAATTTTGCAGAAGTTAAACTATTAAACGAATTGCCAAAAAATACTTTAATAGTAGCAGAAGGCGCCTATTTTTTATTAGCCGAAATGCGCAAAAGTGAAGCGGAACATAGTCATTAAAAATTAAAGAAACGGAGTTGAAGAGCGAAAAATGAAAAGCAAAATAGAACAAAAGCGATCAAAATAATTTGTGATAATGGGTCTACTCCTTATCCTGTTGACGGTATTATTTATGTTTCAGACATTAATTGCTTGCAGGATTTAAAACTTGCAAATTCTTTTAAAAGGAGAAAGAGTAATTAAAAAATGATGAGTATATTTAATAACATATATACATTTTGGGTGACATTAGTAGCTGCTAACATTTTGATGTATCTACTAACAATATTAATTAGTTATTATTGGTCAAAAATCCATAATTTTAAAACATTGCCAATATCAAAACTAGATATTAAAAATAGTATTCTCGTATTAAGTGTAAATATTTTGGTTGCAATTCCCGGATACTTATTGTTTATTAATGCCAAAATTAATTTTACTACGAATACATATTTTTTTAGAGATTTTTTATTACTCTATATAATTTTTGATTTCACTATGTATTGTTTACATTTTATTTCACACCATTTATGGCCATTCAAAATATTTCACAAAAAGCACCATACACATCAATATTTTAATACAATTAGTTTGTATGTAATGCAACCTGTAGAATCATTATTATTTGGCTTTCTTTTAACTATATGTGCATTTCTTTTTACACTTAATTTTTATAGCTTTTTAACCTTTATATTTATCAATTGGCTTTTGGGTGTGGTGGGGCATTTAAATACTAGATCAACAAAGCAACCGATACTTTTTGGCAATCATATTTTTCATAAAACACATCATCAATATCCAAATAAAAATTATGGATTTTATACCGTTTTTTGGGACAAATTGTTTGGAACATTTTATACGAACATTAATAAAATAAGACAATCCTCTTGAAATAAGCAATTAAAGTAATCAGATGAAAAATGAAATAGAACAATTATTAGAAACTAATGGTATACGTATTACAGCAATGCGTTTGTTAATATACAAATTCCTTGCAGAAAAACAGGTAGCAGTAACCTTAAGTGATATAGAAAATGCTTTTGATAAAGCAGATAGAACAACATTGTATAGAACAATAAAAACTTTTGAAGAAAAAGGGATAGTACATCAAATAGACGATGGTTCAGGCATTACTAAATATGCCTTATGTGAAAAAGGATGTAATTGTGAAATTGAAACCGATTTACACTTACATTTTCATTGCAACAACTGTAAAGAAACAATATGTTTAACCGATCATAAAATACCCCAGATAAAAGTGCCAAATGGTTTTGTGTCTGAAAATGTGAATTTGGTAGTAAAAGGTATATGCGATAAATGTAGTGGACTATAATACACTTTTATTTCGGCAATTTCAAAGCATTTTGAAGATACGGATAAAAAATAGATAAAGTAATCAATAAATGACAGAAATGAGTGAATGGGAAAATGAGATATAAAAATTTATGAAACGAGCATGCTAAAAAGTTTAACACCCAAAGAAATGACTAATAGCGAACTGCATGTGACCGAATTATTAAATATTTATAGACATATGAAAACTAAAATAGTAAAAATTATTGTAGCATTCTACCATTGTATTATTCAATCTATTTATAACATATAACCAATAAATATGGAAAACAAACATTCAAAAAACGATGGACACGACCATAATCATGGTGGAATTTTCGGTGAAAAAACCGAATTATATTTTGCCATTTTAAGCGGTGTATTTTTCTTTACAGGACTTTTCATTGAATTAACCACAGATTTACCAGAAAAAATAGCCATATACAGTTATATGGTAGCCTATTTCTTTGGAGGATATTTTACACTTACCGAAGCCATTGGCAAAATTAGAAAAGGCGAGTTTGAAATAGATTTTTTAATGCTTGTTGCAGCTGCTGGTGCAGCATATATTGGCAGTTGGGAAGAAGGTGCTTTGCTATTGTTCTTATTTAGTATAGGTCATGCCATGGAAAAATACGCAATGAATAAAGCCAAAAAATCCATTGAAGCATTGGGCGAATTATCACCAAAAACAGCATTGGTAAAAAAAGGAGACCAAATTGTAGAAGTTCCGGTAGAAGAATTACAACTTAATGATATAATTGTAATACGACCAAATACAAAAATCGCTGCAGATGGAGTTATTATCAAAGGAAGCAGTAGTATAAACCAAGCTTCAATAACCGGTGAAAGTATGCCGGTAGATAAATTTGCAATTTCTGACGTAAATAGTTTACCGGAATTTAACACTATTGATAAATTAAATATAGTTTTTACTGGAACCATTAATGGTAATAATGCGCTAGAAGTAAAAGTGCTGAAGTTAAGCAAAGACTCAACAATTTCACGGTTGGTAAAAATGGTAAGTGAGGTAGAAACTCAAAAATCACCTACACAATTACTGACCAAAAAATTTGAAAAATGGTTTGTACCAGCAGTTATTGTTTTAGTAACCATATTATGTTTTGCTTATTTAGTTATAGACGAAACCACTACAAAAAGTATTTATAGAGCTATAAGTGTGTTGGTTGCGGCAAGTCCTTGTGCATTAGCTATTTCTACACCAAGTGCAGTATTAAGTGGTATTTCAAGAGCCGCAAAAGGAGGTGTGCTTATAAAAGGAGGTCGCCCGTTAGAAGATTTAGGAAGTCTAACAACCATTGCCTTCGATAAAACAGGAACACTTACAGAAGGAAAACCAAAATTAACCAATGCCATTCCGTTAAACGGATTTGATAAAAATGATTTTTTAGAATTAGTGTTAGATGTAGAGAGTTTAAGCAATCATCCGTTAGCAAAAGCTATCTCTAAAGATATAAAATCGCAATATAAGATTGAAGCAAAAAACCAAGCCTCAAACATAAAAGCCATTCAAGGAAAAGGAATTAGAGCTGTCTATAATGGAGAAACGGTAGCCATTGGTAACGCAAAACTCATGGCTGACGAAAATATAACAATTAGTGATGCCGTTTCTTCTCAAATGAATGAGTTACTGAATAATGGTCATACAGCAATGTTGGTATCATCAAATGCAAAATTAATCGGATTGTTAAGCGTAATGGATACGCCAAGAGAAACCGCAAAAAGTACCTTGAAGCGTTTAAAAGAAATGGGCATTGAGAAAATGATAATGCTAACAGGAGATCATCAAAACGTAGGTGATTCTATTGCCAAACAAATTGGACTTACAGAAGCAAAAGGAAATTTATTACCTGAAGACAAAGTAACTGCAATTCAAGAATTAAAAGAAAAATATTCTAAAATTGCCATGGTAGGTGATGGTGTAAATGATGCACCAGCAATGGCAAATAGTACCGTTGGTATCGCAATGGGAGCAGCAGGAAGTGATGTCGCTCTCGAAACAGCAGATGTGGCTTTAATGTCTGATAAAATTGAAAATTTACCTTTTGTAATTGGTTTAAGCAGAAAATCGAAACAAATAATAAAACAAAATTTATGGATAAGTTTAGGTATCGTCGCTGTTTTAATTCCTTCAACCCTAATTGGATTAGCAAGTATAGGTATGGCTGTTGCAATACATGAAGGTTCTACATTAATTGTGGTTCTTAATGCATTGCGATTGTTACGGTATAAAGAGGAGTAAAACAAATTATTATGGTTTAAAACCTGTGAGGTTTCATTAACAATATTTAAGGTGGACTTATCTATGAAAAATAGATAGATTCAAATATAAATTGTACTTTTATTAAAAACCAAGATGAGTTCATTGTATGAATGCTCCATTTGACCGATAAAACAATAAATAGAACACATAAAACGAGTATGATAAAAGTTATTCACTCAAGAAAATAGTCATTTGTGAACAGTCCCGATCCCGATAGCTATCGGGACTATCGGGATGACCTTTAAAAATCAATAAATATAGACACATGAAACGAGCATGCTAAAAAGTTTAGCACCCAAAGAAATGACTAATAGCGAACTGCATGTGACCGAATTATTAAATATTATAGACACATGAAATATTATTTTAATAAAACCGTAAACGGAAGTTTCGAAGAAACAATCGAAAGAGTAAAAGAAGAACTAAAAAAAGAAGGTTTTGGTGTACTTACTGAAATCGACATCAAAGCTACTCTAAAGAATAAGCTAGATGTAGACTTTTATAATTATAAAATTTTGGGTGCTTGCAATGCACCTTTTGCATACAAAGCTTTACAGGCAGAAGATAAAATTGGTACCATGCTTCCCTGTAATGTTATTGTTCAAGAGAAAGAAGTCGGTACAATTGAAGTATCAGCTGTTGATCCTGCAGCTTCTATGCAAGCAATTCACAATGATACCCTTGGCGAAGTAGCCACTGAAATTAGAGCAAAGTTGAAAAACGTGATTTCTAACTTATAGAACGCAAACTTGAAATAGCAAAAAAAATGCACTTCCATTGCACGCTTCAATAAATTATTTTTGAAATCAAAAGATCTCACATATTAGATACTGAAACTCCCGAAGAACCGGAACAGTACAAAATTACCTGTGAGACTTAATAGATTACAAAAAAATGAGCAAAGAACACGAATGTACCGATGGTGCTTGTGCCATAGATTTCACAGAAGAAGCAAAACCAAAAGAAACATTTTCTTTTAATAAAGAATATCTTATTCCTAGTATTGGCTTATTCTTTTTATTGCTAGGTATCGGATTTGATTATTTTGATCTACCATTTTTTACAGCACCAGTTCTTCTCATTTGGTTTGGAATTATTTACATCGTTGTTGGTGGACCAATCATTTTAAAAGCTGCAAAATTAATAATCAAAGGAGATATTTATAACGAATTTGTATTAATGTCTGTTGCTACTCTTGGTGCTTTTTTAATCGGTTCGTATGCAGAAGGTGTTGCAGTAATGCTTTTTTATGTAGTTGGTGAACTATTTCAAGAAGCAGCCGTAAACAAAGCTAAGCGTTCTATTGAAGCCTTATTAAAAGTACAAATAGAAGAAGTTACCGTTTTAGAAAACGGAAAAATGCTAACAAAGCATCCAAAAGAAGTAGAGGTAGGGCAAATCATTCAAACAAAACTTGGGCAAAAAATAGCCCTAGATGGCGAATTAATTTCTGATTACGCTAGTTTAAATACAGCTGCACTAACAGGAGAATCTGCTCCAGACACCAAAGAAAAAGGCGAAATCGTATTAGCAGGAATGGTAAATCTCAATAAATTAATAGAAATAAAAGTTACCAGTAAGTACGAAGATACCAAACTCTCTAAAATTTTAAAACTAGTACAAGAAGCAGTTGGTAGAAAAGCAAAAACACAGTTGCTGATCAGTCGTTTAGCTAAAATTTATACACCCATTGTATTTTGGTTAGCCATAGCATTAGTAATAGTACCTTACTTTTTTTTAGGTGATGCATACGAGTTTCAGATGTGGTTTCAACGTGCCTTGATCTTTTTGGTAATTTCTTGCCCTTGTGCATTGGTAATTTCAATTCCGTTAGGATATTTTGGCGGAATTGGAGCTGGTTCTCGCAACGGAATCCTCTTTAAAGGTTCTAATTTTCTAGATTTAATGACAAAGGTCGATACAGTTGTAATGGATAAAACAGGAACACTTACCAAAGGTGTTTTTGAAGTACAAGATGTAATTTCAAATGAATTAGACAAAAATCTACTATTAGAATTAATTGCCGTTTTAGAAAGCAACTCTACACATCCTATAGCCGAAGCTATAGTGAAATATGCTTCCATTGAAAATACCACATTAAAAGCAACAGAAGTAGAAGAAATATCCGGTCACGGAATGAAGGGGAAAGTAGGTGATTATGAAGTATTAGCAGGAAATATAAAGTTGTTGGAGAAATTTAATATTCCATATGATGAAAACTTAAAATTAAATTCTGAAACTATCGTTATCATTGCTATTAACGGTAACTATACAGGATATATTACAATAGCTGACACAATTAAAGACGATGCTAAAGAAGCGATCGAAGCATTACACCGAATCAAAAAAATCAAAAAAATAATCATGCTTTCAGGTGATAAGCAAGCCGTTGTCGATAAAATTGCAAAGCAATTGGGTATTGACAATGCCATTGGAGGTTTGCTCCCGGAAGGGAAAATACAAGAAGTAGAAAAATTAAAGGTACAAGGAGAAATAGTAGCTTTTATTGGTGATGGTATCAATGATGCACCGGTAATTACCTTATCAGATGTTGGTCTTGCTATGGGAGGTTTGGGGAGTGATGCTGCCATAGAAACCGCAGATGTAGTTATACAAACAGATCAACCTTCAAAAATTGCTATTGCCATAAAAATTGGGATTGCTACTAATAAAATTATATGGCAAAATATAACATTGGCATTAGGTATAAAAATTGTGGTATTAATTTTAGGAGCAATGGGAATGGCAACAATGTGGGAAGCCGTAATTGCAGATGTTGGGGTTGCCCTATTGGCTATTTTAAATGCTGTGAGAATACAACAGATGAGTTGGAAATAATCCATCTGAAAATTCGATTAATTTTTTCGAAATATGATTAAAAGTGTAACCAATACCCGGTTTTCAGGGGTAGCATTTTTATGGTTTATAGTATATTTTCTCTTTCAATAAAACGCCATATTTGTATTTTTAA
Organism: uncultured Flavobacteriaceae bacterium; assembly: GCA_964463085.1. Classification (GTDB taxonomy): domain Bacteria; phylum Bacteroidota; class Bacteroidia; order Flavobacteriales; family Flavobacteriaceae; genus Aureibaculum. Next base: position 24,436 of record CAYXAZ010000029.1, on the reverse strand, counting down.
ATTATTTAAAACTTATGAAACCAAATTTAATGCTATTGACTATAGTAATGTATTTAACACTTCATTTCTGTACGCATAAAGAAAAGCGAATCTACAATCACAACGATAAAGAAATTGTTGAAGTATGGAATAATTTTTTGAAAACAATTGAGCAAAAAAATAAAAATGAGTTCAGAAAGTTATCCTCTGATGAAATTGACTGCTATGTTTGCCCGGATAATACGCCTCAAGAATATGAAGAATTCAATAAATTAAGAGCAGAAAATGATGATTGGCATGAAATTTATAATAGTAAAACTCACATATCAATAGACACCTTTTTGCAACAAGATTTTGATGTTATTTTTAACAATAATTTTGTCACTACTTTAAAAACCAAAAAAACTATATTTTCTAAGGCAGATACAAATGTATATCAGATTTTGGTAACAACCACCGAACCTACTTTAGAGCATGAAGGTGGACAGCATAATTTTAAGTTCAAAAAAGAAAACGGAATTTATAAATTTTGTGAAATAGGAACAATCCCATAAAATGTACTAAAAAAATGAAATACGAAGATTTACCGGAAAGGTGGAAAACAAAAATAGAAACCTATTTAAAATCTAAAGGAGAAACCGATCGAAACAAATTACTATGTGATGATTTTTCTATAAATGAAATTGTAGAAATGAAATTTGAAGATGATTCTTATGTAGAGTTTAGGTATCCTTTAGTAATTAAAGCACCTGAATATAATGAAATAGGGATATTCACAGAACATTGCGGGTATCACATATTTAATTTAATGGGAACAGTTATTACTATAAAAACAGAGGAGTAATGAAAATTGAACTAAACGACAGTATAGCCAAAAAATTGAATATAAACCAAAAAGAAGCTTTAGAACTTCTTGCTGTTGCAATCTATAAGTCGAAAGGAATTCACGGAGCAATGGCAGGTAGAATTTTGGGAATAGGTGAATATGAGTTTCATGGACTCTTATCAAAATACGGCTTTACTGTAAATTATGACATTGATGATTTAAAAGATGATATTGAAACCTTAAAAAATTTAGATTGATAAGTCTACAGGGTGAACTCATACTTTTCTCTGTGTATTATTATACAAGTGACCATAATTTAGAATTATTAGCTTATTGAAAATCAATAAACAAGGCTAACAGAATGAACAAAACCAAAGAAAAAGGTATAAAGAAAAAAATAAATGAATTTGATGAGAATGAAGACATCAATGGTCTTGATAAACTTTATAAAGAAGTTTTAACATCTGGTTCAGTTGCGCTTAAGGAAGAATTGGCAGAAGCTTACCTGAGTATTAAATTCGTTTACGCCATGGATTATCACTGTGGTAAAATTGAAGGAGAAGAAACCGTTTTTGACATGTTAGAATGGATTGATAAAGTCGAAAAACTTACCCCTGAAGAATCATTCAGTTCTTATAGAGGTTCCTGCTATGAATTGATAGTTGACCAAGTAAAGCAACCTAAAGATAAAGAAAAATATATCAATAAAGCTATTGAACAGTATGAAAATGGGATAAAAGAGAACCCTAAAGAATTCAAAGCTTATACTGAATTGGCAGAAGCAGTACTTGAAAAAAATATAATTTTAAAAAGATACAAACCCATAGATTTTGAACAAATTATTTCACTCTTCTCTAAATCGATCGAGGTAGAACTAAAAACATTAGAAACAGAAAAGGACTATTATCTTTATTACAATAGTGTCGCCTTTACTTCTTTTTTGTTCACTAGCTATAAAATTGCAACACTCACTTTTGACCAATCATTAAAAATACACCAGCATTTTCTTAAAGAATTTAAATCCCTTGCAACAGACTATATAAAAAAAGACCCTTTTTACTATTATACATGGGCAAGAACCCTTGGTAGAGTGATAGATTATAATAAATATACTGTAAAGGATAAAAATTACACATCACTATCTAAGAATGCTACTATAGAAATACAAAAAGAAATTGAAGATAAACTTTCTTATATAACATCTTACACTTCTACAGATAAAGATAAGTTGTGTAATTTGGGGCATATTTTTCATAAAATTGCAAAAGATAAAAGATCACTTACATACCATAAAATAGCACTTAACTACTACCTTAATGCCAAAGTTATTGATCCCCATACTTGGACATATCCTGTTTATGCCACTAACGCACTAAAAAATATGGCATTATTACAATTAGAAAAAGCTAATACCAGAGAAGCACAAATAGCATTTAAAACAGGAAAGGAAATTTTTGCAGAAGCAGCAGTAACAGTTGGAGAAGATTTTACACTATTTAGCTACTATGGCGAGTTTTTGTATACATATGCAAAACATATTGACCATTTTAGCAATAAACCACTATTAGAGGAAGCACAACAAAAATTGCTTGTGGCTAAAAGATTAGGAAAAAAATTCTATGACAGCCCTTATATTTATTTAGCAAAAGTAGCACTTAAGCTAGGAGATGAAAATAAATGCATTCAAGTTTTAGAAGAATGTTATCATGTTTTTTCTAACGAATATCATAATTATGATTTTAGACGAGTACGAAAAGATAATGACTTTAATGAGTTAAAAAATAATACGAAATTTGAGGATTTAATTAAAAATCAAGAAGAAAACCTGTGATGATAAAACAACTGTTTTCAAAAATAGCAATGGCACTACTGTATGTATTCTTTTTGATACATTACATATTGCTTCTATTGTTTTTCCCCATACTGTGGATAAAATACCGATTGCTTCCCTATAAAAAGAGATTGATTGAAATTGAACTTATGATTAGAACCATTGATATTTCGTTAACTGTGCAGAGTACATTTGAAGGCTTATTAGGAAATAAAAAAATATATAAAGCAGGAGAAACAGAAATGAAACTTCCTTATGTTTATTATATTTCAAAAAAAGATTTTGCCAAATTTGCAGAACATATAACGAGAGTTAGCGATAAAACAGTACTAGCAACCCTAGAACTATCGTATTGGAAATACGGTTTCGGAAAATCTCGATTAATCAGTTATAAATTATTGGACAAAAAACCAAAATTCAGAAAATAATTTATAGCATGGAATTAAAAGATTTTAAAATAAGAAAACATTTCTCTACAGCAAAAGACAAAGTTCCACGATATTCTATTGTAGAACATCTATTTGATATGTATAATTACGAACGGATATTCCGAAAACCTAAATAAAGTTTAATAACTCATAAAAAAAAATGAATAAAAAATTTAAATCTATGATTCCAATTACAATCTATATTTTAGTTGCTTTATTTATATTACAACAATGTACCTCTATTAACATAACATCTGCTTCAATTTTTAAAAGCTCAAAATTAGATACCTATCCTTATCTGAAAGATGGAGTAATATCTGATGATTATACGATCCAACGCCTACCTAGTCGATATGACCCTAAGATAACCTATAATGCTACTCATAATTTTTTTTTAGTAGAAGGAGATGATTATTTCAAAAAAATAGATGGTAACGGAAACGAACTCATCACCATTAAAAAAGAGGAACATAAAGATGGACATACAGAACTTGCTACCTTTACACATTATCTCTTTAACGAAAACGGTGTTTATGATTTATCAGAAGAAGACATAAAAGAAGTATTATTTAAAGAAATTATTAATCAAGATAGATCACTAGAACCCAAAACATGGATACAATTATTTGATGAATACTATAAGGCAGCACAAGTAGTGGTTTTTGGAGAAGAACTTCCCTATAAAGACAAGCAAGACCAAGGGTTTCCCGTTTATTTTAGAATAGGAAAAGAATGGACAAAACTGTTTACTAAAAGAAATGAACTCAGAGCTCGTGGTATTGATGCATTAAAATATAATCACAAAGGCTATCCTCCTAAATTTACTCGAACAATTGTTCTCAAAGATTCTTCTCAAAAAACCTTCTCTAATAACGAGCAAGAACATTATGTTCACCTATATGAAAACAAAGAAAGTAGCATAAAAAACTATGCTTTCAAATATAATAATACCTCTAAAATAAAATCTATTTTCTTTGAAAAAGAGTTCGTTTATGCAACATTAGCAGGTGGTTATACTCCAATTCCAATATCATATACAGGAACAGCATATTACAAATTAAAAATTAAGAATAGTACTTTAAGGTTCAAAGAAAAAGCTATCAAACCTATTTTTAAGGGTTTAGAAAATCATTTCTATTGGTATATTTTACCTGATGCATATTTTCAAAATACCGATGTCAGTTTTTTAAAATTTCAATACCCTAGTAACCACAATAATAGTGGTAGCAATGGACTCTATATTGTTAAGAAAATAAAGGATAAAGACTAATTATGAAATTCACCATCAAATCAACCTCTAAATTAAGATTGAATCTGTTTGAAAACAAACTCGTTTATCTACACAATAATAAATTAGAAGCTGACGTAAAACTTCCATTAGAAGTTATATTAACTTCTGATGACGCTGTAATTTATACCTATAAAAATGAATACTTTCTTGATTATAGTCCTAAAACATTAGGCTATTATTGGATTAACAATACTAAATGTTTAAGAACCAGCAAAGGACTCGTTTTTAAAACAACAACTAAAAAAGATGCCATTCAAACGCTTGTAAAAAAAGATAAAACCATAATCTATCAAAATATTGATTGGCAGAAATCTATCAGACCAACCAATGAAAAAGAATATACTTTTGAAAAAGCAACAAACCAAAAGGCTATATTAAGCCACTCAAAGGACAATAAGTGGCATTTAAAAATAGGCAATAAAAAGGTGACTATTTTGATGTCTGAGTTCGAGTTTTCTTATGAATATGATGACGAAACAGGCTTTGAACTTATCAATGATACTATTACCTATTATGACAGGTCACTTTTAAACGTTGATATAAACTCGTTTAAAGTATTGAATCATAATTATGCCATAGATAAGAACACCGCTTTTTGTGGAAACGACATCCTGCCAAATATAGACATTGCCACTTTTGAAGTATTGACACTCAGTTTGGCAAAAGACAAAGATCAAGTATATTACTCTTCAAGTATCTTAAAACATGCCGATCCGGAAAGTTTACAGTTATTTGACAATCCTAATAGTTTATTTTTTAGGGGTAAAAATTATATTTTTGAAGGAGATACAATTATTATTGGAGCAGATCTAGGCACTTTTAAGACAGTAGGAGAAATATTTGGGGTTGATAAAGACTACGTATATCGATACTCGAAACGCTTAAACCATATTGATGCAAAGACTTTTGAAATAGTCAACGACTCCTATTTTAAAGACAAAGATTACATATACTCAAACATTTATATTACAGCAAAAATATGTAAAAATGATGGGTCATTTCAAGATTTAGGAAATGGTTATTATATACTAAAAGAGAGTATCTATCATCACGACTTTGGTGATGGTGATGAGAACAAAAAAATAAGCGATACCATTGCACATTTTAAAACCCTGTCATTTCAATGGGCAAAAAACAATACAAGGCTCTTTTATAACAGAAAAGAAATTTATAAAGGAGACACTTCTACAGTTAAAATACTTGATGACACTTTTCATGTTATAGTTAATAACAAGGTGTTTTTTTATGGCGATGAATATTCAATGGCTAAAGAAATTATAAATGTTGATATTGCTACATTTACAATTATTTCGTTAGGGTTTTCTAAAGATAAAAATCATCTCTATTTTATGGGAGAAGTAGTTGAAAACGGATTACCAAAATCATTTGAACAACTAAACGAGCATTATTTTAAAGATAAAAATAATATATACTTCATTGAGGAATGGGATTCTGATTCTCTGCTCACCCATATTAAAAACATAGAGACTTCAACAGTAGAAATTTTAGGACGTGGTTATTTTAAAAATAAGGAAGTAGTATATTGTGATGAAGACCAAATACTAGGAGCAGACCCTGCCAGTTTTGAGGTTTTGAAAGAATCTTATTATTACTATTCTCGTGATAAAAATTCGGTTTATTTTTTAGATAAAAAATTACCTGAATTGAATGCACAAAAACTAGAAATTATAAATTCTAAGTTTATACGTGATGATAAAATTGTATTTAATGAAGATGTTAAACTCGATTTAAACGCCAAGCACAGTATATTGATTTCAGATGATTTTATTAAAGATAAGAATAAAGTTTATTATAAAAAAGATTTAATTAAAGATGTTGATGCAGTTAGTTTTGAAGTTATCAATCATTGGTTTCAAAAAGACAAAAACAAGTTGTTTCATCATACAATTCCGTTAGAATTAGACCCAAATACCGTTAAAATAGAAGAGCAGATTTATGCCTTTGATGAACATCACGTTTATTTTTCCGACCATAAAATCAAAGGTGTTGACATCGCTAGTTTTCAAGTTTTGAGCCGTAATTTTTCAAAAGATAAATTTTACGTTTACCGTATGCAGAAAACCTTAGAAGGAGTAGATGCACCAAGTTTTCAAATAATGGGTTACTCCGTTTTTCAAGATAAAGATAACATATACACTATTAAACAGGGTAAATTTGTGATTGATAGAAAACGATGAGAATAAAAAACAAGTTGTTTACAGCCTTATAACCTCAATTCGACGTAAGTTAATCAATATGCGATGCACCTTTTATTTACGATTATAACAGTTGCTTACCTTTGTTGTTTTTAATTTGGCAAAAAAGTAAAAAATTCACTAATCCTAGAAAGTTTATATCAATAAGGTTTGTAAAACCTTGCAGGAATTTTTTGTAGGTATAACCTTTAAGGGTAAACTTGCAGTTCATTATATCGAACTCACGTTATTTTAGGACAAGCACACTACCAATCAGAATAGTCTTCAGGTTTGATTAATTTCGTTCCTACTAGCACCTTGTTTTCATGTAAATGTCTTTTTAATTTTTCGTCTATAAGCACTTTGGTAGGATCATCTTTTAATCGAAAAATTGACAACCCTTGTGTTTTATTTTCGTCAATAACGATTGAGACAAAATCAAACCCCATACCACTAGGCCACCAATTTACCTTGCTTTTATTCATATCGACACAATCTAACAACCCAATAACATTTACTAGAAAATAATCGTTTTCCGTTTTCCCGTTTTCCTGATCTCGTAACACGACAGGAAAATACTGAATATTATCAATACCAAATTCTGTTAATGCTGTGCACAATCTTCGGTGGTATAACGTCAAAAACCCGTCTATGATAGCACCACGAAAACTACCACTTTCCAATGACAAGTCAAGCAGAAGTGGACTCTGGGTCATTAGTGAAGTTATTGTTTTCCCCTGCATCCATTCCAAGGAATCTATATTATCCGGTACACTATCCAATACTGCTGCGCCACCCTTTATCAACGTATTTTGTTGAAAAATAAAATATGACATAAAAAATAAGCTAAAAGAATTATTTTATTGGGCTAAAATATATGAATTCATCTTAGATTATGGTATTTAAGCGAAAAATTATGCTTTTGTTTTTTAATGAAGTGTTTTTTGAACAGTATCCGCTTTTGGCAAGACGGTGCAAAGAAAATACAAAATTAGAGGACAATCCCGAGGCTTCGGGAGTGATTTTACAGCTAATAGTAGAACCCAAGATGAGTTCTATGTTTATTTGGTATAATACCCTGTTTTCAGGGATACTATTTTCATTGTTTATGGGCGGTTCCTCCTTTTCTTAAAATTTTATATTTGTATTATTCAATCCCATATATAATTTTCAGAAAAATGAGACAAAAAATAATTATAATAATATTAATTATTGCTATTGGAATTATAACTCGATTTTGGGTTGGTATATATGAACATAATGAATTTTATTCATCCCATATTTTCTTAAAACATAGACCTATATGGAAATGGAAATTTTATTCACCAATTGGAATGGGTGAGTTAGACAAACTAACAACTCCTGAAAAAAGAAATGAACAAAGACTTTTTGATGAATTTATAATCCAAAAAGGGTTAAGTAGATAGGTATGAGTTTAAAAGCTAAAAATAAATCAATGATAACAATCACTATAATTATAGGTATAATACTATTTATTTCTTATCAAATCCCTTCTATTAAATCTAATATTAATAACTCCATTCCTAAGATACTTTTAAACGGAAGATTAACTAAAAACTTTGATACATATACCTATTTATCTGAAAACAAAACAGAATCTGAAAATTATAAGATTTTAAAATTAACAGACAGGAGCCCTAGAATTATTTTATTTGATAAGGTTAGCGAAAACTTTATTCTTACAGGAGACGAGTTATACTTAACTACTATTAAAAAAATAAACAATAAAGGAGAAGAAATAGATTCTTTAAAAGTAAAAGGTCATTTATATCCTTCAGGAGTTTATTTTTATAAAGATTATGTTATTGATTGGGCAATTACAGGAAATAAATCAAAACAGAAATACGATACTATTATAAATTACGATACACTTTCTAAAAAGGAATTTAAAAATTACTTGAGTAGAGCAGATATTATTGATTTTACCAAGAGATATAAAAATTTAGAAAATTTTAAAGGAAGATGTCATTTAAAAATTCAAGATAAATGGATAGTAATAGAATCAAAAAAAATGTTTGAAAAACTGGAAAGGGATTATAAAAAAGACTATTTTGAAATAAGACACAAAAACAAAGATTTTTCAAAAAAAAATGGAAATAGACTAATTCCTCTTAAAAATTCTATCGCTCCTTTTTATGATTGGGAAAAACAAAACAATACAATCTTTATACAAAAATTTGTTAAAGAATCTTATTTTAGTCCACAATTATTTCTTGGAGGTAATGCAGGTTGGAGAGGTGCAGGTTATTTTCAATTAACACATAAAGCGGAAACACTTAACTTTAAATCTTATGCTTTTAAACCTAGTAAACGCTTCTTTTCTTTAGATCCTGAGATTTCAATCTACCATCCTGATAAAGAATATAATATAAATATAGCATTTATTAAGTTAGGTCATCAACCTCGATCTAATAGACATTTTTCAGAAAGCGGAATATATGTTTTGAAAAGTAAATAAGTTCAAAAGAAAAATCGAATAAAATGATAAAAAACTTAGTAAGCCTTAAAGGAAATACCTTAACCCGAACATTTTGCCTATTTACTTCCTGACAAAATTAAAGAAATGGCATCTTATGAAAGGCAGTTATACATCACTTGAACCAATAAGTGAGAATAGAGTAATCTTAAAAAAATTGAATTGGCATATGTTAAAAGTAGTAGAAAATGAATTTTTAGACATGGCATCAAGGCAAAAAGTATTAGATAGCCTTAGAGCAATGAAATTAACTAGCAAAGAACAAGAAGTATTGACCGTGTAGAGAAAACAGGCTTGTTATAAATTAGAAAATAAATGATATGATGCCATCTGAACAAATAGAAACTACAGAGCATTTTGCACTATTTGCTAATATAGAATTAAAAGAATTTTGTAAACGTTTTATAAGCGTATTGGGTTTACCTCAAATGGAATTTGATTATGAAAACGAAACAGAATGGTGTGATGTTAAACACAACGGAATAGAATACAATGTAAGCAGGCCTTATAAAAAAGGAACATTACATGAATGGGATTCTTCTGTACCTGAATCATGCAATTTTGGAATTTGTTTGATGTTTGAAAAAGGAATTTTTACAGAAAAAATAAAAAGTGAAATCATTCAAAAAATAGGTATAACATTGGCAAAAGAATTTAATGTCAATATTGTGTATCATAGAACTTGGTATGGAGTGCTAGAAAAAGACACATTAAGAACTGTAATTTTTGAACCAAAATAAGATTAACAAAAAGAATATGATTTTTAAAAACTCTGAAATAAATAATTGGCACCTTGGCACTTATACCGAGATTGATAAAAACTGTACAGAAGGCGATGGCTACATTATAGACGCCTTTGGAAAAAAACACGAATTTGATTGGCTATACGAAGAAGATTTAGAAGGCATTTCTCACACAGGCGATTTTTTAAAAGGTTATGTATTTACATGGTATATACCTAGAATACCAAAAAACGAAACCGATTTTATTAAATTATGGAAAGAAAATTTCAAAGCAATTAACCGAAGCATTCGCAAGACCAACAAACTACACTGCCAAGAAAATGGTAGAAGACTTTATTTTAATTCTGGTAATGGTGTCTCATCAGGTACTATTATTGTAACAATACAACCAAATGAACTAGGTTATAATTTAAAACATTATATAATTGAAATTGAAACACATGTTGACAATTATCTTGTAATTCGTCCAGCTTATTTAACAAGTGCCACTAAGAATAAACTGGGATATAAAATAAACCAATAAAAACAAACAAACACATGAAAACATACTTAGAATACAAAGATGAAAAATCACAAAAATTTTGGGAAATCACTTTAAATGGTTCTTCACATACCGTTAGATATGGTAAAATTGGCACAACAGGTCAATCTAAAGCACTAACCTTTACTTCGGAAGAAGAAGCACAAAAAGCCGCCGATAAATTGATGCAAAGTAAACTGAAAAAAGGCTATGCAGAAATTGCCAAAGAAGGAGAAAAAGGCAAAAACGGCTGGTTCGAAAAAATTGAAAAGGAAATATTCGATGCATATAAAAAAGAGATACTTAGGTATGAAGCAGACAATTATCAATACATTAAATTCAACTGTGAACAAAGTTTTTCTTTAGGACTACTTACAGACCCAAATGGCAGTTATTGGGAATATATAGGTGATGAAATTTTACACTTCGAAGATAACATACACAGAACTTATCTATATGATGATAATGAAGGAAATTTTGATAATGAACTAGATAGAGAAGAGTGGCCTTATGACGATTTTGATTGCATTGATTTTAATGGATTTGTTATATCAGTAGTATTCGGAAAAGTATTTTTAGATTTAAAAAAAGATAAAGATTTAAAAAATCATCTAAGTGCAATTACCAAACTGGTCATTGAAGTTAATGAGCGTGTATGTATTCCTTTTTCAAAGAGCTTTCCAGACGAAAAATCAAGACTTAAAGCAGTTCAAAAGTTTGTAGGACACCCTGAAAATCAAGAGTTAATACTAGACCTTTGGTCAGATAAACTTAAAGGTTCTGCAGTTGATTTTCTCCTACAACTAAATATACCTTTTAAACCTCAATAGCATACACTGTTTATCATCTAGTAGCGAGTGACCCTATATATAAGATACAGTAATGCGATACTTACGGGTAATTGATTATGAACATGATGTGTTTAATCGAGAATCACTAACCCCTCTATTGGAAGAAAAATATAGCAAAGAATATGGCATCCAAATAATAGAAAAATTATCAAAATTAGACCTAGATGTAGGCGAATATTGGCTTGAATCTTATGAATATAGCAAAACTAAAAAATGAAATAGATAAAGAATACCACCACCAAATCAAAGTATAAAAAATATGTCAGAATACACAAAGTACTTTATAGTAAAGTCAAACTCAGAAAATGAAGTAAAAGAAAAATTAAACAAATCAAAAATAATATCTATAGTTGATTCATGTAGGGAAAAACATTGGTTTTCAGATGGGTTTAAAATACCAGAAAAGTGCAACTGGTTTCCTATTTTTGCTCCAGCTATCTCAGGTTTTAAAACTGCCGGATTGGTTCAAAGTTTTTATTACCAAGATAGGTTCGAAGAGTTAAAGGAATTATTTGAAGAAGAAAACGCAATTGATTGGAAAATAGATTTAAAATTTAAAGATAAATTAATGTCTAAAGAATTTTACTCAGAACAAAAAATTGAATTCAATAATGAGGAAAAACAACTTTTGGAAGAAATATTCAATGCAAAGTTTATCGAACTAGAATCTTTACTAAAACCAGGGCTAAGCATGGAGTTTTTAAATTTCAATGGTATCCCATACATGCAAATGGGAGATCAAGATAAAACTTCAATAAATGCAAAAGGAGAAAACTATTCATTTTTGGCATCAGAAATAAAATAGATAGAAAATGCCACAATCATATCAAAATTTTTATTAAAAATTTTTAATGAAAAATATAATTTCACTTACAATAACCATAATCATTTCCTTTTCTATGATGTCACAAGATCAATTAATTCAAATAGATAAAAGTAGTTATTATAAGGACTCTAAAAACGTATATTTTGTTGTAACTAATTATTTAAGTAATGCTCCATTTTTCTTTCCGTCAAGCCGTTCAATAATTCCTTTAGCAGCTATAAAAAACAACGGTAAACTGGTTGATTTAGGTCCTTTTAATGAATTGGGTATTATTATAACAAGAGAAGAATTTGAAAAAAAATATAGAATGTCAGCAGACGGTACATACCACCAAATTACTTCCGGATTTGATACCCATAGCACTTTTGCTATTAAATTGTCTGGTGTAACCATTGAATCGCTTAAAAATTTTAAATTGTTGGACAAAGACTATGCCTCTATAGGAGATAAAATTTTTCTTCGTTATGATGAATTAAAAGGCGTAGATACAGCAACTTTTCAATTGATTCATCCGGGATATAATTTTTTTTATTCAAAAGACAAAAATTCAGCTTTTTATTATGATCATAAAATAGCAGGAGTTGATATTTTATCTTTTGAGGTGAGAAGCAGGTTATTTTCATACGACAAAAATTTGTTTTTTATAAAAGGAGCGGTATTAGATAATGTAGACGTAAAATCATTTACAATGCAGGGTAATTATCAAATAGATGCTAACCATATTTGGTTTGAAGGAAGCTTGTTAGATGGTATAGATATAAAAACGGTAGAATTTTTAATCAAAAGCCCTCGTCACGTTCCAGACTATAGTGATTATATTATTGATAAAAATTTTGTGTTCTATCAGGGAAATCGAATGTTAAAAGCTGACCCTAAAACTTTTAAAGTTATTTCAAAGAATTATACAGTTTATGGTATGGATAATACACATGTTTATTTAGATGGAAAAATTATTAAAAATGCAGATCCTAAAACTTTTAAAGAGTAATTTATAAGTAAAATATAGTATAAAAAGATATGTGTTAAATCATGAAAACCCGTGTTATCAACATTCTATCAATAAATTTGTCATATGTCTTCTGAAATTTATAACCACCTTAAAAAACGAAATGTCTAAATTAATACTTTGTCCTGATACCAATATATCTCCCGCTATTACAAGCAGTGAAAATTGTTCATGTTCAGAAATGATCTGGGAGAGTGGTCATTTGATAGATCCTAAAGAATATGATTTATCAAATCTTGAATTTTTATGCGAAACATTACCTTCAGGTTTTTTTCCTGATTATGCTGTCAGTGATATGGGATGTTCTGTAATTTCTGAATGCCTTAAAAATCTTCTAGAAAAATTAGGCATTGATAACATTCAATATTTTAATGCAAAAATTATTGAACAAGAAGGAGAGTCTGCTAAGCAAGGCTATTATGCAGCTAATATTGTCGGGCTTGTTGATTGTATTGACCGTGAGGTTTCTGAAATGGATGTAGAAGCCGATGAAAATGGAGAACTAAATATAATTTTTGGGATTGATAAGTTGGTGTTAAAAGATATTCCATCTAATTACAACACTATTTATCGAGTATCTTTTTTCACTCGTTTGATTTTAGTTGACAAAGATTTAAAAGATATTTTTGAACAAAACTTCATTCAAGGCATAAAATTAGTTAAACCGGAAAGATGGGATGGCATTCATGGGGAGATTTAAAAATTTAAATAAGTTCAATGAATAAAGAAAGAAAAAAATAGAAGTGTCATAAAGGAAAACGTTTAAGATCAGTATGAAAAATATAATATGGAAAGCAGATTGCACAGATTAAGCAGATTTTATGAAAAAGATCAGCGTTCTATTGTGAAATTTGCCGTACATCAATAAATAACTAGTTAAAGATCATAGAATATGAAAATAATTGTAATTATCGGCATACTATTAATAGTTCTCTACGTTTTATTTAGCAGGGTAATAATGGTAATAACTGGTGGGGAAAAAAGAATAGAAGGTCATAAAAAAAACCTTGAATATTTAACCCTTGAAAACTATGTATTGATACGAGAATCTCCATATTCTGATAAACTAAGTAAATACACCATAAAACGAGAAGAGCATAGCCTTAAATTTAGAGGGGAAGCGGCATTTTTTGTGCTGACAGCCTATCCAACAGAAAATACTATTAAACTAAGAGATCTGTCTACCCATGGGTTAAGAGAGGCGGAGTTTTTAAGATATATATGCAATCTGATAGATAAAATAATCGAAAAAAATAATCAGATAAAAAACGAAAACAGTAACTAAACAGTATGGAAGAACTACTCGAAACAATTAAAGAAAGAAAAGAAGATCGTGTATCACATGCACTTTCCATACTTACTATGAGCAAAGAAGTTTTTGAATCCGATGAGGACAAAAGACATCTTTTATCAATTGCTGCACGCAACTTAGACGACCCTAAAGTGTCAAAAAAATGGATTGAAATTTTAAAAAACAAAAAAATTAGTTTTAAAATAAAAGATCAAATCATTATTATAACAAAAAATAACGGTTATGTTAACCTTTTGGGGTTAACCGATTTACCTGAAAATAAAAGCAATGTTTAAACGAGTTCTCTTACAAGAAACTGAACTTCCATAAGTCATTGCATCACTTTATAATTTATTGGTTTCAATAACATTATATCTATACTAAAGGTGTATTTTAATTTGTAAAAAAAATAATGTCTGCTAAAGTTCGTTATATCAGTAGACTAAAAGCTCATTTTAACGAAATTTTAGTAGATTTAATATAAAAAATAGTTAATTTAGCCTAGTGTTAAAACAAGTTTTACATAAAATTGGTTCTGTTTTACTAGCATTTATTGTGCTATTTTCATCGTTTTCTTTTACGGTGCATGAGCATATGTGTGGTGGAGAAGTAGCCGATTCTTCTTTCTTTTTAGAAGCTGATTCTTGTGGTATGGAAATGAATATCTGTGAGAATGAAAGTTCTTCAGAACAAAATGTAAAACAAGAACCTTGTTGTGATAATCATAGTGAAATTATTCAGGGTAATGACAACAATCAACAAGCAAAACCATCTTTAGAGATATCTCAGGTTCAGTTTATAGCTGCATTTGCACTTTCATATATTTCCCTTTTTAATGAAGCTAGTATAGCTCCTGTACATAATCAATATTCTCCACCTCTGGTCGTCAAAAAAATACACAAACTTGACGAGATCTATTTAATTTGATTTTTATATTTCGTTTTTCATTTCTTACTGTCATTGCGAGGAACGAAGAATGAGTGACGTGGCAATCTCATAATCTTGATATTGCACATCTTAAAATATACTATAATGTCAAATTAAATAAACGTAAGATGCTAAATAAAAGCATAAAATTTCTAATAGAAAACAAACTCGTAGCTGTTTTATTACTAGTCCTTTTTATAGGATGGGGAATTTCAACGGCACCATTTAATTGGAATATTTCAGGAATCCCTAGAAATCCTGTAGCGGTTGATGCCATTCCAGATATTGGAGAAAATCAACAAATTGTATTTACCAAATGGGATGGTCGTTCACCACAAGATATTGAAGACCAAATTACATATCCTTTAACCACAGCATTATTAGGTATTCCAGGTGTTAAAACTATACGGAGTTCTTCAGCATTTGGCTTTTCGTCTATCTATATTATACTCGAAGAAGATGTTGAGTTTTATTGGAGTAGAAGCCGAATACTCGAAAAATTAAACTCCCTACCTAAAGGTTTGTTACCACAAGGAGTTCAGCCAAGTTTAGGCCCAGATGCAACAGGTTTAGGACAAATATTTTGGTATACCCTAGAAGGTAGAGATGAAAACGGAAACGTAACGGGTGGATGGGACTTGCACGAACTACGTAGTATACAAGATTATTATGTAAAATATGCATTAGCATCAGCAAGTGGTGTTTCAGAAGTAGCAAGTATTGGTGGTTATGTACAAGAATATCAAGTAGATATTAATCCAGATATTTTGAAAGAGTACAACATCTCATTACAACAAGTGGTCAATGCGGTACGAAAATCGAATAAAGATATAGGTGCAAAAACCATAGAAATAAACCAAGTTGAATATTTGGTTCGTGGATTAGGCTATATCAAATCTGTAGAAGATTTAGAAAATGCGGTGGTTACTTCACAAGATTTTACCTCAATTTTAGTGAAAGATGTGGCTAAAGTAGCCTTAGGTCCTGCACAGCGAAGAGGTATCTTAGACAAAGAAGGTGCCGAAGTTGTAGGAGGTGTAGTTGTAGCTCGTTATGGAGCAAACCCAATGGAAGTGATTACAAATGTAAAAAAACAAATCAATGATATTAGTTCAGGTTTACCAAGTAAAGTATTAAAAGATGGTAGAACATCACAATTAACCATTGTACCGTTTTATGATAGAACAGAACTCATAGAAGAGACATTAGCAACATTAGACGAAGCGTTGACCTTAGAAGTATTAATTACCATTTTGGTCATACTCATGATGGTATTTAACCTACGTGTTTCAGCATTGATCTCTAGTTTGTTACCTGTTGCAGTATTGATGGTTTTTATTGGTATGAAACTCTTTGGAGTAGATGCCAATATTGTAGCCTTATCTGGTATTGCTATTGCTATTGGAACGATGGTAGATGTTGGTGTTATTCTTACTGAAAATATTATCAGGCATATTGATGAACATAAATTGAAAGTTGATGTCATTCCGACAGAGCGAGGAACGAGCGACGAGGAATCTCAAGAAATTCTTAACTCCACTCAGAATGAAAAAAGTACAATTAATCAAATCGTTTACACCGCTACCAAAGAAGTTTCAGGAGCAATTTTAACCGCAGTTGCAACTACCATTGTAAGTTTTGTGCCGGTATTTACAATGATAGGTTCAGAGGGAAAACTCTTTAGACCCTTAGCTGCAACTAAAACAATGGCATTAACAGCATCCGTTATTGTGGCATTGTTTTTAATTCCACCTTTTGCTGCTTGGTTATTTGGATGGAAATCACCTAAAAAACAGTTTAATTTTATCTTAAACATAGCTTTAGCCCTACTTGGAATTTTTGCTGTATTTGGTGGCTATTATATCGGATTGATACTAATTGGTTTTGCAATCTCTAATGTATTAAAAGATAGAGAAATTTTAACAGATAAACATGTAAATACAATTAATGTCTTATTGTCTGCATTTACTATTTTATCTCTTTTAAGTGTGTATTGGAGACCATTAGGTGTTGATTATTCTATAATTTCAAACTTTATTTTTGTAGCTGTTATCACACTTGGTTTATTAGGAGCTTTTACATTATTTCAAAAATACTATGTACGTATGTTAACATGGGCTTTGAACAATAAATTGTTGTTTTTAAGTGCCCCAACCTTGATAATTGTTTTAGGATTTAACATTTGGAGTAATACAGGAAAAGAGTTTATGCCATCGTTAAATGAAGGTTCTTTTTTACTCATGCCAACCTCATTGCCACATGCCGGGGTTGAAGAAAATAAACGTGTTTTACAACAATTAGATATTGCAGTATCTACCATTCCGGAAATACAAACGGTAGTAGGTAAGTCAGGTAGAGTAGAAAGTGCGCTGGATCCTGCTCCTTTATCAATGTATGAAAATGTAATTATATACAAACCTGAATACAAACAAGATAAGCACAGAAAAAGATTGAAGTTTAAGGTAAATGAAGATGGATTGTTTGAAACAACATCAGGAAAGTTTGTTACATCAGGAACTAAAACAGACACCAAGCAATTAATTATTGATAAAGATGGTGAATACTTTAGAAACTGGAGAAAGCACATAAAAAATACCGATGCTATTTGGAAAGAAATTGTGCGAGTTACTAAACTACCCGGAGTTACTTCTGCACCTAAATTACAACCTATTGAAACACGTTTAGTAATGCTCCAAACAGGAATGCGTGCGCCAATGGGTATAAAAGTAAAAGGACAAGATCTCAAGCAAATAGAAGCTTTTGGTTTAAAGTTAGAAATCATTTTAAAACAGGTTAGTGGTGTTAAAAAAGAGGCTGTTTTTGCTGATAGAATTGTAGGAAAACCCTATTTGCTAATCGACATTAATAGAGAAAAAATTGCTCGCTATGGTTTAGCAATTGAAGATGTACAAACAATTTTAGAAGTATCTATTGGTGGTAAATTATTAACGCAAACAGTTGAAGGACGTGAACGTTACGGTGTACGTGTACGTTATCCTCGTGAGTTACGTACAAGTCCAACCGATTTAGAAAACATTTATGTTCCTACAAAAAAAGGAAACCCCATTCCGTTAAAAGAATTGGTAACTATTAAATATGAGCAAGGACCACAAGTAATAAAAAGTGAAGATACTTTTTTAATTGGTTATGTGTTGTTTGATAAAGATGATGATGAGGCTGAAGTTACTGTTGTAGAGCGTGCACAAAAAGCTATTCAAGGCAAAATAGATCGTGGTGAATTAGTTGTACCCAAAGGTATCAATTACACCTTTACCGGAACTTACGAAAATCAGATAAGGGCAGAAAAAACACTCGCTGTTGTAGTACCTTTAGCATTGGCAATCATTTTCTTGATTCTGTATTTTCAATTTAAATCGGTTACCACATCACTCTTGGTGTTTACAGGAATATTGGTTGCTTTTGCAGGAGGATTTATCATGATAGGATTGTACAGTACAGATTGGTTTTTAAATTTTAATATGTTGGGGATAGACTTTCGGGAACTATTTCAAATCAAAACGATCAACTTGAGTGTTGCCGTTTGGGTTGGATTTATTGCGCTGTTTGGAATTGCTACAGACGATGGTGTTGTAATGGCAACTTATCTCACACAAATATTTGATAGAAATAAACCAAATACAAAACAAGAGATCAGAACATCTGTAATAGAAGCTGGTAAAAAACGGATTCGTCCATGTTTAATGACAACAGCAACTACCATATTGGCATTACTCCCTATATTAACTTCAACAGGAAGAGGAAGCGATATTATGATACCTATGGCAATACCAAGTTTTGGTGGTATGCTCGTAGCATTAATTACACTATTTGTTGTTCCGGTGCTATACAGTTGGAAGAAGGAGATGGAAGTTAAAATTGGAAGCTAGAGAGTGGAGATTGGAAGCTGGAAAATAATAGGATATAAAAATTAAAAATACGATAAAATTGTATAGAGATTTAGAAGTATATAAGGAAGCCTTTAAGTTAGCTATGGAAGTTTTTTGGATAACTAGAGAATTCCCTAAGGAAGAAGTTTATTCTTTAACTTCACAAATAGTACGTTCATCACGTTCTGTAAGTGCAAATATTAGTGAAGGCTGGGCAAAAAGAAAATATGATTCCGTTTTTAAGCAACATTTAATTCATGCTTTAGGATCAAACTCTGAAACTGAAGATTGGCTTAATTATGCACTCGAATGCAAATATATACCTCAAGAAATCTTTAACAATTTATTAGATAAAAATAGTAAAGTTGGTAGAATGCTAATGAAACTACATCAAAATTGGAGAAATTATGAAACGAGCATGCTAAAAAGTTTAACACCCAAAGAAATGACTAATAGCGAACTGCATGTGACCGAATTATTAAATATTTATAGACACATGAAAAATAGAATTAATAATAAGTGTATGAGATTGAAAGTTAGAAGTTGGAAGCTAGAAGTTAGAAATTGGATAAAATATATTCTCCAGTCTCCAGTCTCCAATGCCCAGCCTCCAATGTTCAGCCTCCAATGTCCAGCTTCCAGCCTCCGGTTTCCAGCGTCCAACACTCGGCCTCCAGTTTCCAGCCTCCAGTTTCTAGTCTCCGGTATCATGATATTACTGAGCTTTCAATTAGGTGCACAAAACTTACAAGAATATATCGATGAAGCTTTAAAAAACAACCCCGAGATTCAAAAATTTGAGTTGCAACACCAAATTGCTTCAGAAAAAGTAAATGAAGTCAACACGCTACCCAATACCGAAATCGGATTTGGTTATTTTATTAGTGAACCAGAAACCAGAACTGGTGCACAACGCTATAAGGTTTCCGCTAAACAAATGATTCCCTGGTTTGGAACTATTACGGCTCGTAAAAACTATATAAGTACGTTGGCAGATGCTACCTATGAAAATATTGCCATTGTCAAACGAAAATTAATTGCTTCGGTTTCGCAATCGTACTATAATTTATATGCAATTAAGGCAAAGCAAGAAGTACTGTTTCAAAATATTGAGTTGTTAAGAACATATGAAACTATGGCATTAACTTTTGTAGAAGTTGGTAAAGCATCTGCTGTTGATGTATTGCGATTACAAATGAGACAAAATGAATTAGATCAGTTATATAAGGTTTTTGTACAAGATTTTTTAGCAGAACAAACCATTTTTAACAAGTTGTTGAATCGTGATAAAGACATTGAAGTAACAATAGTCTTTGAATTGAAAATTCCAAAGGAAGATGAAATGTTATCCATAGAAAATTTACAGCTTCATCCAGAACTTATAAAATATGATAAGTTGTATCGATCTGTAGAGCAATCAGAACTGTTAAATCAAAAAGAAAGTGCTCCAAACATAGGTTTCGGATTGGATTATATTGCAGTTACAGAACGTCCGGACTTGAATTTTAGTGATAATGGGAAAGATATACTCATGCCCATGCTAACCTTATCTATTCCTATTTTCAATAAAAAGTATAAATCGAAAACCAAACAGAACGAGTTAAAACAACAAGAAATAACAGCTCAAAAACAAGAGCGACTCAATAAGCTTGAAGGAATACTTGATAAAGCTATAAAGAATAGAATTGCAACGCGGATAAGTTACAATACACAAGTAAAGAACTTAAAACAAGCTAAAGATGCTGAAGATATTCTTATTAGAAGTTATGAAACAGGAACTATTGATTTTAATGATGTCTTAGACATTCAGGAACTGCAATTGAAGTTTCAAACCAATCAAATAACGTCCATCAAAAAATATTATTTACAAACCATTGCTATTCACTATTTAACATCAAAAAAATGAAAAAATATATAATTTATATCGCAATCTTAATTGTTGGTCTTATCCTAGGAAAGTTTTTATTTGGAAATTCATCTACTGATAAAACTTCAGATAACCACACAAATGAAACTGTTGAAGAACATTGGACATGTTCTATGCATCCACAAATAGATTTGCCAGAACCTGGTGATTGTCCAATTTGTGGTATGGATTTAATTCCTGCTGAATCAAATGCAGATGGGCTTGAAGCCAATCAATTTAAACTATCTACAAATGCTTTAGCGTTAGCAAATATTCAAACGACTGTAATTGGTACGAGTACAGGTACTTCTAGTGCAGTAAAATTGTCTGGTAAAATTGTAGAGAACGAAAGTAATATGGCAATTCAAACCGCCCATTTTGGAGGGAGAATAGAAAAGCTATATATCAATTCTGAAGGCGAAAAAGTAAATAGAGGTCAGTTATTGGCACGCATCTATTCACCCGAATTATTTGCTGCTCAACAAGAACTCCTTACAGCAGCTTCATTAAAAGAATCACAACCTGCTTTATATAAAGCTGTTCGTGGGAAACTAAAATTATGGAAACTGTCAAAGAAGCAAATCAATAGTATTGAAGCATCTAAAAAACCAATTTCAAACTTTCCTGTTTATGCTAATGTTTCTGGAATTGTAACAGAGAAAATAGTGGAAGAAGGTAATCATGTTATGGAAGGGGCTCCACTTTTAAAAATAACAAACCTAAATACAGTTTGGGCAAATTTTGATGTGTATGAAAGTCAATTAGGCTCATTTAAAAAAGGGCAAGAAATTTTAATTACAACCAATGCCTATCCTGATAAAAAATTCAAGGCAAAAGTATCGTTTATAGATCCTATTTTAAATACCAAAACACGTACGGTAATATTAAGAGCAGTTTTGCCTAATAAAAAAGGCATTTTTAAACCAGGAATGTTTATAGAGGGCAAACTCTCAAGTGTGAGATCTATTAAAAAAGAAGTTTTAGCTGTACCGGCTACTGCTATACTTTGGACAGGTAAACGCTCTGTTGTATATGTTAAATCAAACCCTAATGAACCTGTTTTTGAAATGCGAGAAGTAGTTTTGGGGTCTAAGTTTGGTGAGAATTATGAAGTAGTTGAAGGCTTAAAAAATGGAGAGGAAATTGTAACTAATGGTACATTTACTGTTGATGCTGCAGCTCAACTACAAGGTAAAAAATCGATGATGAATAAAGAAGGTGGAAAAGTAAATACAGGTGGTCATGCAGGTATGGATATGGGCAATGATAAAGACATGAAAAGTGATAATACAAATAACACCAACCACATCAAAATGGATAAGCGAATTGAAGTATCTAATAAATTTAAAACCCAATTAAAACAAGTTTTTGAACAGTACACTATTTTAAAAGATGCATTGGTAAATGATGATAGTAGTGGAGCACAAAAATCTGCTGAAAATTTAATAAAAGTTATGACAAAGGTTGATATGAAGTTATTGACTGACAGTGAATCTCATAACCATTGGATGACCATAGAAAAAGAAATTAAAAATTCGGCAAAATCAATGACCAACACTTCCGATATCAATCAACTGAGAGATCATTTTAAACATTTGTCTGCACATTTAATAAAAGGAATTAAGCTGTTTGGAGTTAACCAAAAAGTATATGAACAATTTTGCCCAATGGCAGATGATAATAAAGGAGCCTATTGGTTAAGTCTTGAAGAACAAATAATGAATCCTTATTTCGGTAGTAAAATGTTAAAATGCGGTAATACAGAATCTACCATTGAATAAAAAATTAAAGACGGAAAACAAGATTGATTACTATTTATAAAAGTAGGTATTAGTGAGTCTTGTAAGTTTCTAATTAATTAGTTTATCCAAATAATTATGGGACAGAACAGTATTGAAATAGCAGTAAAAAATATGGTCTGTAATCGCTGTGTCAAAGTGATTAAAGTAGAACTGCAAAAAAATAATATTGACTTTGTAAATGTAGATTTAGGAGCAATAAAATTTAAAAAAGAAATTTCTGAAGAAAATAAAGAAAAACTTAAAAATATTCTAAAAAAAGAAGGTTTTGAAATAGTTAAAAATCGTGAATCCAAAATTATAAATGAATTAAAAATATTAATTATTGAAAATGTTCATTACGAAAAAGAAAAAACAGCAAACCAAAATTATTCAGACTTCATTTCCAAAAACTTAAAAGTAGATTATTCGTATGTAAGCAAAGTGTTTTCTGAAATAGAAGGAAAAACCATAGAACATTTTATTATCGAACAAAAGATTGAACGAGCAAAAGAACTCTTAGTTTATGGTGAACTCACAATAAGCCAGATTTCTTATGATTTAAATTATAGTAGTCCACAGCATTTATCAAGACAATTTAAACAAATATCAGGGCTAACGCCAACCCAATTTAAAACAATTAGAAAACGAAAAAAATTAGATACGATCTAACTAAAATTATGCACAGTAGCATAACATATTAGGTATAACTTTATACTATTAAAACATCTTAAATAAAAAATCATGAAACTCATAAAAGCATACATAAGATATAGAAAAATTGATGAAGTTTATAAGTTATTAAAAGTTAATGGATTTTGCTGTATGACGATGGTAGATTGTGAAGGTACCGGAAAATATTCTGATCATGAAAAAGAGCATATTAGTAAAAAATACCCTTTTGCAGATGCTTATAGAGTTATAAAGTTAGAAATACTTGTTGGTAAGTCAGATGTAAAAAAAGTTGTTAATCTTATTAGAGAATCAGCAAGAACAGGATATAGAGGAGATGGAATGATATTAGTTTCAACTGTAGAAGAAGTATATAAAATTAGAACAGATGATGATAATTTTAATTCAATTTAATGAGTATTTGTAAAAAATCATAAAGTCCTGCCAGTTAAGAAAAAGGAAGCGGTTAATAACTAATTACACCTTTCTTTTTCTTGAGCAGGCACAAATAAAAAAGTAAGGCAACAAAACCTAGAGTAATGGTTAGTAATAAAACATCAATACATAATTGTGCTGATGCCTCTTGTGAAGAAGCAACATTAATCTGTTTGCCAGAATCTAAACTTCCACGTATAGTAATTATTGGCGGCGGTTTTGCTGGCTTATCTTTGATTAAAGGTTTAAAAAAACAAAACGTACAAGTAATATTGATAGATAAAAATAATTTTCATCAATTTCAGCCATTACTATATCAAGTAGCCACAAGTGGATTAGAGCCAGATAGCATTGCTTTTCCTTTCAGAAAACAAATTTCTGGTTATAAAAATGTTGTTTTTAGATTAGCTGAAGTAAAAGAAATTAAAACTGAAACTAAAACAATACACACCAACAAAGGCTCTTTAACCTACGATCATTTGGTGTTAGCAACAGGAACTACAACCAATTTCTTCGGAAATAAAAAAGTAGAAGAACATAGTTTAGG
>CAYXAZ010000028.1:0-37500 GCA_964463085.1 uncultured Flavobacteriaceae bacterium | reverse complement strand
AAAGTAGAAGCCGGTACAGGTTATTTTAAAACTTCATGGACAGGATCTGAGATCACACCTGAAATGGCAACTGTAAAACTCAGCAAAAAATCTGATGGTATTGCTTGGGGTGCATTATATTGGCAATATTTTGAGGATTTAGATAAGATTACCTCAGCTGAAACGCCCTTAAAATTATCTAAAAAATTATTCCTTAAAAAAAATACCGATAAAGGTGAAGAAATCTCAGTTATAAACGACAAAACACAATTAAAATTAGGCGATTTGGTTCGTGTACGTATCGAATTAAGAGTTGATAGAGCTATGGAGTTTGTACACATGAAAGATATGCGTGCTGCAGGTTTTGAGCCTGTAAATGTATTGTCGCAATACAAATATCAAGACAACCTAGGTTATTATGAAAGCACTAAAGACGCTGCTACCAATTTCTTCTTTGATCATTTACCAAAAGGTGTCTATGTATTTGAATACGACCTACGTGTTAATAATAAAGGTGATTTCTCTAATGGTATTACAACCATACAAAGTATGTATGCTCCTGAATTTAGTAGTCATAGTGAGGGAATTAGAGTTAAGGTGAAATAAGAAGCCCCTCCCTAACCCTCCCCGAAGGGGAGGGAACTCAACGTTTCTCAATGACAAATTATATCTTATGAAAAATTTATTTATAATATTATTACTTTCTAATCTCTACAACGTTTATAGCCAAACTGGTTTTGATGGATTAAATAACAACATCCAAAACAAAAAAACTATTATTGAATTGTCAAAATTGAAAAGTGAAAAATTTGAGTCATTAAGTATTTTAACTATTCAAAATGAAGTGGAAAGGAAAATAGATTTTGGATTCATACATCATAGAATATTAGTAATAACTCATAATGACGGAGATTTTAGAGTAGATATAATATCTGAAAATAATATTATTAAATTTGGATTAATATCTGTTCTTAGTTGGAAAGATGAGCAGCCAGAAAAGTATAAAATTATTAATCATTCAGATTCTTTTATTAAAAATTACCTAAAAAAACATAATATATTTTACAAAAGTGACTTAAAAGAAGAAGATTTTATTGAACAATTAAACAATGAATATATTATTGGTTTTGGATGTGGTATAGTTGGTATGGATATTCCCAAAAAATCAGAATTGTTCAAAAAATACATAAAACAAAAAAATAGAAAAAGATTAAATAATTGGTTACGATCTTTTTCTCCAGAATTACAGACGCTTGGAGCAATGGGAATTGTTGAACTGAAATCAATTAGCGAAGATGAGTTAAGGGTAATGGAACATTTAAATAAAAGAAATACATCTATTAATACCTGTATGGGTTGTTTATATGGATTTCAAGAAACTTTTAATAATAGGGTACAAATAAAAAGTAATTAATTAAACTTCTTAAAAACATTTTGTCATTCCTGCGCAGGCAGGAATCCAGAAATATTATCTTGCCTCCTTACATTAGCATAATTAATAACTGATATGATAAAATATAAAATTTTACTGTTTTTAACTTGTTTAGTGTTATTATTCTCTTGCACCGAAAACAAGAAAAAGTATTATGGAGAATGGTTAATGACTGCTCCATTTGAACCAACAAATCAGGTCGAAAAAATAATTATAACTAAAGATTCCATTTTTATATCTTCATATCCTTTTCACAACTTTTATTCTGAAAATTTAAAACTGAATAAAAACAAACTTGAAGTGTTTAATACTAATTTTAATATAGAGGCTAGTAATGACTCAATCTTAACTTTTAACAATTCAACCTACATTAAAAAAGGATACATTCTTTATGACCATATCAAACATAAAAATTTAATCTCAGTTAAATACCCTAAAATCCTAAATGTGGAAGAAGTGCAATCTAGAAATTATCCACAAATTTATTTTGGAAAAGAAATAAATTCAAATAATTATTCTTTACAACTTAATGATAGAATAGCAGAGTTAAAGGATCTAAGGCGATTTTTATTCTCTGGTCATCATGATTTTTTAGTCGGTGTATCATTAACTGCGGATAAAAATTCTAAAATGGAAGATATTAATAATCTTTTCTATCAGATTAAATCTATTAATGTTAGAAAAATTCAGCTGATTAACGATGTAAATTATTACTATGAGAATAATAAAATGATATTAACTTCTGAAGAAGGGATAATTATTTACCTAACAGATTATGAAGAGGAAATATTAATTAAAAGAGATTCAGAGCCTATGCGAGTCTCTCCTCCACCAAATCGCCTTTCTCTTAAAACAATAATTAGTAGTTCCAATTATAATATAATATCTTTAGTTAAAAATGAGTTGTTCTTTAACTTAGAGAAATTTTCTAAAGAAGATTTAGTTAAAGCTGTAAAAAATAATTATTTAGATAAATACTTCATTTTTTTATATGATGGAGAATCAACATATAAAAATTATTTAGAGTTAATGAGTATTTACAATAATGCTTTTTTAGATATCAGGAATAATGAGGCTCTTAAAGTATTTGGTAAACCATTAGATTCTTTACCAAGAAAGAAAAAAAATGAAATTAAATCGAAAATACCTAAACATACTATTAATGGTATTTCGTTCGAAGATTTCAGAACACTAAACATTAAAATTCCTGAATTAGAATTAATTGATTCTAATAATATATTAGTAGTTGATAAGAAATAATTATTTTAGAAAAAAGTGTACATTTGATGAATGGATTTTTGGACATTCATAGGTGTTATTTCTTCTATTTTAGGGATTTATTCATTCGCTAGGAATGATACTTCTGTATTTTCCTTTTTTAAAAAAACTTCAAGCTTGTTTGTTTGTTCGGAACAAACACATTTAAAAAAAATCTAATTAGGGGAAGCTTACAAGTGCGCCTAATTTAATCATTTTACAGTCATTGTTTTATGATTTTTAATGCAATTTATAAATAACTTAAAATTAACTAAGCATCATTCCTGCCTGAGTAAGAATGGCATAAAGTACTGATTTCCATTAATATTAGTAATTCTTACCAGTATTTCATTACTCATCATTCTATAGTTTTTCCCACAAACAGGCACTAACTTCAATAAAAACCCGTTAGATTAACTAATAAAATAGGAGAAAATCTTACCATATGTTTGACGACGACGATATTGAAGGAAAATCACACGAAGAAATTGTACAAATGCCTGTCTATAAAAAAGCATGGGAAATCATGGAACTAGGCAGTAAAATTGGCAGTACAATTTCTAAAGATGATTATGATGAACTTGATGAAGCCGAAGGCGAAATGCTTGAAAGCTATGCACGTCTTATTATAGAAAGCTCTTATATCATTCCAGCTAAAATATCCGGCGCAGAATCAGCTGATATTTATGACATTAGAATGGAAAATGCAGCCTTGATAAGGAAAGCAACTCGCGAAATTTTAACCAGTTGTTCAGGATTGCAACTTTGTGGTTATCAGGAAGATGACTTTTTACAACTTTTACGAAATGAAATTGAAAAATTTCGCGTTCTATTTGCTGAATGGGTAAAAACATTTGATGAATGGGATTATACCATTGACCGCTGGGGTTTATTTAATCCGCCCGGTGTAAACTACGATGATTATGACCCGGATGATGAACTACCATTTAATCCTGATAATTTTTTTGATTAATTTTCAATACAAAACTCTTTTACCTGGCATAAACTTTGATGCTGGTTTACAAATCAAAAACTATCTCAATGTTATACAAAACTTCAAAATTACTTTTTTTAAGCCTCATTCTATTTTTACAATCTTGTTCAAGTGATCCTGAGCCTATAATACCAACTTCTTTAGAGGCAACTCAATTTTTAAATGAAACTTATGGAAATGAAACAAAACAAGATTATGATATTTATTTACCGAAAGATAGAACTACAGATACACCTGTAATTATTATAGTTCATGGCGGGTTTTGGTCTGCCGGTGATAAAATCGACATGAATTTATTGGTCTCTATTGCACGAAATACATCTTCTGAATTTGCCATTGTAAATACAAACTACCGATTGGCAACACAAACCTCTAATCAGCATCCAACTCAAATAAATGATCTATCATCTTTAATTTCAGAATTAGAAGCTAAAAAAGAGGATTATCAGATCTCTAACAACTATTTTTTTATTGGTGTAAGTGCCGGTGCTCATTTATCGCTTTTATATACATATCTAACGGATACAAATCATGATGTAAAAGCTATATGTTCAATTGTTGGACCAACAGATTTTTTAGATCCTGCCTATATAAATTCTCAAAATCTGCAATTTCAAATAGTTGGCGAACAGTTTTTAGGAGATACTTTTCAGAACAACCCTACTTTATATGAAAACGCAAGCCCTATCACACATGTTGATGCGCTGGATGCTCCTACAATTTTATTTTATGGCGGTGCTGATGAGTTAATTCCTGTAAGTCAAGCTACACGTTTAAGAGACGAATTAACAACCGTGAATGTTCCTGTAGAATATACATTATATCCTAATGTGGGACATGATTTAGTTGGAGCTGACTTTAATGATATTGCAACAAAAATTAATGCTTTTTTTGAACAATACAGGTAAAATTTAAAGACCTCACAGGTTTCCAAAACCTGTGAGGTCTAAAAACTTTTTTGTCAATTCCGATGTAACAGGAATCTAGAAATTATTAATGAGATCCTGAAACAAGTTCAGGATGACACTCTGCATCAATTCAGTTTATATTTCAACTCCTAAATTTTATTTTAATCGTCAAGTTTCTTTTCAATTCGCTTGATGGTATTCCAATTTCGAGTCGTGATATTCTTCCCAAAAAATCTTTCAAAAGCTTCCATTGCTTTTGGAGTTTTGGCTATAGAAAGATCTAAAACGCTTAATATAGTCTTGTCACTTTTATCGATAATTTTATATGAGTTATCATCACTTGTCCAAGGCAAGCATAAATTGGTTTCAGTATCTTTCTGTAAAAATGAGACATACAATCGGATATCTTTTGTAAGTATTACATCTTTGAATGGATCATTGTTTAGTAAGTGATAGATCATTTCAGCCTTTCTTAAGATAGTTAGAATAGGAAAACCAAATTTCTTTTCTAAATGCTTTGAAATTGTTTTTTCTAAGCTCTCTAAATCATCATTAGTTGACTCAAATATGACATTCCCCGAATTTAAAAGCGTTACCACTTTTTTAAAATTCATTTTTTCCATTTCTTTACGAAGTTCAGCCATGGGAACCTTATGATGTCCGCCAACATTAATTCCCTTTAAAAAAGCAACATATCTATTCATTCTTTTTGAATTTTATTTCAGCCTTTTGCTTGCCATAACATTTGTCATTCCTGTGTAGGTAATTCTTTCCGAGGCTTCGAGATAGAAATTATTAATGAGATTCTGAAACAAGCCTTCATTAAGCTACGCTTTCTACTTTCAATATAAAATGCATTTTATATTTCAGCAATGCTCAGGGTGACATCTTCAGGACGACGTTCTACGTCAATTCAATTTGTAAGACAATTCCATTTCATCCAACTCATTTAACAAATCTTGAGATATTTTTACTTTAGAATTTCTACTGGGCATATGTAATTTTAACTGCTCTTCCATATCATATACTACAAAATTTAAGAGATCTTTCCCTGAATGGTCATTTAAAATTTCTTCAAGAACACCTACCTTTTTATCGTCCAATTCTAAAATATTTAACTGCAAGGTCAACTTATTTGCCAAAGCTTCTAACACATCTTGCAACATTTGTATTCCGTTGAATTGTATACGTATATCACCTTCTCTCCATCCCGGACGGACAGACATTTTAATATGTAAAAAAGAATTGGGAATTAAAAAATGCTTAAACTTTAAATAATCTTCGCCAAACATTCTAAACTCATGTGCTTCTGAGTAATCTTCAATAGTAAATGCTGCCCAACCTTTACCGTTTTTTGAAATTCTGTGCTGTACATCAGTAATAATACCACCAATAGTTAGGTCTTTATTTAACAGATTGTTCAAATTATTAAAAACATTGATAGGTGCATTACAGAAATACTTCATTTCAGTTTTGTAATCGTCTAACGGGTGTCCGGAAATATACATCCCTATAACTTCCTTTTCTTTTGCTAATTTTTCCATAACCCCCCATTGTTCACATTCAGGAATTTTAGGTTCTTCAAATTGCACTTCAGAAGTTTCTCCGAATAGTGAAACCTGCGCGGAATTAGCATTTTCTTGAAATTTATTACCAAAACGAATAGCTCTTTCTATAAAGGTCTGCCCTCTTTCATCTAATTCAAAATATTGAGATCTATGTGTATCATCAAAAGAATCAAAAGCACCGGCTAATACGAGTCCGTCAAAAGATTTTTTATTAGCTGCTCTTAAGTCAACCCGTTTGGCAACATCAAAAATAGATTTATAATTGCCATTCTCTTTTCGCTCAGAAATAATTCCTTCTACGGCACTTGCTCCAACTCCTTTTATGGCTCCCATTCCAAAACGGATGGCTCCTTGTTTGTTCACTGCAAATTTGTAGAAAGATTCATTGATATCAGGACTCAGTACTTCAATATTTGCACGCTTGCATTCATCCATAAAGAAAGAAACCGATTTGATATCTCTCATATTATTAGACAATACAGCTGCCATATATTCAGCAGGGTAATGTGCTTTTAAATAGGCTGTTTGATAGGCAATATAAGCGTAACATGTTGAATGCGACTTATTAAAAGCGTATTCGGCGAAAGCTTCCCAATCTTTCCATATTTTTTCTAATACTTCTTCAGGGTGTCCATTCTTTTTTCCGCCTTCAATAAACTTGGGTTTGAGCTGTTGTAGTAAGGCAATAATCTTTTTACCCATCGCTTTACGAAGTACATCAGCTTCACCTTTTGTAAAACCTGCAATTTTCTGCGAAAGTAACATTACTTGTTCTTGATATACCGTAACGCCATAAGTTTCTTTTAACGATTCTTCCATTACAGGAAGGTCATATTCTATGGCTTCAATACCATGCTTCCGCTGGATAAATAGTGGAATGTACTCCATCGGTCCCGGTCTGTACAAAGCATTCATGGCAATTAAATCAGCGAATTCAGTAGGTTTTAATCCTTTTAAATGTTTTTGCATTCCCGGTGATTCATACTGAAAAATACCAACCGTTTCTCCACGTTGAAAGAGTTCGTAGGTTTTTTTATCATCTAATGGAAATTCATCAGGAATTAATACTTTTCCATGAAGAGCCTTTACAATTTTACAGGTATCCTTGATCAATGTCAAAGTTTTTAAACCTAAAAAGTCCATTTTTAATAAACCGGCATCTTCAACTACATTATTGTCAAATTGTGTAACATATAAATTGGAGTCTTTAGCGGTCGCCACCGGAATCAAATTCGTAATATCTTCGGGAGTAATGATAACTCCACAGGCATGTGTACCCGTATTACGCAACGAACCTTCTAATGCAACTGCTTGCCTGATCATTTGTGCTTCGATACCTTCGCCATCAGCCAAATTGCGCAACTCGTTTACATTTAGTATCTCATCTTTTCTTAGTTCCTTAATTTTTGCAATACTTTTTTTGTCTTCACCAAAAATGGTTTTCAGTTTGGTATTCGGTATTAATTTGGCAATTTTATCAGCGTCATGTAAAGGCAGATCTAACACTCTTGAGGTATCTCGAATGGAAGATTTTGCTGCCATTGTACCATAGGTAATAATTTGCGCAACTTGATTGGCACCATATTTATCAATTACATAATCTATTACCTTTTGACGTCCTTCATCATCAAAATCAATATCAATATCAGGTAAAGAAACACGGTCAGGATTCAAGAAACGCTCAAAAAGAAGATTGTATTCCATTGGGTCTATATTGGTAATCCACAAACAATAAGCCACTACTGATCCGGCAGCTGAACCACGTCCGGGACCCACAGAAACGTCCATTTCTCTCGCTTTGGCAATAAAATCTTGTACAATTAAAAAATAACCCGGGTAACCTGTGTTTTCGATAACCTCAAGCTCGAAGTCTATTCGTTCTTTTGTCTCATCATCTAATTCGCCATAACGTTTTTCAGCACCTTTAAAAGTCAAATGTTTTAAATAAGCATTTTCACCTCTTACACCACCATCTTCAGCATCTTTTTCATCAATAAACTCAGACGGAATTTCAAATTTTGGCAGTAGTACCTCTCTTGCAAGAGTATATATTTCAATTTTATCTACAATTTCTTGGATATTAATGATGGCTTCAGGTGTTCTTTGAAACAATAGTTTCATTTCATCCTGACTCTTAAAATAATATTCATCATTTGGCATTCCGTATCGGAAACCTCTACCTCTACCCTTTGGCGTTGCTTGTTTTTCTCCTTCCTTTACACATAATAAAATATCATGTGACTCAGCATCCTCTTTATTGAGATAAAAAGTATTATTAGTTGCAACAGTTTTTATATTGTGTTCTTTAGAAAATGCTAGTATTACTTGATTAACATGTTGTTCATTTTCTTGCTGATGGTCGTTTAACTCTAAATAAAAATCATCTCCAAAAGTAGTTTTCCACCACAACAATGCTTCCTCAGCTTGCTTTTCGCCAATATTTAGAATTTTACTAGGAATTTCTCCATACATGTTTCCGCTCAACACAATGATATCTTCTTTGTATTGTTCAATGATCTTTTTGTCGATACGTGGCACATAATAGAATCCGTCTATATAAGCAATAGATGACATTTTTGCCAGATTATGATAACCATTTTTATTCTTGGCAAGCAATACCATTTGATAACCATTATCTTTTACAGATTTATTTTGATGATCTTCACAAACATTGAACTCGCAGCCTACAATAGGTTTTATCGAGTTTTCAGCATCTTTATTATGTTTTAAGACTTCCTTTACAAAATTAAACGCTCCCATCATATTACCGGTATCTGTCAATGCTACAGCCGGCATTTGATTATCAACAGCAGCTTGAACCAAGTTAGCGATACTTGAAGTGGATTGTAAAATAGAAAATTGAGAATGATTGTGTAAATGAGAAAAAGAATGATCTTCTAGGCTTTTGTATGCTGAAGATATTTCTTTAGTCTCATCAGCTGATTTTTCTGCAAATTTTTCTTTTAATTTAGCACTTTCTTTTTTGAGATTGATGTGTTTTAACCCAATTAATTCAATTTCTTTCGGGTTTTTAGCACTAAATTTCTCAAAATAATCAGGAGCTACATCTAATTCTTCAAGTTTGAATATTTGTTTTCTGACAAGTTCAAAAAAGCATCGTGTAGTAGCTTCAACATCAGCAGTAGCATTATGAGCTTCAGCAAAAGGAGCATTAAATAAATGCTGATGTAATTCTGTTAAGGTTGGTAGTTTAAACTTGCCATATCTACCACCGGGAATTTCACAAAGTTTTGCGATAATTTCGGTACAGGTATCTAATAAAGGCAGGTCATTGAGCTTGGTCTCAATTTCCTTTCTGTGATATTCACAACCCATGATATTTAAATCAAAACCTACATTTTGACCAACCACAAAATTAGTTTTAGAAAGTGCTTCGTTAAACAATTCTAATACTTCAGTCAAAGGTTTTCCTTTTTCTTGAGCCAATTGTGTTGAGATACCATGTATTTGTTCAGCATCATACGGAATGTTAAATCCGTCCGGTTTAATTAAAAAATCTTGATGTTCAATCAACTCACCAAACTCACCATGTAACTGCCAAGCAATCTGAATACACCTTGGCCAATTATCAGTATCTGTAATTGGTGCATTCCATTTTTTTGGTAAGCCTGTTGTTTCTGTGTCAAATATTAAGTACATTATACTTATTAGTTTTTATTGTGACCGAATTTTCTAGTTCCTAATTTTTCTTTGTATAGATTTTCTTTTCTAATTGCTTCGGCATTTGTTATCGTTTTAGGTAAAATTGCTAACACAGTAAATGTGAAATTTTTCGCATAATTTTTATCCTGATTAACTAATTCTACTAATTTTTTATTATGACCTGTCCCTTCGCTCTTGGCATATGTTTTCCATCTTCCCCAAATACCTTCTTTACCATATGCTGAACCAACATAATACTTACCTTTATCAGTATCAGTAATCAAATATACTCCGCAAACTGAACTCAACATTCTTTTCCAAATATGATTTTCATTATCAATTATCTTCTTAAGGTCGGTAAAATTCAAAATAAACTCTGTATAATCAGTAAAATTAGGCTGACCCATTCCTTCAGGTAAAATTTCCACAATTTCCTTTTCATTTTCAATATATTGATGCCAAGAAAGTGTCGATTTCCCCCAATCAATTATTATTCTCTCTTTCAAATCTTCAAAATCATCTACTTCTTTAATTTCGTACCAAATTCCATCTTGTGATTTATCTACAGATTGTATTTTATAAACCCCTATAAATCTTGATAAAGTTCCTTCTTCACCTAAAAAAGAAACAATATAATCACAATTATCAAAAATTGGTTTATCTTGATGCCTTTGGTAATCTAAAAATGCCTTTTTATGATTTTTATAGACTTCATAAATACTAGGTTCATCTGCTTCCTTGAACTCATTTTCCTTATCAAGATATTTATTGAGCACATCAATTCGAGCATCTTTATGCCTAACCAACTTTACATTAGAGCTTTCTAGAACTCCGCCTGCCCTATTAAAAAGTAACTCTTGAATCTTAATCATATTACAGAAAATTGTCTTAATTAAAATATCAGTGTTATAATAATTTTAATAAAAACTTTGGAAGATAAAAGTAACTATTTCATGTTTTTTTGTAGCCATCTTAGTACTTTAGTTATCAACATCTATTTATCTATCAAAAATTACCGTAAAAAATGTAACATTTTAGTAACTTAGCGTACTTATCATTAATAATTAATTAAAAAACAAACAAATGAAAAAAATCACACTACTCGTATTAGCTATTTGTGCAAGTATAACTTTAAATGCTCAAACAGCTGATGAAATTTTGACTACCTATTTTGAAAATATTGGCGGACTAGAAAACCTGAAAAAAGTAGAAGGTATTAAAATGACTGCCACTGCTAAAGGTCAAGGAATGGAAATACCCATTGAAATTGTTCAGTTAAAAGGTGCCAAACAATATGTAAAAGTTAGTATCCAAGGAAAAGAATTGATGCAAGGTGTTTTTGATGGTGAAACCTTATGGAGTACAAATTTTATGACCATGAAAGCTGAAAAAAGTGATGCTGAAGCCACTGCTAATATGAAGTTAGAAGCAAATGACTTTCCTGATCCTTTTATTGATTATAAAGAGAAAGGGTATACGGTTGAATATTTAGGGAAAGAAACCATTGATGGGGCAGAAACTTTTAAAATTAAATTAATAAAAGAACCTGTAACTGTTGATGGAAAAAAAGAAGATAGTGTAAGTTTCTATTATTTTGATACCGAAAACTATGTACCTATTGTTGTGCAAACTGAAATAAAATCCGGTCAAGGTAAAGGTATGATCTCTGAATCTAAAATGAGTGATTATCAAGAAGTTGATGGTATCTATTTTCCTTTTTCAATGACCCAAGGTGTTAAAGGGAAGCCCGGTAATCCTTTGACAATCACAAAAATTGAACTCAATCCTACTATTGATGATAGTGCATTTGCTTATCCTGAAGAAATAGTAACTGAAGATAAAAAATAACTCCTATTAAAAATCTACTGTCTGTTCGAGCGCAGTTGAGAACTACAACATCTTGACTGCGCTCGATGAGGCAATCAATTCATACTTATAGCTTTCAATTAAACTAACCTCTAGCAATGAAAAAAACTATTCTAGCCATTGTATTAACACTAGGAGCATTTTCCTACACCAATGCACAAGAAGAAATTATATTAAAAGGCAAACAACTTTTTGGAGATATAACTGCAAGGCAAATTGGTCCTGCTTTGATGAGTGGTCGTATTAATGACATGGAAAACCATCCCACAAATGACCGCATTATTTATGCTGGAACTGCCGGTGGTGGTGTCTGGAAATCAAATGATGGCGGCACAACTTTTAATTCTATTTTTGATGATTATTGTCAATCAATTGGCGCGGTAACACTTGACCCAAATGATCCTGATAATACTATTTATGTTGGTACTGGTGAAACCTGGACTCGTAATAGTGTATCTATAGGTGATGGTATGTATAAATCTGTAGATGGTGGTTCTAACTGGAAAAAAATTGGATTTGAAAAATCTGAACGCATTGCTAATATTATTGTAAATCCTAAAAATTCTGACGAAATTTATGTAGCTGTTTTAGGTGCACTTTGGGGTGATAGCGAAGAGCGTGGTGTTTATAAAACTACTGATGGTGGTACAATTTGGAATAAAATTCTATACATCAATCAAAAAACGGGTTGTGCTGATCTGGCAATGGATCCTAATGATCCAACTATTTTATATGCTTCTATGTGGGAATTTAGACGTACAGGTTGGTCGTTTGAATCCGGAGGTGAAAATAGTGCATTGTACAAATCTACTGATGGTGGTGCAACTTGGAATAAAATTCACAACGGTTTCCCGGAAGGAAAATTAGGAAGATTGGCCATTGCAGTAGCTAAATCTAATCCAAAAATATTATACACGGTTATTGAAGCTGAAAAAGATAAAAAGAAAGGATTATACCGAAGCGACGATGCCGGTAACAGCTGGAAACAACTCAATAATGATTTTGGTATAACTGTACGTCCGTTTTACTTCTCAAGAATAGTGGTTGATCCTAAAAACCCTGATGTAGTGATAAAAGGAGGCTTAAGAGGATCTATTTCTAGAGATGGTGGTAAAACTTTTAAAAGCTTAGGTAACATGCATCCTGATATACATGATGTAACATTTGATATTCATAATTCTGACAGAATATATGCAGGAACTGATGGTGGTGTATATCGCTCGTGGAATGGCGGTACAACTATGGAAATAGTAGAAAATTTACCTTTATCACAATTCTATCACATCAGTGTTGATGACGCAGAACCTTATAATGTATATGGAGGATTGCAAGACAACGGTTCTTGGTACGGACCTTCTTCTTCTCCAGGTGGAATTAATGCAAAGGATTGGAATTCTATTGGTGGTGGTGATGGTTTTAGAGTATTAAAACATCCAACAAAAAATATTATTTACTCTGAAATGCAAGGTGCTGATAATGTTTGGCGATATGATGTAGATAATAAAAGAATTAAAACCGTTCAACCCTTACCACAAAAAGGAAGACCAAAATTACGTTTTAACTGGAATCCTCCAATGGCAGTGAGTAAATATCAGCCGGATAGATTTTATATGGGAAGTCAATTCTTACATATATCGGAAGATATGGGTGATACTTGGAAAATTATTTCACCGGATTTGACGACAAACGATCCCAACAAACAACTGCAGGAAAGTTCCGGTGGATTATCGAAGGATAATTCCGGTGCTGAAAATCATACTACCATTTTTACAATTGCTGAATCTCCATTAGATAGTAACGTTATTTGGATAGGAACTGATGATGGAAATGTACAAGTTACTCAAGATGGCGGTACAACTTGGACAAACACTTCAATGAACATTGCAGGCTTACCTAAAAATACATGGTGTTATCATATTGAAGCGAGTGTTTTTAATAAAGGCACAGCTTATGCAGTTTTTGATGGACATACTATGAATGATATGAATCCGTATGCATATAAAACCACAGATTATGGTAAAACGTGGACAAACATTATTTCTGATGATGTAGTTGGTTTTGTCAGAAACATTCAAGAAGATTATGTGAATCCTGATCTATTATTTTTAGGAACAGAATTTGGTTTATATATAACTATCAATGGTGGGAAAAACTGGAGTAAATTTACCAATAATATGCCTGCAGCTGCAGTTCATTTTATTGATCTACAAAAACAAACCAATGACTTGGTAATGGGTACACATGGTAGAGGAATTATAATTATTGATGATATATCTCCTTTACGAGAAGTAAGTCAAGAAGTACTTCAAAAAAAGGTTCACTTTTTTGATACCAAACCAACAATACTATACGAAGAAGGTAATTTTGCCGGTAATTTTGGTACAGAAACTCAATTTGTTGGACCGAATCCAAGCCGAGCCGCTCAAATAAAATATTACCTAAAAAAACGTCATACCTTTGGTAAAATGACGATGGAAGTTCAAGATATGGACGGTAAAGTTATGACCTCACTTGGACCCGGAAAATCAAAGGGAATCAATATTGTAAACTGGAATTACAGAATTAAACAGCCTAAAGTAGCAAAAGGAAAAACCTTTAGTTTTGGAGGGTTCACCGCTCCTAAAGTTGAAGCTGGAACTTATAAAGTAGTACTAAAAAAAGGGAAGGATACTTACGAACA
The DNA here is from genome assembly GCA_964463085.1 of uncultured Flavobacteriaceae bacterium. Lineage (GTDB taxonomy): Bacteria > Bacteroidota > Bacteroidia > Flavobacteriales > Flavobacteriaceae > Aureibaculum. Next base: position 23,153 of record CAYXAZ010000028.1, on the reverse strand, counting down.
GACTATTGAAGTAATTTATGATCCTAAATCTACTTTAAGTGCTGAGGATAGAGTATCTAAACATAAAACTACTATGAAAATGTATGATATGACTCAAGAATTGGCTTATATGGTTTATGAATTGGATGCAATTTTAGAAAAAGCTCAAAAGAAAAAAACTATCAGTACTTTAACTAAGCTTAAAGAATCTCTAGTAATTACCACTGGCGATAATTATGTGGGTTCTGCTGAACCTCAATTAAGAGAAAAAATGTCAAGTTTATACAGTAAAATTGCAGGTAGTTATGATAAACCTTCAGCTGCTGAATTAGAAAATCTAAGTATTATTGAAGAGCGTTTTACTAAAGCAAAGAAGGATTATGCAAGAATTAAGAAAAAAGTTAAGTTTTTAGACGAATTAAAATTAAAATCGTTTGAAGAGTTTGTAAAGTAAAATATTTAAAAAAAAGAAACTGTCTAAAAATAATAAAGGAGTTATTCCTGCAAGATCTTAAAGACCTTGCAGGTATCGTTTATCAGATCTACAAGGTTTTAGAAACCTTGCAGGAACATTTCAGAATATTCAACAAGTATCAATTATTGTTTGGTTTAGAGCTTCGTCGAAATTATGTAAACGAAATGTTGTTATAATTAGAACTTAGCCATTTTTAATTATTTCTCTAACCCTTTCTAAATCATCAACAGTATCCACACCTTGTGTTTCAATTTCGGTAATTTCAACCTTTATTTTTTTACCATTTTCTAACCATCTGTTTTGTTCTAATGATTCAGCTAACTCCAACAAAGTTTGTTGTAAGCTGGCAAATTCAATTAAGGCTTGAGGTTTAAAGGCATACATACCTACATGTTTATAAAATGTATGTTTTTTCTGCCAGTCTGATCTTTCTGCATCACGTACAAAAGGAATTACTGAACGACTAAAATATAAGGCATTTTTTAACTTATCAATAACAACATAAACTCCTCCATTAAATAAATTTTCTTCTTCTTTAACAGGAATTACCAAGGTTGCCATTTGAGTTTTACCATTCATAAAACAAGAAATCAACAATCTGATCTGTTCGGGATCTAATAAAGGTTCATCACCTTGAATATTTATAACTACATCAAATTCTAAATTATGTCTTTTTGTAAAAACTCTGTAAGCTTCTAAACATCTATTAGTCCCTGTATTATGATCGGGTGATGTCATCACCACATCACCACCAAAACCTTGCACAGCTTTAACGATACGTTCATCATCAGTTGCAACTACAACATAGTTCAGTGACTTTCTAGCTTGCTCATACACATACTGTATCATTGGTTTGCCACAAATATCTAATAATGGTTTTCCTTCTAATCGTGTTGAACCATATCGTGCAGGAATAATTCCTAAAATATTCATACATTTAAATTTTTATACAAATATCAGTAAAAAATGACAGTAAAACATTTTTATTTAGATTTAGCATCAACAATAAAGATACAAGACCACTACGCTTATAGAGAAAAGAAAAAAGACTTGTTTATTATACACATGAATATCATTAACTTATATTAAATTTGACTTATAAATTATATTGAAAAATAAACCTTTTTTTAAGATAAGTATTATCAATTATCCTATTCAAGGAAATCCTAAGTTTTTAATCATCCTTAAATCCGCAAGAGTGTTCGTTACGAACTGCGGAGCACATCTTGAACTCCTCTAAAAAAATAAAAAAGCAGTGAAAAAAAGCCAAAATGTATGTTAGTATTGGTGTAGCACAGAAAAAAGTAACGCAGACATATCACTCGTTATGGTGAGTAAGTTTTTGCGAGCATTCCCAATAATAAAGCCTGTATTGAGCGAAGTCGAAATATACAGTTTGGTTTTGCAGTAGAATACTTTTGCGGAAATAAAAAAATTTCTGAACCGACTATCCCCGAGACAGAGCCTAGGGGGATTCTTTTCGATTAAAGGATCATATAGTATAATTTAAATTAATTGATTTTTAGCGATTTGTAATCAAAAAAACTTAGTATATTTGCGCCCACTTAATAAAAGTACAAATTAATAATCAAGGTCGTGTACCTTAAAAATTAACAAAAATGCCAGTAAAAATTAGATTACAAAGACACGGAAAAAAAGGCAAGCCATTTTATTGGATTGTTGCTGCTGATGCCCGTTCAAAAAGAGATGGTAGGTTATTAGAAAAAATAGGAACTTACAATCCGAACACAGACCCTGCAACCATAAATTTAGATCTAGATGGTGCTGTAAAATGGCTTCAAAATGGAGCACAACCTACAGATACTGCAAGAGCAATTTTATCGTACAAGGGAGCTATGCTAAAAAATCATTTAGCTGGTGGTGTTCGTAAAGGTGCTTTAACCGAAGAACAGGCTGAAGAAAAATTCAATGCTTGGTTAGAAGAAAAGGCAAGTAAAGTTTCTGCTAAAGAAGGTAGCTTAGCTAAAGATGAAGCTAAAATCAAAGCATTAGAACTTGAAAAAGAAGTAAACGAAAAACGTAAAGCTGTAGTAGTTGAAGAAACTGTTGCTGAAGAGGCTACAACTCAAACTGAAGAAGTAGTTGATGAAGCTCCTCAAACTATTGACGAAGCTGCTGCTGAAGCAAAAGGAGAAGAAGTTTCTGATACTGAAGCGTCTAACGAAGAAGAATAAAAAATACTTTTTATATCTTTTAAACCACGCTAAAAAAGCGTGGTTTTTTATTTTCAAAAACGTTTCTATTAATACAATTAGGTTTCGACAAGTTGAACTTGCTATCTTCTAGATAAAGTGTATTTTATCTCTCGATAATGCTCAACCTGACATCTAATTATAATTTTAATATTGTATGTCTCATCGAGCGCAGTCGAGATGCATATAATATTAATAATTTCTATAAATTTGTTATAGAACCTTAAAATCATGCAAAAAAAAGATTGTTTCTATTTAGGTAAAATTGTACGAAAACATAGCTTTAAAGGTGAAATTGTTATTAAATTAGATACAGATGAACCTGAATTGTATGCTAATATGGATGCTGTTTTTGTTGATCTTGGTAATAATTTACTTCCATTTTTTATAGAAAAAAGTTTATTACAAAAAGGAAATCAATTGCGTGTAAAATTTGAAGATGTTTCAAATGAAGAAGATGCTGATTCCATTTTAAAATCTGATGTATATTTACCATTAGAATTATTACCTAAACTTACTGGAAATAAATTCTATTACCATGAAGTAATTGGTTTTACTATAGAAGATATACATTATGGAAAAGTAGGTGTTCTAACAGGTATTAATGATAGTACGGCACAAGCTCTTTTTGAGATTAAAAACGGAGAAGTTGAAATCTTAATACCAATGATTGATGACTTTATTAAAAAGGTAGATCGACAACATAAAACGATTGTTATTGAAGTTCCGGAGGGACTCATTGAAATGTACCTATAAAATACAGTTGCAGTCAGCAGTAGAGTTTAGAATGTCATTGTGAGTCCACTTACCGGACGGGGCTGGAAGTGAGGAACGAACGATGTGGCAATCTCATACAACAAAAAAGAATTTTTAGTTATTAACCTGAGTTCTCGATACTATCCGCCTCTGGCGGATCACTCGAACTGACATTTTGGAAATTATTTAGCTTTATCATTCAGACCAGCTGAAGGAGGGGAAGAATCTCTCAAGATTCTTCAGTCGTTCCTGATAGCTATCGGAACTCCTTCTGAATGACAACGGAATGTCATTCAGAGCATAGCGAAGAATCTCAAAACGTAATGGCTAAAAGATTATATTGAAATTTAATGAACAAGCCTTTCAAATTTAAACAATTCACTATCTGTCAAGACAAAAGTGCTATGAAAGTTGGTACCGATGGGGTTTTATTAGGTGCATGGACTTCAATAGACGATAATCTCAATTCAATATTAGATATTGGCACAGGCACAGGTCTTATCGCGCTACAATTGGCACAACGAAGTGATGCAACAACTATTGATGCTTTAGAAATTGACAATAATGCTTATGAACAGGCTGTAGAAAATTTTGAAAATAGCGATTGGGGAGATCGTCTATTCTGTTATCATGCTTCCTTACAAGAATTTACACAAGAAATAGATGAACAATATGACCTGATTGTTACCAATCCTCCTTTTTATACTCCCACTCTGTCTTCGACATCTCTCTCAAAGGGAGAGAAAGCCATTTCTGAAGCTAGAAAAAAAGCAAGGTTTTATGATTCTCTACCATTTGAGAGTTTAATTTATTGTGTTTCAAAATTATTATCTAAAAACGGAATTTTTTCATTAATAATCCCATTTAAAGAAGAAGAAAAATTTATCCTTTTAGCAGAAAAGCACTTGCTGTTTCCTAACAGAATTTGTAGAGTCAAAGGCAACCCTCTATCAGAAATCAAAAGAAGTTTATTAGAATTTTATTTCCGTAAAGGCGAAATAAGAATTGAAAATTTAACTATTGAAATTGAACGTCATCAGTATACTGAAAGTTATATAAATTTGGTAAAAGGTTTCTATTTAAAAATGTAATTTTTTAAGGAATTTTTTGCCCTCTAGCCATTACCCATAAATTATACCAATCAAGTCTAGATAATTCTATTTTAACTGCATCTTTACAAGCTCTAATTCTTTCTGTATTTGTTGTTCCAATTATGGGTTGAATAGTGCCTGGAATTTTTAAAAGCCACGCCAACAAAATAGAAGCACCTGTAGTATTATATTTTTCAGCCAATAGACTAACCAAGTGTATGGTCTCATTATCTTCATCAGAAGTTGAACTTAATTTTCTAATAAACTTACCGCCATCTAAAGAGCTATAAGCTTGAATTGCCAAATCATGAATCTGGGCATATTCTAACAACCCTTCTACACCATTAAAATCAGTTTTGTTAACTCTATTCACTAAAACTCCACTGTCTAGTACTAATGAATGTCTTAAACTCAATTGTATTTGATTAGCAACCAATGGTTCATCGCAATATTTTTGAATCAGTTTTATTTGATGCAAAGACATATTACTAACACCAAAACGCTTCACCTTGCCCGCTTTTTTTAAAACGCTGAATGTATCTCCGATTTCTTCGGGATTCAACAATGGATCTGCACGATGTAATAAGAAAACATCTAAATAATCTGTATGCAAACGTCGTAAAATAGCATCAACTTGTTGTAATAAATATGCTTTACTTAAATCATAAATATTTGATTTTTTAATGCCTTTATGATAACAAATTCCTGCTTTAGATTGTACCGTTATTTTATCTCTTAAAGAGGGTTTATTATGTAATATTTTTCCGAAAACTGTTTCGGCTTTACCTAATTTGTAAATATCAGCATGGTCAAAAATGGTGATTTCAGATTCTAATGCTGCTTCAATTGCTCTTTCAGCAGTTAATATATCTGTAGCCGTAAGGGAATTGGTATTCCAATCACCTCCTAAGCCCATACAACCGTATATTATTTCTTTTTTTAAAATATCTTTTCGAATTATTCTCAACCATTTATATTTTCAGGATTATAGCCTAAATATGGCACTTTTATTTCGTTAAATTCAATCCCATATTCTTTTAACTCTTTCAAAATAGGTTCGTAGACTTCTTTTGTAATTGGCAATTGAACACCGGGAGTTTTTATTTGCCCGTTTAATATTTTAAGTGCGGCGATAGCTACCGGTAAGCCCACTGTTTTAGCCATCGCCGTATAGGTTTGATCTTCGCCAATAACCATCATGCTCGATTCTATTTGACGTTTCTCGCCTTGATATTCATATCCAAATTTATGCTGCATTACAATCATATCTTTATCATCTTCTTGCAATGTCCAACTATCCATTAATATTTTTTGTAACATTTGTGCAGGTGTAGCACCTTTAATTCCTATTTTTTTATTTGCATTAAAAATATCTAACTCTGTTAATTTTTCCCACATGACATCATCTTGGTCTATCTTAAGATATGAACGTAATTTTAATTCGACAGAATCATGCAGATTATAGGCTAAAAAAGAATTTGTAAAATCACGATTACTCATATTTTCTGAACCTTCCATAATATAACTATCATCAGTCATCCCTAACTGTACAAACATATTCCAAGCTCTTGAAAAACCAATATGTCTAATAGTACCTCTGTACATGGTCAGAATATCATCTAAACCATATTCTTTAATATATTTCAAAGAATCTCTATTTGCATAAGCTTCAAATTTACCATTACCATTTACATGCAAAATTTCTGTTCTCCTAAATAATTTATGATAGGGTATATATTTATATTTTCCTTCTTGAATAAATTTTGCAGCACCTCCTTGACCGGCCAATACTACATTTCTTGGATTCCAAGTAAATTTATAATTCCATAGATTAGTATCACTCTCAGGTGCTACCAAGCCTCCGGTAAAAGATTCAAACATTAACATTTTAGCACCATTACCTCTAATTTTATCAATAACTTGCATAGCGCTCATATGGTCAATCCCTGGATCTAAACCTATTTCATTCATAAAAACAAGTCCTTGTTTTTTCACCTCTTCATCTAAGGCTTTCATTTCTTTAGAAATATAAGATGCTGTGACCATATGCTTTTTATATGTAACACAATCTTTGGCAACTTCAATATGAAAACGAGCGGGTAACATAGAAACTACTATATCTGCATTTTGAATAGCTTTTTTTCTTGCAGTAGTATCAAACACGTCTAAAGCTATGGACTTTCCGTTGGCATGACTCTGTAGTTTAGCTTCAGCTGATTGTTTTGAAACGTCAGCAACTATAATTTGTAGATTTTCTTCAGTAGATTTATCTAATAAATATTTTATCAATGATGATGATGATCGACCAGCACCAATAACCAACACTTTTCTCATATTTTTTTATATCAGATTATTTAAAACGAAAGTAAGGAATTTGATGTATTTTATTCAAAAAAAGTTTTAAGTTTTATACAAACTCAAAATAGTACGTGCTTTCTCAAAATCTGACTCATTTACCATTAAGGTGGGTTCTAATAATTCATTTCTTTCAAAAAACAAATAGAACGGATAAGATGCAAGGCATATTTTTTTGTAATAACCATAGCTATTCCATAAAAAATATAACGCAGTCAGATTGTTCGTTATCTTTGTTCCCGAAAGGGTTTCCAGAGTTTCCCATATACTGTCTAAAATTTTATTACATTATCCGGATAGTGCTTCAAAAATTTTAGTTGTCTATGAAAAACTCTGAAAATTTTGATGCAAATCAATTATTAGAACCCACCTTAACTTGTATTCTTCTATAAAGGCAGTTCCAATAGTATAAGTAAGATTTTCATCAATCATATAACTTTTAATCTCTTCGTTTTCGAGCTTCGCTTTGGCTAAATGAATCTCGTGAATAAAAGTTGACCTAAATACTATTTTTAAGTTTTTTTTTTGAGTTTTCAATTGAATAAATTATTGAACTCATCTTGACTTTTTTGTTTTTAACCGAAAATGAGATGAGTTCATTTATTTAAATATACTACTTTTATATAAAATTTTTGAACTGATGAATAGAAATTTATCTATTACTGCCTTATTTGGAATTATAGCTATTATTTTAGGTGCTTTTGGGGCTCATGCATTAAAAGAAACATTAACTAGTGATGCTTTACAAAGTTTTAATACCGGGGTTCGCTATCAAATGTACCATGTTATCGTATTACTTTTTGTGAATACTTACTCCGGGTTTTCTACAAAAACTAAAAATTTAATCAGTTTTCTGTTTTTTATAGCCATACTATTTTTTTCAGGTTCTATTTATGCTATTACTGTAGGCAATATTGATCCAAAATCTATTTGGTTTATCACTCCTTTTGGAGGTCTTCTTTTTATAATTGGTTGGTTTATAATGCTTTTAAATTTTCTAAAAAAACATTAATTTTTTTATAGTACTTATTTAAAATAAAAAAAATACTAAAACGTTTTCGTTAAAAATAATTATGCTTAATTTTGCCTATCATTTTTAACTAAAACAAAAATGGAACACACAACTCAATCCGTAAACAGTGCTATGGAAAATTACGGAATAAAAAATGCTACTATACATTGGAATCTTACACCCGAAAAATTAACTAAAATTTGTGTAGATAATGGCTTAGGCAAACTTGCCAGTTCTGGCGCATTGGCAGTAAATACCGGTGAATTCACTGGTCGTTCACCCAAAGATCGATTTATAGTTAAAGATGATATCACCAAAGATAAAGTTTGGTGGGGTGATATTAATATTCCTTTCAATTCAGCTAAATTTGACAAGTTATATAACAAAGTAGTTGCACATCTTTCCGGTAAAGAAATATATGCCAGAGATGCTTATGCTTGTGCAGATGATAGATATCGTATAAATATACGGATGATTACTGAGCTTCCTTGGTCAAACTTATTTGCCTATAATATGTTTTTAAGACCTACTAAAGATGAACTTAAAAACTTCAAGCCAGAATGGACTATTATTCAAGCACCGAGCTTTATGGCTGTAGCATCTGAAGATGGTACGCGACAACATAATTTTGCAATTTTAAATTTTACAAGAAAAGTTGCTTTAATAGGCGGAACAGGCTATACAGGTGAAGTAAAAAAAGGTATTTTTTCTGCCTTGAATTTTATTCTACCTGTATTTAAAGAAACTTTGCCTATGCACTGTTCAGCCAATGTAGGTGAAAACGGTGAAACAGCTATTTTCTTTGGCTTGTCTGGTACAGGAAAAACTACGCTATCGGCAGATCCGAATAGAAAATTAATTGGTGATGATGAGCACGGATGGACAAAAGATAATATCATTTTTAATTTTGAAGGCGGTTGTTATGCAAAAGCAATTGATCTATCAGAAGAAAATGAACCGGATATTTATAGAGCTATAAAACCAGGAGCATTGCTAGAGAATATTGTCTTTAAAGAAGGAACTAATGAAGTAGATTTTTCTAATGTATCAATTACTCAAAATACACGTGTTAGTTATCCGATAGATCATATTGATAACATACAAGTGCCTTCATTAGCCGGTAATCCTAAAAATATATTTTTCTTAACTGCTGATGCTTTTGGAGTATTACCTCCAATTTCCAGATTACTTCCAAATCAGGCGGCTTACCATTTTATATCAGGTTATACAGCTAAAGTTGCCGGAACCGAAGCTGGTGTAAACGAACCTCAGCCTTCTTTTTCTGCTTGTTTTGGCGCTCCTTTTATGCCTTTGCATCCTGCAGAATATGCAGAAATGTTGAGTAAAAAAATGAAAGATTCTAATGTAAATGTATGGTTAATTAATACCGGATGGACAGGTGGACCTTATGGTGTTGGTACTAGAATGAAACTAAAGTATACACGTGCAATGATCAATGCTGCATTGAATGGTGATTTAGGATCTTATTGCTACGAAGATTATCATATTCATTCTGTTTTTGGTGTTGCTCAACCAAGAAAATGCCCGGGAGTACCAACTGAAGTGTTAAGTCCGAGGTCTACTTGGAACGATGACAAAGCTTATTATACAATGGCATTTAAACTATCAAATGCTTTTAGAGAAAATTTTGACAAATTCGAAGCTTTTGCTAATGAAGAAATTAGAAGAGGTGGACCACAAAGGTTTACATTTTAATCAGCCATCAACCCTAAAATTTCCGAGTCTCATGTTGTATTTACGCTGTGCGAACTGAAAATAGTTAAATAATTTATAATTAACTTCTAATCCATAATCAATATTAGGTTGGTAGTCAATTATATTTTCATAGATATTAGGATTAAATCTTGACGGATTTATAACCCTATTATTCCACTCAACTACATATATTCTATTTCTAGTCTCTAAGTAGCTTTGAGAATAGTAATTCATAGGTTTAGCAATGGAATTCAAATAAAAATTAAACCCCACATCAATAATAATAATTTCATACTCTAAACTATCGTTTGCAATTCTAACAGGTTCTTCTTTTTGATTGTCAGTAGTGGCAACTGTTTTTTTAGGTGTGCCACAAGCAACTATCAAAAAGCCTAAAATTGATATTGTGTAAATTAAATTCCTCATAATAAATGATTTATAATACTACAAAAACTATTCCAAATTTAGTGAATAAATTCTATCTATAATTTGATTATATTTATTAATAACAACACTAATCCCGATAGCTATCGGGACTCAAGGGGACAGTTCAAACATTAAAATTATAAAAAGATGTGCTAAAACTCCAATTTTAATTGAATATCAAATACGGCTGATTTTTCTTTCTTTTTACTATTTGTATCTAAATTTGTTAAGGACAAACCCAACAATCTAACTGAGTTATGCATTTTCTCTTGATATAACAATTCTTTAGCAACCTCAAGTAATAGATCTTTATCATTGATAAAATATTGTAATGTTTTACTTCGGGTCTGTAAAGAAAAATCGCTATACTTAATTTTTAATGTGATGGTTTTACCGGAAACTTTTGTTCTTTTTAGTCGTTTTGCTAACTCCTCAGCAATACGTTCTAACTTTTCTAACATATATACTTCTGAAGTCAAATTTGTATGAAAAGTATGTTCGGTAGCTACAGACTTCCTTATTCTATCCGTTTTAACTTGACTATTGTGGATTCCTCTTACAATATTGTAATAATACCCTCCTGATTTTTTAAAATGTTGCGTTAAAAACTCTAAGGATCTTTCTTTTAGGTCTTTTCCAGTAAAAATACCTAGGTTATACATTTTTGCAGCAGTAACTTTACCAACACCATAAAACTTTTCAATAGCTAATTCTTCCAAAAATAAAATCACTTCTTCCGGTGGTACTGTTTTTTGTCCGTTGGGTTTATTAATATCAGAGGCTACTTTAGCAATAAACTTATTGATTGAAATTCCTGCCGAAGCTCGTAAACCTACTTCATCAAAAATGCGTTGTCTTATTTCTTGTGCCAACATAGTTGCTGATGACATGTTCTTTTTGTTATGAGTGACATCTAAATATGCTTCATCTAACGAAAGTGGTTCTACCAAATCGGTATATTCAAAAAAAATATTTTTTATTTGTTTAGATATTTCGCTATACCTATCAAACCGTGGTCTTACAAAAATAAGATGAGGACAATTTTTTCTTGCCAATACACCACTCATCGCCGAACGAACCCCAAACTTACGTGCTTCATAACTGGCTGCAGAAACCACACCTCTATCTCCACCACCGCCGACAGCTAATGGTTTTCCTCGTAATTCAGGATTGTCTAGCTGTTCTACAGAAGCGTAGAATGCATCCATATCAACATGAATAATTTTACGATGTGCTACATTTTCATTCACATTATAAAACTACAAAAAAAAGACCTCACAGGTTTTATGTACTGAACTCGTTTCAGTATCTAACCTGTGAGGTCTAAATTAAATTTTAAATCAGTAGTGCCCAGTTAAAGACGTAAGACCGCTTCGCTAATAGAACCAAGATTTAAGACTTAATTGTAACTAATTGATAAAGGTTTGATTAGAATACAAATTTTCATAAAATCCAAACATTTTAAATTTTTTAAAAAGCAAGGATACATTTTTAGAAAACCTTGGAGTCCTTTATATACTTGTAATTTTAGTTCATAAACTACTTTTTACCGGACAACAGTGATTTTAAATCTATATTCTTCCCTTTCGGGGGGGTTATTTCCTAGATAATGGCATTGAATAATTTGAAAAATAAGATTTACCTAAATGTCACATTGAGCGCAGTCGAAATGCTTAAAGCATCAATATAAAAGCTCTTCTCCCAAAGCTTCGGGACGCTCAAGAGGACATGTTAATTACTTTTCAAACTAAAATGCCTCATTCTAATTCTAGAAAATGACCTTTCGGGGAGACCCGGGAGAGGCTAACTACACCACTCCTTGAGCCAACATAGCATCAGCTACTTTTACAAAACCTGCAATATTAGCACCTTTTACATAATCTATAGAGCCGTCATCATTTTTTCCATATTTAAGACATGCAGTATGTATATCTTCCATAATCTGCTTCAATTTAGCATCTACTTCTTCTCTTGTCCAATTATAACGCAATGAGTTTTGACTCATTTCTAAACCAGAAACAGCAACGCCTCCTGCATTTGAAGCCTTACCTGGAGCAAATAACATTTTATGTTTTTGAAAAGCTGTAATCGCTTCAGGAGTACAGGGCATATTGGCTCCTTCACTTACACAAATACAACCATTCGAAGCTAATGTATTCGCAGCGTCACCATCTAATTCATTTTGTGTTGCACATGGTAATGCAATATCACATTTTTCAGCCCAAGGTTTTTTACCTTCAACAAATTTAGCATTCGGATATTTTGTAACATATTCTTTTATTCTACCTCGTTTTACATTCTTCAAATTCATTATAAAGTTTAACTTATCAGTATCTATGCCATCAGCATCATAAATATATCCTGAAGAATCAGACATTGTAACTACTTTACTTCCTAATTCAATCGCTTTTTGGGTAGCAAATTGTGCTACATTACCGGAACCTGAAATAGTTACTGTTTTTCCTTTAAAAGAATCGTTTTTAGTTGCTAACATATTCTGAGCGAAATACACATTGCCATAACCGGTAGCTTCCGGTCTGATCAAAGACCCTCCCCAAGTAGCACCTTTACCTGTTAATACACCGGTAAACTCATTACGTAATTTTTTATATTGACCGAATAAGAATCCTATTTCACGACCTCCAACACCAATATCGCCTGCAGGCACATCAGTATTATGACCTATATGGCGACATAATTCGCTCATAAAAGCATGGCAAAAACGCATAATCTCATTATCTGATTTTCCTTTCGGATCAAAATCAGAACCTCCTTTACCACCACCCATTGGCAATGTTGTTAAAGAATTTTTAAATACTTGCTCAAAAGCCAAAAATTTTAAAATACTTAAGTTTACTGTAGGATGGAATCTTAAACCACCTTTATAAGGACCAATAGCAGAATTCATTTGTATACGATATCCTCTATTTACCTGAACTTCATCGGCATCATCAACCCAACTAACTCTAAACATGATTACTCTTTCAGGCTCAACCATTCTTAATAGAATATTTTTACCATGATAGATATCATTATTAACAATATAAGGTATTACTGTTTCAGCAACTTCGTGAACAGCTTGTAAAAATTCCGGCTCATGGTGATTACGTTGTTTCACCAAGTCCATAAATGCATTTATTTTTGATTCCATAATTTTAGTAGGTTGTTTTTATTCTTTTTACAATTTAATGCGGTAAAAGTAATTAAAATTGTAATATTCTAAATTTAAAACGATATTTATTTTTACACATATTGTTAGTAACGAAAGTGTTTGAGTTCTATTACTAAAAATGAAAAAAAATCTACAAAAAAGGAATCCTTATAGTTAAAGAAAAAGATTAAATTTGCAACTTAACAATGAAGATTAGATGTTAGATAAAGTACATAAGTTAATTGATGAAGTAACAAATTTTAAAGCTACTTCTAAGGATGAAATTGAAACATTCAGAATTAAATATTTAGGCAGTAAAGGTTTATTAAAAGATCTATTTGCCGAATTTAAAAATGTAGATGCTGAATTGCGTAAAGATTTCGGACAAGCATTAAACACCTTAAAAAATGCTGCTACTGACAAAGTTACTGAACTAACTGATACTATAGATAGCGCAACGGAGCAAAAAAGTCAGTATGGCGATCTAACAAGACCTGCTGAACCCATTGAATTAGGTTCTAGACACCCGATATCAATCGTTAAAAATCAAATTATCGATGTATTTTCTCGTATTGGATTTACCATTTCTGAAGGTCCTGAAATTGAAGATGACTGGCATAATTTTACGGCGTTGAACTTACCAGAATATCATCCGGCAAGAGATATGCAAGATACTTTCTTTGTGGAAAAATCTAAAGATGTTGAAAAAGATATGTTACTGCGAACGCATACCTCATCAGTACAGATTCGTTATATGGAAAATAACGAACCTCCTATACGAACGATCTCTCCCGGACGTGTATTTAGAAACGAAGATATTTCAGCACGATCACATTGTATTTTTCATCAAGTAGAAGGATTATATATTGATACCGATGTATCGTTTGCTGATCTAAAACAAACTCTAATTTATTTTACCAAAGAAATGTTTGGGAAATCTAAGATCAGATTGCGCCCTTCTTATTTTCCATTTACCGAACCGAGTGCAGAAGTTGATATTTATTGGGGACTAAAAACAGAAACCGATTATAGAATTACCAAAGGTACAGGTTGGTTAGAGATTATGGGTTGTGGTATGGTTGACCCTAATGTATTAAAAAACACCAATATTGATCCTGAAAAATATAGCGGTTTTGCTTTCGGAATGGGAATTGAACGTATAGCAATGTTATTATATCAAATCCCGGATATTAGAATGTTATTTGAAAATGATATCCGGTTTTTAAAACAATTTAAGTCTGTACTATAAATGAGTCTTAAACATTTCTTAAGCAACAGGAGTTATCATTGTATCAAGCTTAAAAGAACGGCGACCAATCATTTTGAAATTAAAGCCAAGATAAATGGTAAAAAAGGTCGATTTATTTTAGATACCGGTGCTTCAAATTCTTGTGTTGGTTTTGATGAAATTGAAAAATTTAATCTCATTACTGAAGACTCAGACCATAAAGCCGCTGGTGCCGGCGAAGGAGAAATTGATACACAAATTTCTAAAAAGAATAAAATAAAGATTGGTGATTATAAGCTTAAAAAAGTAAATCTTGTATTATTAGATCTAACACATATCAATAATGCACTCACCAAACAAAATGCAAAACCTGTAAACGGAATTATTGGTGCTGATATTTTAGAAAAAGGAAAAGCGGTGATTGATTATGATAAGAGAAAATTGTTTCTATTAGACTAAATTGAAAAGGAATCGAAAAGTATTATATAAGAGTTATTGAGTTACTAGGTTATTGAGTTAAATAAATTCAAAACCCTAAAACATAATAACAAATAACAAACAACAAAATGTCTGACAATCGATATAACCTCAGAGGTGTTTCCGCTTCAAAAGAAGACGTACATAAAGCCATTTCTAATATTGACAAAGGGCTTTTTCCGAAAGCGTTTTGTAAAATCGTTCCCGATTATTTGACCAATGATGATGACTATTGCATTATAATGCACGCAGATGGTGCTGGTACTAAATCATCATTAGCCTATATGTATTGGAAAGAAACAGGAGACATTTCCGTCTGGAAAGGCATTGCACAAGACGCTCTCATTATGAATATTGATGATCTATTATGTGTTGGTGCAACAGATAATATTTTACTATCATCTACCATTGGCAGAAATAAAAATGTGATTCCCGGTGAAGTGATCTCTGCTATTATAAATGGCTCAGAAGAATTATTAAAAGACTTAGCCAGCTATGGCGTAACTATCCATTCTACCGGAGGTGAAACTGCTGATGTTGGTGACTTGGTAAGAACCATTATTGTAGACTCTACCGTTACCGCAAGAATGAAACGAAGTGACGTTATTAATAATGCCAATATTAAAGCTGGCGATGTAATTGTTGGCTTGGCTTCTTTCGGACAAGCAACTTATGAAAAGGAATATAATGGTGGTATGGGCAGTAATGGACTCACTTCTGCACGCCATGATGTTTTTGAAAAATCTTTAGCAAAAAAATATCCTGAAAGTTTTGATGATGCGGTCCCCGAAGACCTCATTTATTCAGGCAGCATGAAGTTAACCGATAGTATTGATGAATCTCCAATTAACGCTGGAAAACTAGTACTTTCACCAACCAGAACTTATGCTCCTATTATAAAAGAAATTCTTTCTAAATACTCATCAAAAGAAATTCACGGAATGGTACATTGTAGTGGTGGCGCTCAAACTAAAATTTTACATTTTATCGACAACCTTCATATTATAAAAGATAATTTATTTGATATACCTCCACTGTTTAAATTAATACACGAGCAATCAAATACTGATTGGAAAGAAATGTATCAGGTTTTTAACTGTGGTCACAGAATGGAATTATATGTTCCTAAAGAAATTGCTGATGACATTATTGTAATTTCTAATTCTTTTAATGTAGATGCTCAAATTGTTGGGAAAGTGGAAGGTTCTGACAAGAAGAAACTGACTATTACTAGTGAGTTTGGAGAGTTTATGTACTTTTAGTTTCAATTTTTTTGTAACAAAACACCAAATCAATTCACTAATAACCTGAGTTTGACCTAATATTTTTTACAGCTTAGATAGAACTCAGGTTAATAATAAAACAACTCAAATGATTTTACGATTTTTAAAACTGGAATGGAAACAGTTTTTCCGTTCATCATATTGGCAAAAGAGTATGGCATTAAATATGCTCATGGGCTTTTTTGCTATCTACTTTTTAGTTTCTTTTTTGGCTTTAGGTTTTGGAATTATTCCTATTCTGAAAGAATTTTTTCCTGATGTTGATCCATTACAAAAGTTAAACTCCCTATTGGTTTTTTGGTTTTTAGGCGATCTTATTTTTAGGTATTTAATGCAAAAACTACCTATGATGAATATCAAGCCGTTATTAATATTACCCGTCAAAAAAACAACATTGGTTCATTATGTGTTGGGTAAATCTGTAGTTTCCTTTTTTAATTTTTTACCTCTTTTTGCTTTTATACCTATGAGTATAATGTTACTTAGAGAAGGTTATAGTACTATTGGAATTTTAGGATGGTTAGCAGCAATGATTTCCCTTACTTTATTTAATAACTTTATCAATTTTTTAATCAATAAAAATAATCTTGCTTTTACAAGTATTACTTTTATTTTAATCACATTAATAGCAATTCAATATTTTGGAGTATATGATATAACTCCGTTTTTTGGTCATTTATTTGACTCTTTAATTAAAACTCCTCTACTTGCCATAGTACCATTGGTATTAGCCATATCGACTTACTTTTTAAACTTTAAAGACCTTAAAAACAAGGTTTATTTAGACGGTGCCATCTCTAAAAAGATAAAAGAAGCTAATACAGTAGATTTATCTTGGGCTGATAAATTAGGTGATGTTTCAATATTTATAAAAAATGATATTCGATTAATCTGGAGAAACAAACGCACTAAAACAGTATTTTTTATGTCGTTTTTGTTTTTATTCTATGGCTTACTATTTTTCACACAAGACACCTATAACAATATACCAACATTCCTTGTTTTTGTATGTATTTTTATAACTGGAGGGTTCACACTTAATTACGGACAGTTTATTCCAGCTTGGGATAGTTCTCATTATAAAATGTTAATGAGTCAGAATATCCGTTATCGAAAATTTTTAGAATCTAAATGGGTTTTAATGGTTGTTATGACCATTATTTTATACCTTCTAAGCATTCCATACATCTATTTTGGAGTTGATAAATTTCTAATTATTACAGCTGGTGCTATTTTTAATATTGGGTTTAATTCACTGTTTTTATTATATGCAGGCTCATTCAATAGAAAAAGAATTGATTTAAACAAAAGTGGTTTTAGCAATATGCAAGGAACAAGTGCTACCCAATTTTTAATTATAATACCTATTATGGGAATTCCAACTATCTTGTTTTTTATTTTCAGTAAACTTATTGGATTTAATGCCGGTGTAATTGCTATAGCTGTCGCTGGCCTAATCGGAATACTTTTTAAAAATTATTTTATGAACCTTATAGAGAAAAAGTATATAGAAGATAAATACGCAACCATTCACGCATTCGATCAAAAATAATAATCACAAACTTAAGGCACAAAACATCATGATACAATCAGTAAATATTTCAAAAAAATACGGGCAAGCTGAAGTTTTAAATATAGAGAATCTTGACATTCCTAAAGGTCAAAGTTTTGGATTGGTAGGTAATAATGGTGCAGGAAAAACTACCTATTTTAATATCTTACTAGACTTGATACGACCAACTACCGGAGAAATCATCAATAATAATGTCATTGTAAATAAAAGTGAAGATTGGAAATCTTTTACAGGCTCGTTTATTGACGAGAGTTTTTTAATAGATTATTTAACACCTGAAGAATACTTCTATTTTATTGGAGAATTACGCGGAATGAATACTGCCGATATTGATGCATTCTTACAACTGTTTGATGAATTTTTTAACGATGAAATTGTCGGTAAGAAAAAATATTTACGTGACCTATCAAAAGGAAATCAAAAAAAAGCCGGTATTGTTGCTGCGCTTATAGGTAACCCTGAAGTTGTTATTTTAGACGAACCTTTTGCCAATTTAGACCCAACTACTCAAATTCGATTAAAGCAAATTATTAAAGAACTTACAGAAAATCGAGAGATAACAGTACTCATTTCAAGCCACGATCTAACTCATGTAACCGAAGTTTGTGAACGTATTGTAGTCTTAGAAAAAGGGAACATTGTAAAAGATATTAAAACATCAGCAGAAACCCTTAAAGAATTAGAAAGTCATTTTGCTGTTTAGTCTTTTATCAGAAGTTTCCGATTAAAAATTTTGAACCTCTATTTATCATATTAAAATCAATCACTATTAAGGGTTTTTACTTTAAAAAGGTTCTTTTTTCTAACAGTCCCGAGATTTCAGGAGTTTCATTTCATTAGTCTGACAATAGTAATTTTTTATTACAAGTTCATCCATATTTATTTGTACTTTTACTTTCGCAATAATTCGTACTTAATTAAGTTTTAATAGTATGTTTAAAAAAAGGATTCTATCTTACCTGCTTTTACTAAGTTTTTTAGTTGCACTTTATAGTTGTTCAACAAAAAAAGATGCTTTTTTAAATAGAAATCTACATACACTTTCTACCAAATACAATGTACTCTATAATGGTAATGTTGCTTTTGATCAGGCAAAGCAAGTATTGGATGATAATTACAATGATAATTTTTGGGAATTATTACCAATTGAACCACTAAAAATTGAAGAAGAAAAATTAGAGATTCCTACAATTAATGCAAAGAAACAAAATGATGATGGTGAAAGTACAGCGCAAGGTTTTGAAAAAGCCGAAGTAAAAGCTGTAAAAGCTGTACAAAAACACTCAATGGATATTAATGGTAAAGAACGTAATCGTCAAATTGATGATGCCTATTTATTATTAGGTAAAGCGCGTTATTATTCGCAACGATTTGTACCCGCTTTAGAAGCATTTAATTTTATTTTAGAAAATTATACTGATGGAGATCTAAGAGATGAAACCAGAGTTTGGCAGGCAAAAACATTGGTACGATTACAAAACGAACAATTGGCTTTAGAAACTTTAAAATTGCTCTTAAAAAATGAATACCTCCCTTTAAAAACTATTGAAAACGCGCATACAACCATGGCAATGGCTTACACTTCTTTAGATAGTACTGATAAAGTAATCCGTCATTTGGATAGTGCTGTTTTCTTTTCTGACAACAACAAACTAAAAGCCCGTAATTTATTTATTTTAGGTCAGTTATACAGAACTCAGCAAAAAATTGACTCTTCTAATATGGCTTTTGAAGCCTTGGCAAAAACTAAAAAGGCGCCGCTTAGATATAAAATTCATGCTTATATAGACAGGGCAAAAAATTATTCAAAACAAGATAGTACTGAACTTATATTCACCACTTTAAACAAATTGATCAAAGACAGAGGTAACAGACCTTTTTTAGATGAACTTTTTTATCAAAAAGGACTCATTGAACTTGAAAATGACAGTATAGATAAAGCGGCAACTAATTTTGAAAATTCTCTCAGAACCAAACAAGCAAAAGATTTTCAAAGAGAATTATCCTATGAACAATTAGGAAACATTCTTTTTGATAAAGCTGATTTTCAACCTGCAGGTTCATATTATGATAGTGTCATTCAAATTACAAAAAACAAGAATGTAAAAAGGGTTAGACGTATTATTAGAAAGCGTAAAAGTTTAGAAGAAGTTATTCTATATGAAGGTATTGCTAAAAACAATGATAGTATCTTAAAAATTGCAAGTCTACCTAAAGAAGAACAAGAGCAATTTTATCAATCATATATAGATAAACTTAAAAAAGAGGAAGAAGAGGCTAAGAGAAAATTAGAAGAAACTACAATCACTTCAGGTTTTGGTAATTTTAATGATGATGGATCTAAAGATGCTTCAATAGGTAGTAAATTCTATTTTTATAATACATCAGTAGCTGGTTTTGGTAAACAAGAATTTCGTAAGATCTGGGGCAATAGGGCTTTAGAAGACAATTGGCGTTTGTCAAATAAAAAAGCTGCAACCAAAGTCAAAGAAGAGTTAGAAGTGCTGGAAGCAGCTAACACCTTTGATAATTCTAAAAAGTATGAGTTAGATTACTATTTGAGTAGAATCCCAACAGAAAAAACAGAATTAGACAGTATTACTTCACAACGAAATGATGCATATTTTAAGTTAGGTTTAATTTATAAAGAACAGTTTAAAGAATATCCTTTAGCAGCAGACAGATTAGAAAAATTACTGAGTTTTAATCCAAAAGAAAGCTTAGTGCTACCTATTAATTATCACCTCTATAAAATATATACAGAATTTAATGTTGAAAAGAGCAATAAATATAGAGAAGCTATCGTTAACAATTATCCAGATTCTAGGTATGCAGCTATTATCTTAAATCCGGAACACGTTCTTGCATCAAATGAAAAAGACAATTCACCCGAGGGAGTATATAATGATGCGTATTGTGATTATGATTTTTATCGCTATGAAGATGCCTTACAAAAATCTGAAAATGCAATAAAACAATTTGAAGATTTACCTATAATTCCTAAATTTGAATTATTAAAAGCATATATATTAATGAAAACAAAAGGAGTTAAGGCCTTTAAAGAAGCTTTAGATTTTGTAGCAATTAATTATCCGAATACTGAAGAAGGTAAACACGCTGTTAGAATTTTAGGCGGTTTAAATACTGTTTCATCAGAGATTGAAAAAAAATAAATTATTATAAAAAAGAAAATAGTTACTCCCCACTTTGACTATGAAAAAGATTGAAATATAAAACGGAGTATAAATTAAAAATGTAAAAATTATGTTTTCTGAAAAAAAATCAAACCCAAACCAAGTACTAGCTCGTAATATTATTGGTAAAGACACCACTTTTGTTGGAGATATTAAATCCGAAGGAGATTTTAGAATTGATGGTAAGGTAGAAGGTAAAATTAAAACTTCCGGTAGAGTTGTAATTGGTGTAGAAGGTGCTGTTAAAGGAACTATTGAATGTACAAATGCTGATATTGAAGGGAAGTTCTCAGGCAATCTAACCGTTGATCAATTATTGTCATTAAAATCGTCTGCACATATTTCTGGTGATGTTATATTAGGTAAACTTTCTGTAGAGCCTGGAGCTAACTTTAACGCTACTTGTAATATGAAAGGCTCTATTAAAGCATTAAAAAATGAGCAACCAAAAGCAGAAAAAATCGCTTAATAAATATATTCGCTTTACCGGTATTGCTTTTCAATTAGGCGCAACTATTTATCTTGCCGCTTACTTAGGTAAATGGCTAGATACTAAATTTTTAATGCAGAAAAAATTATTTACTTTAGGGTTTATTTTAATTGGTCTAATAGCTTCTATCTGGAGCATAGTAAAACAATTGAATAAAATGAACAATGAATAGTAAAATATGAATAATCCGCTAAAGTATTTTATCATTTTATTGACTGTATGCGTAACTGTAATTTTCGGATTGCACATTTTATACCTTCATTTTAATCATTTACCTCTTTTTGATCATAAGATTATTCCAGCCTACATTATGAATTACGGATTAGCTTTGGGTGTTTATATTCTTTTATATTCTTTTAGAATTAAACTTAAAACTCAATTAGGGTTTTTATTCATTGCAGGTAGTTTTTTAAAATTTATTCTCTTTTTCCTTTTCTTTTATTCTTCCTACAAAGCTGATGGGGAAATAAGTACATTAGAGTTTAGTTCCTTTTTTCTTCCCTATACTGTTTGCCTCATAATTGAAACTGCCGCTTTAGTTAAATTACTCAAAAATTTAACGTAATAAATGTATCATTTTGTTGGATAAAAAAACAACAAATAAACATTCAAATTTATTTTTGAATTTGACATAAAACAGTATCTTTGCACGGATTTTAAATACACTGTATTATTTGAGTGATATGCAACAAAAAAAATTACTTAATTTACTTACTTCTTTATTATTAATAATTGCTTTTCAATCGAATGCGCAACACGAGGAAGAGCATGAGATTATCCAACATAATAATGCTCAAGAAGTCGCTCATGATAATGGTCATGGTGAAACACTATCGTTGAAAGAACAAATCAAAGCAGATATTAATCATCACCTGTTAGATGCTCATGATTTTCATGTTACTGATTATTTAACTTTTCCTTTACCAATCATATTATGGGACAATGGCTTACATGTTTTCTCATCTTCAAAGTTTCATCACGGTGAAAGTGTAGCAGAAAGTAATGGTAATTATTATGCAATATCTCATGGAAATGGACATATCTATAAAACAGATAGTAGCGGAGTAATTCATCACAATGAAAAAGGTTATGAATCTAATGAAAAACCTTTAGATTTATCGATTACTAAAAATGTAGTAATGATTATAGTTACTAGTTTAATTCTCTTTTTATTATTTGGTGGATTGGCAAGATCGTACGCTAAAAATGGTGGAATCGGTAAAGGTCCCGGACGATTTTTAGAACCTATTATATTGTATATAAGAGATGAAATTGCAATACCAAATATTGGCGAAAAACATTATAAAAAATACATGAACTATTTATTAACCATATTTTTCTTTATTTGGTTTGTAAATTTATTTGGATTAACACCTCTAGGTGTAAATATTACAGGAAATATCGCAGTAACATTTTCACTAGCAATTTTAACCTATTTTATCACAACATTTACAGCCAAAAAAGATTATTGGAAACATATTTTTTGGATGCCTGGAGTTCCTGCACCCATGAAAATTATTTTGGCACCTATAGAATTATTAGGAACATTTATTAAACCTTTTGCATTAATGATACGTTTGTACGCAAATATGAAAGCAGGTCACGTAGTATTAATGAGTATTATAGGCTTAATGTTTTTATTTAAAAGCTGGATTGGAAGCTCGTTATCATTCGGACTTGCATTTGGTTTAATGATATTAGAATTATTAGTAGCAGCGCTACAAGCATATATAT
>CAYXAZ010000027.1:0-37651 GCA_964463085.1 uncultured Flavobacteriaceae bacterium | reverse complement strand
CTTTAATTTTATTCTAATTTTTTGACTCATCTTTATCTATTTAGTAAATTAACCTAATGCTTTTTTAATTACTTCTTCAGAAATATTAGAAGGTGTTGCTGCATAATGAGAAAATTCCATCGTTGAAGTAGCTCTACCAGATGACAATGTTCTTAACGATGTAACATAACCAAACATTTCAGATAATGGTACAGTAGCTTTTACTACTTTAGAACCTGCTCTATCTGACATATCACTAACTTGACCTCTACGACGATTTAGATCACCAACAATATCACCCATATTTTCTTCAGGAGTCAATGCTTCTAATTTCATAATAGGTTCCATGATCACTGCACCTGCTGCTTTAGCTGCCGATTTATAACCAAGCTTAGCTGCTAATTCAAACGATAATGCATCAGAATCTACAGGGTGAAAAGAACCATCTTTCAATGTAATTTTCATCGTATCCATTTCATATCCTGCTAAAGGACCATTCTTCATTGCTGCTTTAAAACCTTTCTCAACAGAGGGAATAAATTCTTTAGGAATTCGACCTCCTTTAATTTGATCAATAAATTGTAAACCAGATCCTTCAAAATCTTCATCTACAGGACCCATTTCGAAGACAATATCACCAAACTTACCACGACCACCAGATTGCTTTTTATAAGTCTCTCTATGTTGGGTAGTTTTAGTTAATGTTTCTTTATATTCAACTTGAGGCTCTCCTTCATTAACTTCAACTTTAAACTCACGTCTCAATCTATCAACGATAATATCTAAGTGCAATTCTCCCATTCCTGAGATAATTGTTTGACCGGAAGCTTCATCAGTTTTTACTTGAAAAGTTGGATCTTCTTCAGCTAATTTAGCCAAAGCCATCCCTAACTTATCAACATCAACTTTTGTTTTCGGTTCAACTGCAATACCAATTACCGGATCAGGAAAGTCCATACTCTCTAAAATAATTGGATGCTTTTCATCAGAAAGCGTATCTCCTGTTTTGATACTTTTGAATCCTACAGCTGCGCCTATATCTCCTGCTTCTATATAATCTATCGCATTTTGTTTATTAGCATGCATTTGATAGATACGTGAGATACGTTCTTTTTTACCTGAACGATTATTCAATACATACGAACCTGCATTTAATCTACCCGAATACACTCTAAAAAATGCCAAACGACCTACAAAAGGATCAGTGGCAATTTTAAATGCTAAAGCAGCAAAAGGCTCTTTTACATTCGGTTTACGAGCAATTTCGTTTCCAGAATTAGGATCGGTACCAATAATTGCATCTTTATCTACCGGTGATGGTAAATATCTACATACCCCATCTAACAAAAATTGTACTCCTTTATTTTTAAATGCTGAACCACATATCATAGGTATGATTGCCATATCCATTACAGCAGCTCTCAATGCATTGTGTACTTCTTCTTCTGTAATTGAATCTTCATCTTCCATGTATTTTTCTAAAAGATTCTCATCATAACTCGCTACCTCTTCAATCAACAAACCTCTATATTTAGCAGCTTCTTCTTTTAAGTCTTCAGGTATGTCAACAACTTCAAATGTTGATCCCATACTTTCTTCATCCCAAACTATAGCTCTATTTTTAACTAGATCTACAATTCCTCTAAAGTCAGCTTCTTCACCAATTGGCAATACAATAGGTACAGCATTTGAACCTAACATCTCTTTTACTTGACGACAAACCATCATAAAATCAGACCCTTGACGGTCCATTTTATTTACAAATCCAATTCTTGGCACTTTGTAATTATCAGCCAATCTCCAGTTGGTTTCTGATTGAGGTTCTACGCCATCAACTGCAGAAAATAAGAAAACCAAACCGTCAAGAACTCTTAACGATCTGTTTACTTCTACTGTAAAATCAACGTGACCTGGAGTGTCAATAATATTAAAATGATACCCTTTAGCATCATCTGTTGGTTCACCATTTTCTGTAGGAAATTGCCATGTACAAGTGGTAGCAGCAGAAGTAATTGTAATACCTCTTTCTTGTTCTTGCTCCATCCAGTCCATCGTAGCGGCACCATCATGAACTTCACCAATTTTATGACTAACACCCGTATAATAAAGAATACGCTCTGTAGTTGTGGTCTTACCTGCATCAATATGCGCAGCAATACCTATATTTCTTGTGTATTTTAAATCTCTTGCCATTTTCTAATTAAAATCTAAAATGTGAAAATGCTTTATTTGCTTCTGCCATTTTATGAACGTCTGTTCTTTTCTTAACTGCTGCTCCTTCTTCTTTTGCTGCAGCTAAAACTTCACCTGCAAGACGTTGAGCCATAGATTTCTCATTACGTTTTCTAGCAAATAAAATCATCCACTTAATGGCCATAGACACTTTTCTGTCTGGTCTGATCTGCATTGGAATTTGAAATGTTGCTCCCCCTACTCTTCTACTACGCACTTCTACATGAGGCATTACATTTGATAAGGCGTCTTTCCATATTTCTAATGAAGTCTTTTCTTCATCTTGTTTTCTTTCTTCTACAATCTCAAGTGCATCATAGAATACTTTGAAAGCTGTAGATTTTTTCCCATCTTTCATCAAGTTATTTACAAAACGTGTAACTAATTGATCATTAAATTTAGGATCCGGTAAAAGAATCCTCTTTTTGGCTACTTTTTTTCTCATTACTTCTTTAACATTAAAGTATTAAAAATTATTTTTTAGGGCGTTTAGCTCCATATTTTGAACGGCGCTGTGTTCTACCCTCAACACCTGCAGTATCTAATGCACCACGAACTACGTGATACTTAACTCCAGGTAAATCTTTTACTCTTCCACCTCTAACTAATACTATTGAGTGCTCTTGAAGATTATGTCCTTCACCAGGTATGTATGCATTTACTTCATTACCATTTGTTAACCTTACCCTTGCTACTTTACGCATAGCTGAATTTGGTTTTTTTGGTGTTGTTGTATAAACACGTGTACATACGCCTCTTCTTTGTGGACAAGAATTCAATGCAGCCGATTTGTTCTTCTTAGTTATTTGGGTTCTTCCCTTGCGTACTAATTGCTGTATAGTTGGCATATAAATTAATTATTATTTTTATTCCTTAAACCTCTATTTTTAAGAGTGTGCAAATGTATAAATAATTTCTTGTTATTCAAACAGCTATTAACTAAATTTTATCAGCATTTTAAAAACATTTCAAAACCTGCATTCAGCAAACAGTTTTTTAGCTATTTTTGATGCGTTTTGAAACGTAATTTTATACCATATATATATAGACACCAAGTTAAGCATGGAATATCGAGTAATATGAACAAAATTTGGCAGCTATCTGCGTTAGAAAAATTTTCCTTAACTAAAGCTATGGGCAATTTTTATATCTTGATAACCACAAAATTTTTAGCTCCTCTTAAACGCCATTCCACACTTAATTTGGTGTTAGTTTTCTTTTTATGGAGTTTTGGGTCTATCTATGGTCAGAAATTAATCTTAGAAATTTCAGCAAAAGATAGTGTGAATACTATTTTTACAAACTCCATTCAATATCAGAAGACGCATCTTTCAGAAATTTCACTATTCAATTCATTAGATTCTGTAAAAAACAAACTAGCACAAAATGGGTTTTTAAATTTCTCACTTGATACTATAAAAAAAAGAGATTCTATCTATCATGCTCAATTTAATTTAGGCAATCTAAATAGGATGGTACGGATTTATTATTCAGAAAATGATATTAGCAAAAAGCAACTTTTTGCAGTAGTTCCATCTGTAAAAGATACTCATTTTGATATTCTAACTGGGGGGTTATCAAGAACACTAAATGCAATTGTTGAAACTTTTGAAACTCAAGGCAATTCTTTCTCTCAGGTTTCATTAAAAAACATCACTGTCAAAAAAGATTTAATTGAAGGAACTCTAAGTATTAAAAAATCAAAGCTTCGAAAAATTGATAAAATTGTTATTAATGGTTATGAAGATTTTCCTCAAACCTACCTCAATCATTTTTTAAAACTAAAAAACAACATTGTATTTAACAGAAATAAATTAGACAAAGTTTCTGAACTCATCACTATTTTACCTTTTGTAACAGAAATAAAACCGCCTGAAGTTTTATTCACTAAAGATTCTACCATTGTATATTTATATTTAAAAAAGAAAGCTTCTAATAAATTTGATGGTTTGGTTGGCTTTACCTCTAAAGAGGACGGTAGCGGTATTTCATTCAATGGTTATTTAGATTTATCGTTAAACAATGTATTTAATGGTGGAGAATCTTTATCATTGAATTGGAAAAATAATGGAGGTGAACGTCAGGTTTTTAATTTAAGTACAACAATCCCTTATATATTCAATTCTAGATTTTCGCCTGAAGTTGCACTTAATATTTACAAACAAGATTCTACTTTTATAAATACTAAAACTAAATTTCTACTCCCTTATTCAATAAATGAAAGAAATGCTGTAGGTATTTCATTGTATACAGAAACATCTTCTAATCTTTTAACTAATATTATAAATAATGACATTGATGATTTTAATACCGTTTTTTATGGTTTAAACTATAAATATCAAATTCCAAATAATCAAATTTTATTCCCAATCAAATTTAATGTATTTAGTGAAGTGTTTACCGGTAGTAGAAAAACTGATGGCAATAACATTAGGCAATCAAAAATTTATTTTAAAACCGATTATTTATGGAGTTTAAATTTTAAAAATCACATTTACCTACAAAATGAAACCAGTACATTATTATCTGATAATATTTTAACAAATGAACTATTTAGAATTGGAGGTGTAAATAGTATCAGAGGTTTTGATGAAGAAAGTATTTTTGCATCAACTTATAGTTACTTTACTTTTGAATATAGATATACACCTAATAATAATTCTTATTTATATTCAATAACAGATCTAGGATATATTGATAACGAAATCACAAATCAATCGTCCCAAATTTATAGCTTAGGTCTAGGCTATGCTTTTACAACCAAGTTGGGAATACTAAACCTCAGCTATGCGCTCGGTAAATTTTCAAATCAACCATTTGATTTTGGCAACTCAAGATTTCATTTAAAAATTATTAGTCTTTTTTAAACTCGGCGCAACCTTCATTAAATTTTATCATCGTAAAGAAGAATCTTTACTAAAGATCTTAACTTTATTTTAACTTTATTTTTAAATTTTTATGTTAAAAAGTTGGTTATTTAACTATTTATTAAGACTTTTGGCACAATTAATTCAAATAAATATACAATGAAAACAAAGTTTAGTGGAATTTTGACGCTATTGCTGGCGTTTCTTGTGCAATTTACTTTTGCACAAGAAAAGACTATTTCTGGTACAGTTACTGATGAATCAGGACCGTTACCGGGAGTTAGTGTAGTAATAAAAAGTACCGGTACTGGTACCGAAACTGATTTTGATGGTAAATACACCATCAAAGCTAATACAGATGATGTATTAAGATTCAGTTTTGTAGGTATGGCAACTAAAGAAGTTACTGTTGGTACATCAAATACTATTGATGTAGTTTTACAAGCCGATAATGTTCTTGAAGAGGTTGTTGTTACTGCCTATGGTATAAAAAAGGAAAAACGTTCTGTTGGTTATGCCATACAAGAAGTTAAAGCTGAAGCTATTACCAATTCTGGAGCATCTAATGTATTAGATGCATTATCTGGAAAATCTTCAGGGGTTCAAATTACTAGATCTTCTGGATCTGCAGGTGGTGGATCAAGGATTTTAATTAGAGGGGCAACTTCTATGGTTGGTAATAACCAAGCCCTTATCATTATTGACGGTGTACGATCAAATAATGAGACGCTAAATGCACAGGCTGGCACTGCTGGTACTGCTCAATCAAATAGATTAATGGATTTAAATTCCGATGATATTGAAACCATTAGTGTTCTAAAGGGTGCAGCTGCTACAGCCATTTATGGTACAGCTGGTTCAGGTGGTGTTATTCTTATTTCAACAAAAAAAGGAGCTAAAGGTCAAAAATTACAGGTTAGTGTAAGTTCTCAAGTAGCTTTTGATGAAGTATCACAATTAACCCAATTACAAGATACTTATGCCCAAGGACGATTAATAGGAGGCGTCACGTACTATAGAGGGTCTGAAACAGGAGAGTCCGGATCATGGGGACCTAGACTATCAGATCTTGAATATAGTACAGATAGCAATATCTATAATGCTACAACTCCATTTGGAAATTTTGGAAATGCATTTGATGCTGATGGAAATTACAGATGGGATAATAATGGATTTTTAGTAGCTAGTGGATTAGGTAACGGGACACCTGCAAATAATTATAATAAACTTAATAGTGATGATTTTTTCCGTACAGGAGTATCATTAACAAATAACATAAGTATTTCAGGAAGTAACGAAACAATTACATATAGGTTTTCAGCATCTGATTTAAAACAGGAGGGTATTGTTCCTAACGAATCATACAAAAGAAAAACGTTTAACTTGGGAGCAACTTTAAAAGCCAATGACAAATTATCTTTTGAAACTGCAATTAATTATACCAGGTCTGATTTTGATAGAATTCAACAAGGTTCTAATACTTCTGGTTTATTATTAGGTTTATACAGAACGCCTGCTTCTTTTGACAACTCAAATGGTTTAGGAACAGCAGCCAGAGATAATGCTACAGCTTATGAATTTGCCGATCGTAGTCAAAGAAATTACCGTGGTGGCGGTGGGTATGATAACCCTTATTGGACTATAAACAACGCTCCTGCTACGGAAGAAGTACATAGAGTATTTGGTAATTTTAAAACAAATTACGCGATTAACAACTGGGTTAATTTTGGTTTAAATGTTGGAGTTGATGTTACTTCTGATAAAAGAAAACAGGCATTCGAAGTTGGGTCACGAACGAATCCTACAGGTAGAATTATTCTAGATGATTTCTTAACAAGACAATCAGACATAAATCTATTTGTAACGGGTGATGGTGATCTTACTGATGATTTTTCATTTAACTATTTAGTTGGTGTCAACTATTTTAGTTTTGTAAGAGACAGATTGAATGAAGTTGGTATTGGTTTGCTTTTTCCCGGATTTATGGACATAAGCAATACCACAACAGTATCTGGTTTTGAAGACATAAATAGATATAGGTCTATGGGTATTTTTATGAACGCTCAAGTTGGTTGGAAAGATATGCTTTATCTTAACTTTTCTGCTAGACAAGATTATGATTCTAGATTACGTGATCCTGCAAAAGAATTTAAGGTTAGTGACATATCATTCTTCTATCCTTCAATCTCAGGGTCATTCGTGTTTACTGAAGTTTTACCAAAAAATAAAATTTTGTCTTTTGGTAAAATAAGAGCTTCTTGGGCACAAGTTGGTGCACCACCACCAGTGGCATATTCAACTTCAACCAGTTATGAAGTTGGTAATATTTTTGGAGGATGGGGAAATGGTATTACCTTCCCAATAGGTGGTATTACTTCGTTTGAACTAGATAATCTAGCTGGTAACCCTAATTTAAAATCAGAACTTACAACAACCACAGAATATGGTATTGATTTAAGATTTTTTGGCAATAGAATAACTCTTGATGCTGCTTATTTTCAAAGTGATATAGATGATGCCATTTTAAATGCATCATTACCAGCTTCTACCGGGTTTACTTCGAAATGGGTTAATGCCGGTATAATGACTAGTGAAGGTTGGGAAATTACTGTTGGTGGAAAACCAATAGTATCAGAAAATTTTAGTTGGAATACTACACTTAACTGGAGTGCAAGTGAAACAATAGTGAAAACACTAGCCCCGGGAATTGAAAGACTATTTTTAGCAGGCTTTGGTACAGCGGGTACTTATTTGGTAGAAGGTTTACCTTATGGCGCTATTGTAGGAGGTGCATACTTAAGAGAGCAAGCAGGTACTGCTTCAGACACTAGCTTATCTATACCAGGTGGTGCAATAGTTATTGATCCCGTGACAGGTTATCAAGCTGTTGATAACACGCAACGTGTAATTGGAGACCCTAATCCTGATTTTATCTTAGGATGGAATAACTCATTTACATATAAAAACTTGACATTAAACTTTTTATTAGACTGGAAAAAAGGTGGTGATATATGGAATGGTACAGCATGGGCTTTATCGTTTTTTGGTCGATCGCAACTTACAGCTGATACTAGAGAAGAAACTCCAATAGTATTAGATGGGGTTTTTCCGAATGGATCTCCAAACAATATACCAATTGTTAGAGATAGAAGTTACTGGACATCTGCAGTAGGTGGTTTCGGATCTGTAGGTGAGCAATTTGTAGATGACGGAGGTTGGATAAGATTAAGAGAATTATCTCTTTCTTATAACTTTTCTAAAGATTTATTTAAAAACATTCTGATTGAAAGTGCTTATATTACTTTTACTGGTAGAAACTTATGGATTGACACTGACTATAATGGGGTAGATCCTGAAACGAGCTTAACCGGTAATGGAAACGGTCAAGGTTTTGACTATTTTAACATGCCTGGTACCAAGTCATATATGTTCAAAGTTGGATTTAACTTTTAATAATAAACTAAGATGAAATTAAAAAATATAAATTTTAAAAACTTACTGATTATTTTTATAATCACATTGTCGTCAGTATCATGCGAAGACTTTTTTAACAGCGACAATTCAGATCCTAATAAACCATTTGATGTGCCCATCTCTGCGGCATTACCAGCAATACAATTAACTATTGTTGATTCAAAAGGTGGCTTATATTCGACTTTTAGTAATATGTTTATTCAACAAGTAGAAGGTGTTGAAAGACAGTGGGAATCTTTTAATAAATATGATATACAACCTGTTAGAACTAATGCTCCTTGGCAACAAATGTATGAAAACGTGTTTGTAGAGCTTAGAATTGTATCTCAAAAAGCTTCTGATGGTGGACTTAATCATTACTTGGGTATAGCTAAAACCACAGAAGCATATGCCCTTATGATGACTTCAGATGTTTTTGGTGATGTACCTTATACAGAAGCAGGTTTAGGTGATGAAAATTCAAATCCGGCATATGATGATCAGGCTACAGTTATTTACCCTGCCATAAGAACACTATTAACAGATGCTCTTGTGCTATTTGATGATGTAGCAGGATCACAATCGCCTGGCTCTGATGATGTGTTATATGGAGGTGATATAGATGCTTGGAAATTGGCAGTGCATGGTATTTTAGCCAGATATTATTTACATCTAGGTGATGCTACAAATGCACTAGCAGAAGCCAAGCTTTCTTTTACAAGTAGAGCAGATAATATGGGCTTTAAATATCCCGGTGCCGGTAATGATGCCGGATGGTTTGGTTTTAATGATGTAAGACTTGGTGATATTGAATTCCACCCTACAATGAGAGCAATCATGACAGGTTTAAATGATACAGATAGATTGGCAAAGTTAGATCAAACATTTGATGCAGATCATCCATACCTAGTAGCTGATTTGAGAGAAGATTTAATTACCTACAGAGAATTACAATTTATTATTGCTGAAACATCTACAGATGATACAGAAAAGCATACTGCTTATCTTAATGGTATTGAAGCTTCTTTTGAAGAAGTAGGTCTAGGAGCAGCAGAATTTAATGCTTATGTTGCTCAAAATGCAATAGATCCCGGAGTAGGTAATATTACATTAAATCACATCATGACTCAAAAATATATTGGCTTATTTGTACAACCTGAAGCCTTTAGTGATTGGAGAAGAACTGGCATTCCTAGTTTAACACCGGTAGCAGGTTCTGATGTACCTAGAAGATGGTTCTATCCTGAAAATGAATACTTATTTAATTCAAGTGCACCAGCACGTGATGATGATTTACTTTTTAAAAGAGTAGATTGGGATAACTAAACTATATTTAGTATTAATTTAATTTAATCAAGGGCTGTTAGTTTTAAAACTAACGGCTCTTGATCTTTTATAACAGGAAGTTTATTCTAATGTAAAAAGTATTACTGTTTTTTTATTCTATATATTTTAATATAACTTGAAATTTTAAACCAATTCTTGTTCAGAGGTATGATAAAAATTTTTTATCTATTTTTTACTTTATCTTTTTTGGCTATCTAAACTTAAAATTGGTTTTAGTTGCACACTAAATGTATTTCAACTTAACTTTCTTTTGATTAAACGCAACTCTTTCTAATTTTTATCATCATAAATATAACTCTTTGTTAAAGTCTGTTACCGTAAATTTAACTCTATATTAATTTATTGTGTAAATTAATTTGTTTTATTAACAAATTATTAAGACTTTTGGCAACAATTAATTCAAATAATATACAATGAAAACAAAGTTTAGTGGAATTTTAACGCTATTACTAGCGTTTGTAGTGCAATTTACTTTTGCACAAGAGAAAACTATCTCAGGTACAGTTACTGATGAAACAGGTCCTTTACCAGGAGTTAGTATAATAATTAAAGGCAGTACTGCTGGAACAGAAACTGATTTTGATGGAAAGTACACTATCAAAGCAAATACAGGTGATGTATTACAATTCAGTTTTGTTGGTATGTCAACCAAAGATGTTGTTGTGGGTACATCTAATACAATTAATGTAGTATTAGAAAATGACAATATTCTTGAGGAAGTTGTAGTAGTAGGTTATGGTACTAAAGCCAAAAGAGCTACAACTGGTTCTATTACAACAATTAAGGCAGCAGAAATAGAAACTGCTCCTGTTGCTAATTTTGCAGAAGCTTTACAAGGTAAAGCTGCTGGTTTGCAATCTATAAGTGCATCTGGGCAACCAGGTTCTAATAGTGCAGTAAGAATTAGAGGAACAGCTTCTGTAAATGGTTTTACTGAACCACTTTACATTATTGATGGTATTCCAGTTTCTTCCAATTCAGATAGTGATTTAGGCTCTGGAGGGTTAGATGTAAGTAACAGGGATCCTTTGTCTAATATAAACCCTTCTGATATTGAATCAGTTACTATTTTAAAGGATGCATCTTCAACATCAATATATGGAGCAAGAGCCGCAAATGGTATCATTATGATTACCACCAAAAAAGGAAAACAAGGAAAAGCAAAATTTGAATTCTCTACCTTAACTGGGGTTTCTGCAAGAGCTTTTACAGATTTTGAAGTTTTAAATACATCAGAATTTATTGAATTACATAGAGAAGCTGATATTAATGCTGGGGTAGCTCCAGCTATAGCTGTTTTAAACTATCCAGATAGTGATGTTAATACCAAATGGTCTGATTTAGCATATATAGACTGGAAAGCTATTACAACAAGACAAAATTTCTCTGTAAGAGGTGGTACCGAAAAAATGAATTATTTCATCTCTTTAGGTCATCTAAATCAAGAAGGTATTGCTGTAGGGTCGGGACTTGAAAGGTTGTCTGGTAATTTAAACTTACAAGCGAATGCTTCTGATAACATTCGTGTTGGTATGAGTATGAACTATAGTAGAACCGATCAAAGAACTGCTTTAGCAGAAAGTGCTTTCTTCGCAAGCCCAGTAGTAGCTACTTATTTGTTCCGCCCTACTTCTACTCCTTATTTAGAAGATGGAACACCAAACCCAGCAAATCCGGTAACAGGTGGTACATCATTTATTCAAGATTTATTTTATGACAAAGAAGGGTCTATAACTGATAGAATTATTGGAAGCGTATTTGGTGAAATTGATATTTTGAATGACTTTACTTTTAAAACTCAATTTGGTACTGATAGATCTTTCTTTAACTATAAAAGCTTTGGTAGCAGTCTAAATACTTCAAATCCATCTGGAGGTGCAGCCACTAGAGTGTATCAAGAAGTTTATAACTGGACTGTAACAAATACCCTACGTTGGACTAAAGATTTAAATGACAGTCATCATTTAGATATCTTATTAGGACAAGAAATGAACAAAGAAGGTGCAGATGATTTTACCGTAAATGTTGAAGATTTTCCTAATGGTATACTTCAAAATATTGGCTCAGCAGCAACTGTAGTTGGGCATGATAGTAATACTGCCGATTCAAGTTTAGAGTCATATTTTTTAAATGCCAATTATGATTTTAATAAAAAGTATCACTTAAATGCCACTATTCGTAGAGATGCATCT
Source organism: uncultured Flavobacteriaceae bacterium (assembly GCA_964463085.1). GTDB lineage: Bacteria > Bacteroidota > Bacteroidia > Flavobacteriales > Flavobacteriaceae > Aureibaculum. Next base: position 25,581 of record CAYXAZ010000027.1, on the reverse strand, counting down.
TCAAGATTTGGTCCTAATAACAAATGGGGTAATTTTTGGTCAGTAGGTGCTAACTGGGTAATTTCTAACGAAAGTTTTATGGATAATGTTGAATGGGTAGATGTATTGAAACTAAAATCAAGTTATGGTGTACAAGGTAACTTACCAAATAATAGATACTTATGGCAAGGTATACTAATAAATGACACATATAATGAAAACCCGGCATCTTTCCCATCTTCTACAAAACAAAATTTAGATTTAAAATGGGAAGAACAACTAATGTTTAACGTTGGATTAGAATTTGGTTTATTTGATAGAATCTCTGGTGAGGTTGCATACTTTAATAGAGAAACAGTAGATTTAATTTTTCCTAGAACATTTGAGGGTTCAAGTGGTTTTACTAGATCATTTTCAAATGAAGGTGATTTTGTAAATAAAGGTATTGAAGTTAATTTGTCATACCAGATGATTAAAATAGAAAATTTTAATTGGACAATAGGCGGTAACATTACCTTCTTAACAAATGAAGTTACTAGATTAGCTTCTGGTACCGAAGGTCCTGATGGGCTCTATAATAGAGAAGTCGGAGACCCATGGAATACTTTCTTCTTAGAAAGATGGGCTGGTGTAGATGTTGCTACCGGTAGTCCAATGTGGTATGATGCCAATAATAATATTACATTTAATTATAGTAATGCCTCTAGAGAAAAAGTAGGAAAAGCAGATCCTGATTTTTATGGAGGTTTTAATTCAGATATTAATTATAAAAATTGGGTATTAAGTGCTGCATTATCCTTCCAATATGGTAATGACATCTATAATAATACATCAAGAATTACAAATTCTGACGGCGCTTTTTCTGGGTTCAATCAATCAAGAGAACAATTAGACAGATGGCAACAATCAGGAGATGTTAGTGAAAACCCTCGTAGAATTACAGGTAATGGATCTCAGAGTAATCAAAGATCTACACGTTGGTTAGAAGACGGATCATATATACGTCTAAGAAGTGTTATGCTTGGTTATAATTTATCAAAATCAATAACAGATAAAACATTTTTATCTGGAGGTAAAATATACGTACAAGGAACTAATTTATTAACTTTTACTGACTTTAATGGAGATCCTGAACAAGCTCTTGACGGACAACATTGGTTTGTATACCCTAATGCTAAAACGATATCCTTAGGAATGAACCTATCATTTTAACAAAATTAAATTTTTATAATTATGAAAATAAAAAATATAAAATATATTGGATTACTAAGCTTTTTTATATCATTGGTTTCTTGTAATGATATAGAATTAGATCCAAATCAAGAAGACGCCGTATCTATTGCAAGTGGTATATCAGATATCAGATCTGCTACCGCTGCGGTTGATGGTTTGTATGATCTTTTATATAGAAGAGATTATTACGGAAGAGAATTAATGGTAACGCCTGAAGTAAGTGCAGATAATATTTTAGTAAGCCCATCAAATTCTGGAAGGTATTTACGACAATATCAATACTCTGTATTACCTACTGATGGTGTTATTGCAAATGTTTGGAATAATTTATATAAAAATATAAATGCTGCGAACACTATCTTGTTTTTTGCTGATAATGGAGCCATAGGTGATGCTTCTCAAGCTCAACTAGATGAAATTAAAGGACATGCTTATGCAATAAGAGGAATGGCACATTTTGATTTGGTAAGAACTTATGCTTTCCCATATACAGTAACCGATGCTTCTGTTGCTTCAGGAGCTAATGGTCAAGGTGGTCATTTAGGAGTGCCACTTTTAATTGAATACGAAGGTGAGCGCCATCAACCAAGAGCTAGTGTTGCAAATATTTACACACAAGTTATTGCTGATTTAACAGCTGCCATAGGTCTGCTACCTTCAACAGTTTACCCACAATCTAGTAAATTTAATCAATCAGCCGTAAAAGCTTTATTAGCTCGTGTAAGCTTATATAAAGGAGATTATCCTATTGCACTTTCTATGGCTAATCAAGTAATTGCAGATGGTCAATATTTTTTGACCTCAAACGCGAACTATATGAGTGATTGGGATGGTTCATTAAACACCTCTGAAGCATTATTACAATTGACTGCTTTTGCTAATGATCATAATGGCTTTGATTCATTAGCTTCTATCTACATTCCATTAGGAGATGATGGTAATGGCGGATATGGTGATTTGATACCTACTTCAGATATCAAAGACCTATATTCAGCAACTGATGTTAGAAAAGGATGGTTTAGAACTGTAGATGGTGTTGAGTATACTTATAAACTTCCTAATAGTTTTACAAATAATGTTCCATTAATAAGATTATCTGAAATGTATTTAATAGTTGCTGAAGCTGTTGCAAACGGAGCTGGAAATGCCACTGAAGGTCAAAATGCTTTAAATGCAATTGTACAAAGAGCTGATCCTGCTGCTGCTGCGAGTACTTCTACAGGAATTCCTTTATTAAATGAAACTCTTAATGAAAGAAGAAAAGAATTAGCATTTGAAGGACATAGAATGTACGATATAGTTAGAACACAAAACAACATGGTTAGAACTGATGTTGCTTCACCTTCAACTATAAGTACGGTAAACTACCCTGATTTTAGAATGGTTTGGCCGATTCCACAATCTGAAATTGATGCCAACGATAATCTTAATGAAAACAATACTGGTTATTAACAATAAAATTAAATTAAAATGAATTATAATCTAATAAAAACGTTTATCTTAACTATCTCTATAGGCTTATTTGTGTCTTGTGAAGAAGAAGATAAGAATGTGTACCTAGGAGAAAGTTATGTTTCCTTTGGAGCAACCACTTCTGCAAGTGCATTAGAAAGTTCAACTGTTCCTATTACTATAACAGCATATGCTTCTATTCCGAATCTTCAAAATGATGTTACAGTTGATTTCTCAATTACTAGTGATAATGCAACAAGTGCAAATTATACTGTTGTTGATAATAAATCTAATTTTACTTTTGGAGCTGATAAGTATACTGATCAAATCCAAATTATCCCAGTTGATAATTTTGATGAAGACGGTGAAAAATCTATTAATATAACATTAACTGGAGTTACCGGAGGATATACACTTGGTTTACCTGGTCCAGATGCAAATAGTAATACTTATGTTGTAACTATTCAAGATGATGATTGTGCATTTACACTTCAAGGTATGGGAGATGCAACTTGGTCTGGAGTGGATAATGTACCAGCATCTCAAGCCGGACCTAATGCCAGTCAAATTACAACATCTTTTGACGGTACAAATTTACTGATAGAAGGTATTGGTTATGGTTGGTTAACTGATACTGGCTTTTGGGATGAAGTTGTTATTGTTAGTCATAAGGTAATTGCAATTGTTGATTCACAAACGGGAACACTGTCAATTGCTCAACAACCATTATGTACTACAACTTGGCTTGGGAATCAACAGCCTGATTATAGTGTTGTAGGTACAGGTCAATTTGTTTCTTGCACAGGAACTTTGGTAATAGATTACGATTTGATTCAGAATGGCTCAGTTCTAAGATCATTTTCTGAAACAATCAAAATAAATTAATCTTTTATAAAAATATAGTTTAATTATGAAAAATAATATTTATAAAATAGGTGTATTATTTATGCTTATAGCTGTTACATTTTCTTGTAACGATAATGATGTAAATTATACTCCTAAAGAGTATGCTCAACCATCAAACTTAACGATTGCTGCATCGAATATTACAGATACAAGTTTTGATTTTAGTTTTACTGCTGCACAAGATGGTGTTGTTTATTATGCGGTGCAGCTATCTAGTGATCCTGCTCCAAATGCTGAAGCTATTATTAGAAGAAATTCTTCAAGTTTAATTAATGATAAATTAGATTTGGTTAGTAATGCTACAGAAACTGTAAATGCATCTGGTGGGGTTTATGGAGGTTATGATTATACAGTTTATGCTGTTATGACTAGTGTTGATGGTATAGCATCAGAAGTAAAGTCTGAAGGTCTGCAAACGTCTGACACTATGGATCCTGAATTTTTACCAGATAATTCAGTTCCTGGAAATGGAACCGGTTTTTATGACCCTACTGGCACTAATATATTTTTAAATTTTTCTGAACCGGTATTTTATAATGCTGGAGATGTAACTTTAACAGGCACTAGATCGGGTGAAATTATTGTAATTAGCAGTGGTTTTTCTCAAGTTCAAAATGTATTTATTGGATTTAGCCCGGGTCTTTTAGTAGAAGATGAAGTATATGTTGTTACTTTTGATGCAGATACTTTTAGAGATGTATCTGGTAAACCTGTGGCAGAAACTGGCTTTGGAGCATATTTTTGGGCAACAGATGATTACTCTACTGAATATGAATTGAGTCAACTTTTTGGTGGTGTTACCTCTAAAGATTTTGATTATGTATTAACCGATAATGTTGGCTTTGCCGGATTCGGATTTCCAATTCCGTTAACAGGTACCTATACAGTTAATTTAGATGGAGATAAAAGTGAATTTTTCAATGCGGTTGGTCAAACATTCAGAGATGATTCTTATGCATTTAAAGTTCGTTATGAAGCTATCGGTGGAAATGATTTAGATGGACCCGAAACGATTGGTTTGATATTTTTAGAGCCAAACCCACAACCATCTTTTCTTTCTACAGGCGGTGGTACGATAGATTTATTTTGGAATGCATGGTTCGATTTTGCATTATCTGACCTTACTGGTTTTTATGACTATTCAAATGGAAAGATTGACGTTGATGTTGATTTTGGCGATTATAATGGTTTTAATGGTAGTAACTATTTTGGAGATTTATTGTATGATTATACACCTACACCAATACCAGGTGCTCCTACTACAACTGCAATAGTTTCAAACAAAGTTTCTGTTGATAATATGTTGTCAATTAAAGCTTCAGCTAGCAGTTCTGCAAATATTAATTTAAATAGCCCTACAAACAGCCCGTCTGTTAGAGAATTATTTAATAAAACGAATAAACCATATAGAGCTAAAACAACTCTTAATTCTCTTGAAATTAAATAATCTAATAGTACAAACTATTTTAAACCGCCTCTAATGAGGCGGTTTTTTTATGCTCAATTATTACCTACATTTGTCTTATGCAAAACATCTCAAACATATTCGGCATAAGAGCCATTATAGAAGCAATTAATGCTAACAAAACTATTGAAAAGATATATATCCAAAAAGGCTTAAGCGGTCACTTATTTTCTGAATTAAATAGTCTGATAAAAAAGTATTCTATTTCTTCTAGTCATGTACCTATAGAAAAATTAGATAATTTATCTAAGCATCAAAATCATCAAGGTGTAATTGCAAAAATTTCGGCTATAGATTTTTATGATTTAGAAGCAATTTTAGAGAAAAATCAAAACAAAGGTTCATTATATATATTGTTAGACCAAATTACTGATGTACGTAATTTTGGTGCAATTTTACGTACCGCAGAATGTACCAGTGTTGATGCAGTTATAATTTCAAGTCAAGGTAGTGCTCCTTTAAATGCAGATGCTATAAAAACTTCTGCAGGAGCAGCTTTTAAAATTCCTATATGCAAAGTAAATCATCTATTAGATGCTATCTATCAGCTTCAAGCTGAAGACATACAAATAGTTGCCATTACCGAAAAAACAGATAATACTATTTATCAAGTTGACTTTAACAAGCCAACAGCTTTAATTATGGGTTCTGAACATAAAGGTATAACTCCTTCAATACTTAAAATTGCTGATACAAAAGCAAAATTACCTCTATTAGGTGAAATAGAATCTTTAAATGTATCTGTAGCATGTGGAGTGGCTTTATATGAAGTTGTTAGGCAAAAAAAGTTTAATAAATTATAAGTCATTTAGAAAATTAAAAGCAATTAATTTAAAACCACTTTTTTTATATTTATTCCATCATTTGATGATACTTTAAAGAAGTAAACTCCTGCAGACATACCGTTCAAATTAACTGTAGATACTTGCTTATTTAGTATTATTTTTTCTTTAACTATCCGACCATACGCATCAAATACAGCTATGGTTTGTTCTAAATCAAAATAATCTAGTTTTATATTAAAAATACCTTTACTTGGATTAGGGTAAACATTAAACTTGTTGAAATTGACTTCATTTATCGATAAAATATTTTCTCCTTCTTTTATTGTAATAGTTTTATTAATTTCAACATTAAATAAAACGTCTTCTACACCACTCAACCACTTAACTTTAACATAGTCAATAGTCTTTGCAGAGCCAAGACCAAAAAACTCAGTACTCGAATTTTGAGCGATATACCCTTCACCGTTTAATGTATACCTATATTGCGCCTTTCCATCAGAAAAAATTTCAATCTTACTACCAATTCCATCTTTATTACCAATAGTCCCTTCTAAATTAACCTTTAACCAATTGTTTGAATTTTGCGTAGTATTTTTCCATAAATAATTATTCGCATTATCATTAATTACAAATATTTCTGGTAAACCATCATTATCAACATCTCCAATTGCATTAGAGAAACTTCGAGCTATATCATTTTCAAAACCAATATCTGATGGTATGCTAAAAGTATTATTTCCTTGATTTTCATAAAATGCAGAAGGTAAAGTTGTAGATCCATCTAACATTCCACTTACATAAAGATCCAAATCAGTATCGTTATCAGCATCTAAAAAAACAGCTCCCCAAGCAACACTATAAAAATCTGTTCCAGTTATTACTGACACATCTGTGAACGTATCATTTCCATTATTATTTAAAAGTACATTTAAGTTAGATTCACTATTGCCTAAGTTTGTAATATATATATCAAACCAACCATCGTTATTAAAATCTCCTATTGTTGTTGACATTCCATCTGTAATGACACCCGCTCCTGTACTTAAACTTACATCAGTAAATGTCTCGTTTCCATTATTTTTATATAAGTAACTTTGGCTAAACCTGTGGTTAGTTACAAAAATATCTTGCCAACCATCATTATTATAATCAAAAAAAGCAGCACAAAATGTAGGGTCAATTATTTGGTTTAATTCAGCACTAATACTAACATTAGTAAAAGTGCCATCACCGTTATTTTTAAATAATGCATTAGGTTGTGTATCACCAAAATCTCTAAAACAAATATAAACATCTAAGTAACCATCATTATTATAGTCTCCCCAAGAAGAACCCCAGGAGTTTATAGCTGTAAGGTTTAATCCTGAAGAAATTGTAATATCAGAGAAATTAAAATTACCATCATTCTCATATAGTTTATTCAAATCAGTAGAGCAAGTGGCAAAAAGATCCATATCACCATCATTATCAAAATCAACCCATTGAACTTGTTTAGTTTCAAAATTATCATCTGGGATACTCATATTATCTAAAACAAATAATCCATTCACATTTTTATAAAACTTAATTGGCATACCTATTTCAGAAGAAACCGTAATATCATCCCATCCATCGTTATTATAATCACAAAAAGACACACCTCCCCCATACTCTCCATTACCATAAGTCATCTCAATACCCAATACTTCAGACATCTCTTCAAAAGAAATTTGAGAATACCCATTTAAATAGGTAATAATTATCAATAGTTTAATTAAATATTTCTTTTTCATTGGGTATCATTTACTTTTACTATTTTTATGAATGTATAAATATACAATTTACACAAATGATTAAGAGTACTTAATTAAAAAAGTGTTCATTCCTCCTCATCTAACAAATCTAATTCGCTTTCAACATAGCCTTCTTCTTCCCAATCATATTGCAATGGCTGTGGTCCGTGTTTCCGATATATAAAAGCAAATAACAATCCAACAATAAATCCTGAGAGGTGCCCTTCCCAAGATATTTCTTCTTTAGTAGGTAAAATATACCAAATCATACTTCCATATAAAAAGATCACTATTAAAGATACTGCTATTAGTCTATAATACTTACGTATCAATCCGCTAAACAAAATAAAACTAAATAATAAATATACGATACCACTTGCGCCTATATGATATGCATCTCGGGCAATGATCCAAGTTAATAGACCACTTAATAATGTGCCATATAACAATACTTTAAAGACTATTTTTCTGTAAAAGTAGAATAATGATGTAAGTAGTATAAAAAGCGGTAGAGAGTTATTAAATAAGTGTTTTATGCCGCTATGGATAAAAGGTGAAAATAATATGCCTCTTAATCCAGAAAATGTTCTGGGGTATAAACCATATTTACTTAAATATAAATTATAGTTTCCTTCTATCCAAAAAACAATCCATAATACTAATACAAAGTATAATGGAAAGGCAATCACTATCGGAGAAAATTTGAATTGCTTATGTTCTTCTTGTAAATTCATTCCCTCTTAACCTCCCCTACTTCGACTTCGCTCAGTACAAGTTCGGGGAGGAACTTGTATAAAATTTAATATGCTATTTATTCAAACTATAGCAAAAGTATAACCATTTATATGAAATAGTACAAATTGTCATGTTTTAATCAAATCATTTCAATACTTAATTACACCCCTTGAGTCCCGATAGCTATCGGGACTCAAGGGGACAATCCTCCTATAAAAATTTAATAAATAAACACTTTGTTTTTCTATCTTTACACAATGAACACTCCATTAGCTGAACGCATACGCCCAAAAAAACTAGATGATTATATTAGTCAACAACATTTAGTGGGTAAAAATGGAGCCTTAACGCAGCATATTAAACGGGGAGTAATTCCATCACTTATTTTTTGGGGGCCTCCCGGAATTGGAAAAACTACATTAGCAAATATTATTGCCAATGAATCTGAACGTCCGTTTTATTCACTTAGTGCTATAAATTCCGGAGTTAAAGACATTAGGGATGTTATTGATAAAGCCAAACAAAGTGGAGGCTTATTTACTACTAAAAACCCCATTTTATTTATTGATGAAATCCACAGATTTAGTAAATCACAACAAGATTCATTATTAGGAGCTGTAGAAAAAGGTTGGGTTACTTTAATAGGTGCAACTACAGAAAATCCCAGTTTTGAAGTGATCCCTGCCCTACTCTCACGATGTCAGGTGTATATTTTAAATTCATTTGATAAAGATGATCTGGTTGCTTTATTAAACAGAGCTATTAAAGAGGATGCTCTAATCTCTAAAAAGAAAATACAGCTTAAAGAAACAGATGTGTTGATGCAATTATCTGGAGGTGATGCCAGAAAATTATTGAATATTTTTGAATTGATTGTAAACTCTGAAGATGGTAAAATTGTCATTACTAATGATAAGGTGTTAGAAAAAGTACAACAAAACACTGTTAGATATGATAAAACAGGCGAACAGCATTATGATATCATTTCTGCTTTTATAAAATCTATCCGTGGAAGCGACCCAAATGCAGCAGTATATTGGTTAGCTAGAATGATTGAAGGCGGTGAAGATGTTAAATTTATCGCCAGACGCATGTTAATATTAGCTTCAGAAGATATTGGTAATGCCAATCCAACTGCCTTAATATTGGCTAATTCTACCTTTCAATCAGTATCAATGATTGGAAATCCTGAATCTAGAATCATTTTAAGCCAATGTGCTATCTATTTAGCAAATTCACCTAAAAGTAATGCATCATATAAAGCAATTGGAGATGCCCAACAATTGGTTAGAGAGACCGGCGATTTGTCAGTTCCATTACATTTGCGAAACGCTCCAACAAAATTAATGAAAGACCTCGACTATGGTAAAGACTATCAATATGCACATAATTATGATGATAATTTTATAGACCAAGAGTTTTTACCAGATGATATTGCTAACACTAAACTTTATGAACCGGGTAATAACAACCGAGAAAATAGTTTTAAGGAATTTTTAAAGAGACGTTGGAAAAATAAATATGATTATTAAAATTTAATAGTTAATATTTTTTGAACTAACTTATCTAGTTCATAATATTCAAGAACCCATTTATTATTTTCCTTATATATAATTCCTTTTTTATTTCTAAGAAAATATACATCTTCTTTACTTGATTTTAACAATACATATACAACTTTGGGTGTACTATCAACCAACTGATAACCTAATGCGTTTGCTTGTGCATATAATAAGTTTGTAGCTATTTCTTTTTGCTCAATTTCATTAATAATTTCTGTTTTAACAGGTGCGACTTTTTCAACTACCTCAATAGGAGCAACTTCTTTTACAACCTCAACTGGTTTCTCTTCTGTTTCAACTTTAACAGGAATCACTTCTTTTACAATAACAGCAGGTTTCTCTTCTATAACAGTTTCATATTTCTTAACAGAAACAGGAACTTTTACAGGATTATATTTATAATCTAACAAAGAAATAGACTCGAAAGCATTCCTCAAAGCCTCTTGATATGCTTTTTTATAATCTTTTTGTTTGCTCTTACCCTCATTACTGGTATATACAACCTCATTCTTACAATTAACCAGTTCAACAACTATTTTAGTGCTAAAAAGACCTGAATTACTTTTAACTTTAGATATAAGACCCAAACATGGGTTATTTGCTAACTCTTGAGATTTACTATCACTATCAAATATTGTTTTAAACCCTTCTTTTTTAAATAAGAATTTAGTTAATGAGTTTAATTGATACTGGTCGTCAGATTTTAAAAAGTCATACTTTTTAGGGACAATCATATATTTATAATCATTCAACGATTGTTGACTGAATATGGTGTTAGAAATAATGACTAATACAAAAATCAAAACTCTTTTAATATTCATAATTAGATAAATTTTAATAATATATACTTTGAGTTTAAAGGTAAGTATAAATTTTTATACAAAGTGTTATTCATCAAAAATCAAATTCATCCCAAAAAGAAAAGATATTCTTTTTGAATTATAAAAGTCATCATAACTTAGTAAGTTATCAGCATTTGCATACATATTAAGTTTACCAATTTGAGTAGAAAACCCTAACCCGATATTTGAAAACGAATGTGAATCTGCTGTATAGGTAATTTTAGCCTTTAAAAAATCTTTTATTCTTCTACTGTAATATAAAGTGGCTGCTAATTGTGGTTGCTTGGGTCTAAAAATAGTATAGAGTTGTACACCAACTTCATTTTGATATGCTCTTTGTTGGGAATAAGATGAGCTACTGCAAGCAGCTTGTCTATAATGTTTCCCAAATTTGTACTGAAGTGCTGTATTCATTTTGGGCGATCTAAATGAGACATAGGTAGATTGTAAAGTGTCTATTGGAATTTGAGGGTAAATATCATCGCTTATAACATCCCAATAATCTAATGTTTCATCTGTCGGCGGATCAATTAAACCTATATCATTTATTTCAACATCTCCATTTATTTTATAAGTGACAACATCTTTTGAATAGGTTATAAAACCTACATCTAAAAGACTTCCTAAAAGAGTCATGTTATCTTTTAAGTGATAAGTAAATCCAACATCAAAACCCAGCCCTAAATTACCTCCAAATAGTATATTTTTTACTGCATCAACGGCAAAGGCTTTTCTAGAGGTTCCAATAAACCCTGAACTATTAAATGTAACATCAACATTATTTAACAGATGTTGATAATTATTATTTTGGTCTAACCTTGTTGAAATACTGCCTTTGTTGTTTAGTGATTGAATATTAAAAGCTCCTGAATAGATTTTAGCTCTTGCGCCAATACTTAATTTTTTGTTTATCTTTCTTGAGATTCCAACATGAAAAACGCCTATTGTCTCACTTTTAAAGCTTATATCATTAATATTGTGGCTTTTATTTAAATCAATATTTCCGTTACCATCAGTATTTCCTTGATAGAATAGAATTGCTAAATCTTTGGGATAATAACTGATCAAATCAAACTCTTGATAAAAACCAAAGCTTAGATAATCTTTATCGTTTTTAAGTTTAAAACCTATATTGATGATATCTAATTGTTCATTTATACTTATAAAATCTCTTGAGTTTAATCTAAATAATATACTCCGTAGCTTATCTTCTATGTCTAATCCATCATTAGCAAACAGATTACTTATCAAACTATTACTTGTACCTACATTTACAAAGGCTCCAGACAAAAAAGGAATACCAATATGTTTAGAAAAATTTACTTCACCACCCGGATTTTCAAGTAGTGACTGCGGAACTTCTTCTAATCCATATAAAAACTGCTTGTTTTGAGTTATTGCGCCAGTACTAACGAAAAGTAGTAAAAAAAATATTAGAAAGGGGAGCTTCATTTATAAAAAAACGATTCCAAATTATAGATATTGTTTAATTTCTATGAGATTATTAATACTTATTGTGTTATTATTGACAGGTTCATTATGAATATTAAAAAAGATAGTTTGCATACCAATTTGTTGTGCTCCTAGAATATCCGCTTCTAAGTTATCACCTATCATCATGCTTTTTTTTGGTTCGGCATTGGCAACTTTTAAGGCATGGTTAAATATAACCGGATTTGGTTTTTTAACTCCTACACTTTCTGAAGTGATCACTTTATCAAAAAAATGTAATATTTCTGACTTTTTTAGTTTTTTTAATTGAACTTCTTCAAAGCCATTAGTGATGATATGTAACTCGTACTTTGGTAATAAATATTTCAAAACATCAATAGTTCCCTCAAACAGCGTATTATAATTAGATAAATTATCAATATATATTTCAGATAGATGATGTATCATATCATCTGATATTGTATACTTTAAACCATCAAAGGCTTCTTTTAATCTGCCATATCGCAACTTGGGTTTACTTATTTTTTCTTCTCTATATAGTTTCCAATACTTATGGTTTATAGGTATATAATGACTTAAAAAATCCGTCAGTTTCACATCAATTTTGCTTTGATCAAAAATAAATTCAAACGTTTTAGCTGAGTTTATTTCAAAATCCCAAAGAGTATGATCTAAATCGAAAAAGATGTGTTTGATGTTCATATATTAATAGGTATTTCAGCCTTCAAAAGATGTTTTTTAAAAGTAAGAATATAAGATAGAATAAATAATAAACCTAAGATCAATTTTACAATAATATTCAATTCAAATATTTTATCTAATGTAAAATAAATTACAATCTGTAATACTAAAAATATTATAATTTGGTACACAGTATTGTAATCACTTCTTGTGAGTTTTAAAACCTTTACGTCAAAAAAATGAAATATTAAAATCAAGAGAGAATAGGTAACCACAGTAGTTACTGCAGCCCATTTATAACCATATAGGCCTATGAAAATATAATTTAATATAATATTTAATATCGCTGCACCTATAACAATCATACTCAATACTTTTAATTTATTAGAAAATTTTAATCGTAGCTCATAAAAATTTGAAAGCCCTTGTAAATAGGCTGCAAAAAAGATAAAAGGCATTATAATATAACCCACTCTAAACTCTTTGCCTAAAAGAATGTTTGCAATGTCTTTTGAAAAAAGGCTAAAATAGGTAATGATGGGCAATCCGTAAATAATAAAAACCTTGATATACTTTTGAATTAAGCGAATAGAGTTATTAAAATTAGTCTCTAATTCTTTTAACAGCGTAGGATTAATAGTATTAAAGAAAATAGTAACCAAAACAACTACTGACATTTGGCTTATTTTATATACTTGATCATAGACTCCTACTGTTTCTAAGTTACTTAACAAATAAATAAAATACCTATCACTAGATGTGATCACTAAAAATCCAATATTGATTATTAGACCAGCACTTCCATAAATAACTAATTCTTTTAAATTAGTTATTTTAATAAGTTTATAGTCAAATGTTACTTCTACCGGGTTAATTATAATCAAGAATAGTACTGCTAGGACATCAATAATAACCAAACTAGAAATCAATGCACTTATATTTGCGTCAAATTTAAAAACTAAAAATAATGTGATTGTTATACTCAGAGAAGCTTTGATCGATTGAAAAATTGTATAAAATTTGGCTTTCCCCTTTAATCTTACTATTACCATATAAAAGAGAAATAATTGATTGAAAAGTAATTGAAAAAAGGAGTAGAATATCAATTGTTTAACCAACATATTTTCTGCTGCCATATACCAAAAGACTGAAACTATCAGCAATATTAAAAATGACAAACCATAAAGAAATAATAAGTTTGAATATAAGGTCTTTAATATTTTTTCAGTTTTATACTTAGTGTAATACCTCCAAATACATGAACCGATCCAGGAAAACAATAACATCCCTAAATAAGCAAAAGTTAAACTAACCAAACCTAAATATCCATACTCTTCTTTATTGAAATGACGTGTAAAAACAGGCGTTTTTATAAAACCTATTAGTAATGGTACAAAAGAGGCTAAAAAGTACCAACTAAAATCTTTTAAAAAAGAATTATTTTTATTTGACATTTTTTATATTCTTTTCTCTTTCATTTAATGCTTTGGTATAAAAACCAATTAGACGATCGAGTTCAAAATCCCATTTATACTTTTCTAATGTTGCTTTACGTCCATTGTTACTATATAAATCATATTTTTCAATATCTGTTAATAATGTTATCATGGCATTTGAGATATTTTCTAGATTATTAGGATCTACGGTAATACCACAATTATCTTTTTCAATATATTCTTTTATATGTCCAAAATTACTCCCGATGATAGGTAATGCAAATGCCATATATTCAAATACTTTTATAGGCATTTTAATGGTTAGTGCTTTTGCTGGTAGCCAAGTTATTAACCCAACTTTACTCTTATTATAAAAATCACTTACTTCAGCGTATTTTACAAATGAAAATAACTGAACATTATTTTTCAAATCATTATCATCTATAAATTTTTGAAGTTTTAACTTTAAAGTATCTGGTGTGTATCTACCAACATATATGACTTTTATTTTTGGAATCGTTTTTTTTGCAATTTTTGTTGCCTCTAAAATTTTCATTGCGCCTCTAGACTCAGTTATTCCACCACAATAGATAAAATCATATCTTTTTTCAGCTAAAGATGACTTGTTATAATCTTTGTAAACATCAGTGAAATTGAAAATAGATACTGCTTTATCTTTCCCTAGTTTTCTCCTAAAATTATCTCTTACAATATTTTCATTTGCTATAACTAAATCATAATTTTTAGCCTTTTTCTTTTCCCAACTATCTACCCACCAAGAGAATACCCTTATTCCTATTTTACTTGTTTTTATAAACGAAGTATAATCTTCAGCATAGGGTTCTCTAGCATCATAGAATACAACAGGCTTTTGTTTTAAAATTTTTAATTTTTTACCAATTTTATTGATCCATAAATCATGAAAGTGATACACATCAGCATTTATTTTAGCTGCTTTTTTTAAAAGTGTTCTATAATTATTAGTGGGATTTAAATTTTTAAGAATAAAATTTAAATATCGATTTTTAGAAAATGTTTTAACTTTTAAAATTTCATATTTAATCCCTTCTTTTGTTATCCCTTTTTTAATTTCATCTCTGATCAATAAATAATAAACATCATACCCTTTCTCCTTTAATGGAATAGCCATTTTCCAATAAATTCTATCATCAAACAAATCATGTTTATCTGCCAAGAAACATATTTTAATTTTCTTAATCATTGACAATCTTTTTTATTCTTTAACTAGTTTTTTACACTAAAAGTTGGCATTTTATTGTAATAACTTTTTAATCAACATCATTCCTTTTCTAATTCCAAAAACCGGATATGGCGCATTTGTGGCTCCAAAACTTTTATAAAAATTACCTATTGAAGGTATTGAAGATCCTTCAAAATCAAAAATATTATCAGTTTTTTCAAATTGTTTTAAAACCGAGTCAACCATAAATGTTGTCGCTCCGGTTTTCTTACCTTGTTTATTAGACGCTCCGAAAAGATAATAAATCCTATTTCTAAAATGAAGAAAAAAACCACGAGCTACAATCTGATTCTGCATATATATATTTCTTTGAAAACCATAATTTTCACTTAAACAAAACTCTACTAATTTATATAAATTTTTAAATGATTCATCTTTAATATTTAATAAAGGAAAAACTTCTCTATATAATTTAATTAATTCCTTCACATTATTCTTATCATCGAAATACAATTTACTTTCAGTTGCTTTTCTAAGGCTTTTTTTTCTATCTTTTCTATAATTCTTAAAAATATTATCATACGTTTTATTCAAACTCAATTCATAATTTATTTTTACTGATTTTCTACCATGTGTTAAACTCATATTTTGAGCATTAAAATTATAATATAAGAGAAAAATAGAAGGTGTTTTTTTTATGAAAGAGCTAATTACCATTTGAGAAATCTCAGTTGATGAAAATATTCCTAACTGTTGTATCCAAGGAGCTTGATAAATATAATTAATGCCATACTTTTTTCGTTTTGGTAAAGGCATAACGGCAACATAATCATCTTTAACAAGTACATCCCAATTATCACAAACAATATCTAAATACCAACTATAAGCATAGATACGTGTATTAACTGCATTATAAATACATTTGTCGTATTTCTGCACATCTAATTCTTTTCGGGTTAAATGCTTTATCATTTATTAATTATAGAAAGTTGTTTAAAAACGTCTATATAGAGTTTTTTCCATCTGCGCCATCTTCCTTTATTGCTAAGTGTATCGTTATGAAAAAGTGTAATAAATGTTCCGTCTACATTTTTTACTTCCTGTGCTAATTTTATAATCACTTCATAAGCTCTTTTATTTGACAGCTCTAAATAATCACGTAAAGTAACATCCATTACAGCAAAAGGGTATACCTTTAATGGGGTTTGAATTTCATAATCTAAATCGTAAAAATAAAATGGTGTACAGGTACTTGCTCTAAATCCATAATGCGCTGCATAACCCATAGTATGGTCTTCCTTTACCTCTAAGTTAACCAGATTTTGATAGGTTTCGGGCATATCTAAACGTAAATAATGCTGACGCGATTTCTCTACCGGTCTATTTAAAATATTTTCTAATCGTAATTTTTCTTTCTTTAATATTTCCTCATTTTTCATTGTAAAGTACGAAGGATGCAAACCTACGTCAGCATAATCTGCAATAGACTTAATTAAAGACCTATATTTTGTGTTTCTTGACGATATATTTTTATCATAAGTAGTATAATCACCAACTAAAAAGAAAAATAGAGTTTTGATATTATATTGTTTCTGAAAATCAAGAAATTCATCAAAAGTATCAAAAGGGTCTTGTTTAAAACCCAATAACACAAGCGTTCTGTCCCATACATCTAACAGCTTAAATTTAGATAAATCATTAAAATAACCTCCAATAGTTCTTATAATGCCTTTAAGCTTAAAACTGTAAGCTATATCAACATCTATCGTAGATATACACTCAAATTTTCTCTCTGTAAATTGATATTCAGTAAATTTTTCTTTTAACAACAATTTAAACTTATATGCCCAAATATCAATTAAAGGTTTGTCTAAAAATTTATGTTTGAAAGCTAAGCTCTCTTCGGCAGAAAAACGTCCAAATTGATCTTTTACATGTGGTAAATACTCTTCATACCTACTTACTAAATAAAAGGTAGCTGCAAAAATATCAAAAGGAATTGTCGCTTCTTGACGCGATTGAAAAAAACAAGCTGTATCATCCCATTCACCAATATGAATTTCAACATCATTGATACCTTGTTCAAATAACAGATCATTACTTCTAATAAAAATCTCTTTCCCTAAAGGTTGTTTGGTATAAGATAACTTTAAATCATTATGAGCAATAAATTCCTCTACTTTAGTAGTGAAAGTAACTGGAATATTTAAAATTCTAGTAAAAAAATGTTTAAAAGTGTAGGTTAGTCTTGGTGTAACCTTATGTGTATAAACTAAAAGCATTAATTAATATCGATTCTACCACTCCCAGCCCTAAGTATTCGAGACGGGATAGTGATAATTAACAAAACTTATTATTTTTCAATAATCTTTTAGGCTTAATGACCGAAGACTGATGTTTTGTAACTTTTTTCCTATAAAATTGAGAGTACATAATTAGATTTAGATTTTAATCTAAAATTTGATTCATGAACATCTATTCTAGAACTTCTGTCTTCCGTCATCTGACTTCTAGCCAGTAAATAAATATGAAAAAGATCTAATTCTTTACTTAATTGATGAAAGAGCTATCATATCAAATTACTATCGGCAAAGCTAAAATACGATTTTTCAGTAATTAATAAATGGTCTAAAATTTTTATATCTAAAATTTTACCTGCTTCTTGTATCTTTTTAGTTAAGTCTAAATCTGATTTACTTGGTTTTAAGCTTCCTGAGGGATGATTATGACATAAAATAACAGCAACTGACGATAACTCTAACGCTTTTTTAAACAAGATTCTAACATCTACCAAAGTACCTGTAATGCCACCACTACTTAATTGATTTTTATATATTATTTTATTAGAATTATTGAGATACAGTACCCAAAACTCTTCGTGAGACAACTCACCTATAATAGGCTGCATTATATCAAATACTGCTTTGCTGCTTTTTATTTTTGGTCTTATAAGCGCTTCTTCTAACCGACGTCTTCTGCCTAACTCTAAGGCTGTAATTACAGCAATTGCTTTGGCTTCGCCAATCCCTTTAAATTGAGTGAGATCATTAACCGACAGCTTTGCCAATTCGTTTAAATTATTGTTTGTAAAAGTTAATATTCGTTTGGCTAAATCAACTGCACTCTCTTGTTTATTACCCGAACCTATCAAAATAGCGATCAATTCAGCATCAGAAAGCACATTTTTACCCTTATGTACTAATTTTTCTCTCGGTCTATCATCTTCTTTCCAATTTTTTATTGAAAAAGATTTATGTTTAGCAATCATTTAACAAAATTTCTCCAAAGGTATAAAAGAAAAAAATAATACATTTGTTAGTATTTTAAATTAAATTTTAATGAGGATAATTATTGCAGGAGCTGGTGAAGTCGGATTTCATTTAGCAAAATTACTATCTTTTGAATCTCATGATATTACGCTAATTGATGAAAAAAAGGAGCGATTAACTCATGCTGATACTCGTTTAGATATACGAGTAATGAAAGGTAATGCCACCTCGATTTCAATATTAAGAGACGCCAATGTTGCCAATACAGATTTGGTAATTGCAGTTACTTCTAATGAAACTGTAAATATTACTATTAGTGTATTGGCAAAAAGATTGGGAGCAGCACGTACTATTTCTAGAATTAACAATTCCGAATTTATTGACAACAAAAATGAAATCAATTTTTCTGAACTAGGCATTGATGAATTAATTTCAACTGAAGAGTTAGCATCTAATGAAATAAAAATGCTACTTAATCAAGCCGCTTTTAACCACATGCATGAGTATGATGATGGGGAATTAAGCATGTTGGGCATTATTTTATCTAAAACGGCACCTTTTGTGGGCATGTCTGTACAAGAAGCTGCTGCTACTTTCCCTGGAATTCATTTTATGCCTATCGCTATCCAAGGTAAAAATTCTGATGATATAGAAATTCCACGTGGCAATACCGTTTTCAATGTTGGTGATTTAGCTTATTTTATCACACTTAAAGAAGGTGTAGATGAATTGTATAAGCTAACAGGCAAAACAAGAAAAGAAGTTCATAATGTAATGATCTTAGGTGGAAGTTCAATTGGAAAAAGAACTGTTAAAGATTTATGTAACAAAAAGTTAAATGTTAAAATTATAGAAATAAACAGAGCAAAAGCATTAGAACTTGCAGATGACTTGCCTAATGCTCTAGTTGTATGTGGTGATGGTAGAGATGTAGAATTATTATTAGAAGAGAACATAGAAGAAATGGATGTTTTTATTGCTGCAACTGAAAGTCCTGAAACCAATATCATGACTTGTTTGGTGGCAAAATCTAAAGGTGTAAAGAAAACCATCGCTTTGGTAGAAAATGTTGATTATTCTAAACTATCGCATTCTATTGGTATTGACACAATTATTAATAAAAAATTATTAGCGGCAAATAGTATATTCAAATATATAAGAAAAGGAGATGTGTTAGAAATTGCAACGCTGAATAACCTAGATGCTGAAATTTTAGAGTTTAAAGTCCGTGAAAATTCAAAAATTACACAAAAAATTATCAGAGAATTAAATTTTCCACGAAACGCTACCATTGGAGGTGTTATTAGAAATGGCAAAGGATATATAGCTCTTGGTGACTTTAAAATTCAGCATGAAGATAAAGTTGTAGTAAGCTGTTTGGCTGATTCTGTAAGGAAAGTCGAGAAATTTTTCGATTAATTTTAAATACTCCTAGTATAACTATTTTCTAAATAATGAAAAAATTAAACATAAAAATCATTTTTCAAATGATGGGTTTTTTACTCATATTTAATGGTTTATTTATGTTTATTTCTAGTAGTATTGGCTATTTTTATAAAGATGGTTCAAGTAGAGGAATATTCTTTGCTGGTTTAGTTACTGTAAGTGCTGGCTTATTATTTCAATTTGCAACAAAAGGATTTAAAAAAGAAGTTAAAAAACGTGAAGGTTATATTATTGTAACATTAGGGTGGGTTTTTATGTCATTGTCAGGTTCCTTACCTTACTTATTTACAGGATCAATCCCATCTTTTACCAATGCTTTTTTTGAAACCATATCAGGTTATACAACTACCGGAGCTTCCATTCTAAACGATATTGAAAGTATGCAAAAAGGCATATTATTTTGGCGTAGCACTACACATTGGATTGGTGGTATGGGAATTATCGTATTAACTATAGCCGTTTTACCTTTATTGGGTATTGGTGGTATGCAGCTTTTTGCTGCAGAAGCACCAGGACCATCAGCTGATAAATTACATCCTAGAATTAAAGATACTGCAATGAGATTGTGGTATATCTATTTTGGTTTTACAGTCACAGAAGCTATCCTTTTAAAGCTTGCAGGCATGAGTGTTTTTGATGCTGTAAATCACGCTATGAGTACTTTATCTACAGGTGGATTTTCAACTAAAAATTCCAGTATTGCCCATTGGAACAATCAACCCATGATTCAATATATCATTACCTTTTTTATGATTTTGGCTGGCACAAACTTTGTACTAAGTTATTTTGCCTTTAAAGGAAAAATAAATAAAGTGTTACATGATGAAGAATTTAAAACATACTTTTTTAATATAATTGGAATAACTATAATTGTTGCTTTGGTAGTTTATTTTAATGCTGATATTTCTCAACTTCCAACAGAAGCACAAGTGATTGCTCACCCAATGGTATTTGGTGAATTCGAAAGTGTCATAAGGCATGCATTGTTTCAAGTTGTTGCAATAATAACTACGACAGGCTTTGTTACTGCTGATTTTACCATTTGGACACCTTTTTTAACTGTACTATTCTTTTTCTTAATGTTTTTCGGGGCATCAGCAGGATCAACTGCTGGTGGTGTTAAATTTGTCCGCTATATTATTATGATTAAAAACGGATTTTTAGAATTTAAAAGATCTATACATCCTAATGCTATTGTTCCTGTTCGATATAACAACAAAACAGTATCACAAGACATCGTATTTAACATTATGGCGTTTTTTATACTATATTTGATTGTATTCATGATTGGAGCTTTAGTCTTTGGCTTAATGGGTTTAGATTATGCGACTGCCCTTGGCGGAGCTGCTTCATCGTTAGGTAATGTTGGACCTGCATTTGGTAAATTAAGCCCTACAAATAATTTTAACAATTTACCTGATATAGGTAAATGGTGGTCAGCATTTTTAATGCTTTTAGGTAGGTTAGAACTCTTTACCGTAATGATTTTATTTACACCATATTTTTGGAAATCAAATAAATTTTGAAATTTAAAGATCAATTAAATAGAAACCTGTATTTAGATAATAATCCTCAACGGATTGTATCATTAGTCCCAAGTCAAACAGAATTATTGGTTGATTTAGGATTGGAAGAAAACATTGTAGGTATTACTAAATATTGTGTACATCCTACACATTTAAAAGATTCAAAAACCATAGTTGGCGGAACAAAAAAAGTGAACTATAAAAAAATTGCAGCACTAAGTCCAGATATTATCATTTGCAATAAAGAAGAAAACACTGAAGAGATTGTTAGTGAACTAGAAAAACATTTCTCTGTATATGTTTCTGATGTTGTTGCTTTTGAAGATATATTCAAAATGATCACAGATTTTGGAGAAATCTTCAATATAAAATCAATAGCCTTACAGTTGATAAATAAAATTCAATCTAAACTGAGTGATTTTAATAATTTTATCAAGCAATATTCACCAAAAAAAGTTGCATACTTTATTTGGCCTAAACCATGGATGGTTGCCGGTGGTAATAATTATATCAATGAAACTCTCAAATTAAATAAATTTGAGAACATTTTTGAAAATGCCCCTGATAGATATCTTGAAGTTTATATTGAATATTTAGTTAGCTTGAATTTTGATTTAAAACCTGAATTGATAATATTACCCTCAGAACCCTTTCATTTTAAGGAAGAACATGTTGAGAAGTTAAAAAAATTTATTGATTGTCAATTTATTTTTGTGGATGGAGAAATGTTCAGCTGGTACGGATCAAGGCTCTTGAAAGCGCTAGATTATTTTAAAAATTTGCACAAGAACATAAACTAAATATTTACTAAATTAGCACATCCCTATTCAAGGTTTTTTCATTCATCTACGAATTTTTTGCTATGATATTTATTTCAAAATTTTTAATACCAAAAAAATACAATGGTATGGCTATCTATCCTTTTATTTTTATAAAAAATAAAAAATTAGCTGGCAATTCTATATTGATAAACCATGAACGTATTCATTTAAGACAACAAATAGAGTTATTATGGATTTTCTTCTTTACATGGTATATCATCGAATTCTTAATACATTTAATAAGATTAAGAAATTGGAACAAAGCTTACCACAATATAAGTTTTGAAAAAGAAGCCTATCATAATGAGGATAATCTTTATTATTTAGAAGATCGTAAATTCTGGACCTTTTTAAAATACTTCAATTGATATTAAACCGTTTTTAATCGTAAATTGCACTGTTTTATATTATAAATTATAATGGAGCAAATTCAACCATATATTCCCAAAAATAAAATCAGAATTGTAACAGCTGCCTCGCTATTTGACGGTCATGATGCTGCCATAAATATTATGCGCAGAATAATTCAGGCAACTGGAGTTGAAGTCATTCATTTAGGGCATGACCGTAGTGTTGAAGAAGTGGTTAATACTGCCATACAGGAAGATGCAAATGCAATAGCTATGACCTCGTATCAAGGTGGTCATAATGAGTATTTTAAATACATGTATGATCTGCTTAAAGAAAAAGGAGCTTCTCAAATAAAAATATTTGGTGGCGGTGGCGGTGTAATTCTACCTGAAGAGATTCAAGATTTGATGAAATACGGAATCACCAGAATCTATTCACCAGATGATGGTCGTAAAATGGGCTTACAAGGTATGATCAATGATATGATTGAGCAATGTGATAGCCCATCTCCTAAACTGCCTATAGAGAATGGAATATTTGATTTACTTCAAAATAAAGATGTAAATACAATTGCTCGTCTGATAACGATAGCAGAAAATTATCCTAAAAAATATGAAGAACTTGCTAAGAGCTTTTCCCCTTTGGGGAAAACGGGAAAACGAGATTCTGTTCCAGTTCTGGGAATCACTGGTACCGGTGGCTCAGGTAAATCATCATTAGTTGATGAATTGGTACGTAGATATTTAGTTGATTTTAAAGAAAAGATGATTGCTATAGTCTCAGTAGATCCTTCGAAAAGAAAAACCGGAGGCGCTTTATTAGGTGATAGGATACGAATGAATGCAATTAAAAATGAACGTGTTTATATGCGTTCATTAGCTACGCGTCAATCAAATTTAGCATTATCAAAACACGTGAATGATGCCATTAATATTCTAAAAGCAGCTGCATTTGATCTGATTATTATAGAAACTTCGGGTATAGGTCAATCTGATACTGAGATTTTAGATCATTCTGATGTTTCATTATATGTAATGACTCCTGAATATGGTGCTGCTACTCAGCTTGAGAAAATTGATATGATCGATTTTGCCGATGTTATTGCTCTGAATAAATTTGATAAACGTGGCGCTTTAGATGCCTTACGTGATGTTAAAAAACAATATCAACGCAATCATAATTTATGGGATAATAATGTAGACAGCATGCCTGTTTATGGTACAATTGCTTCTCAATTTAACGATCCGGGTGCTAATACACTATATAAAGTATTAATTGATAAGATCAATCAAAAAACCAGTGCTGATTTTAAAAGTTCTTTCGAAATTTCAGATGAAACTTCTGAAAAACAATTTATCATTCCGCCGAATAGAACTCGTTACTTATCTGAAATTACTGAGAACAATCGCAACTATGATAAAATATCTAGAGAACAAAAAGAAATAGCGCAAAAATTATATGGCGTTTTTCAAACGATCTGTTCTGTTGCTAACACAAATGTCTGTTCGAGCGCAGTCGAGAACTCCATTTTAACAGCTACAGGTCTTAATGAAGAAGAGATTCTTCTCCCGAGTACTCGGGAGAAGCAACCTCATGAAGATAATTCTCAATTCCTAAAACTCCTATTTAAAGAATTTGCTCGTATCAAAATGGACTTAAACCCACACAACTGGGAAACCATTCTAAATTGGCAAGACAAAAAACAACGTTATAAAGACGAAATATATTCCTTTAAAGTTCGTAATAAAGAAATTAATATTCAAACACATACTGAGTCTTTATCACATTTACAAATTCCTAAAATAGCATTACCAAAATACGAGGCTTGGGGTGATATTTTGCACTGGACATTGCAAGAAAACGTACCTGGTGAATTCCCTTTTGCCGCAGGTATCTATCCGTTTAAACGTACCGGTGAAGATCCTACCAG
Source organism: uncultured Flavobacteriaceae bacterium (assembly GCA_964463085.1). Lineage (GTDB taxonomy): Bacteria > Bacteroidota > Bacteroidia > Flavobacteriales > Flavobacteriaceae > Aureibaculum. The sequence continues at coordinate 737 of CAYXAZ010000027.1, read as the reverse complement.
AATGTTTGCAGGTGAAGGCGGACCGGAACGCACCAACAGGCGTTTCCATTATGTGAGTTTAGACATGGATGCTAAACGGCTTTCTACAGCATTTGATTCGGTTACCCTTTATGGGAATGATCCTCATATACGTCCTGATATTTATGGAAAGATAGGAAATGCCGGCGTTTCTATTTGCTGTTTAGATGATGCCAAAAAACTGTATTCCGGATTTGAATTGACAAATCCGATGACCTCAGTTTCAATGACCATCAATGGACCTGCACCAATGTTATTAGGTTTTTTTATGAATGCTGCTATTGATCAAGAATGTGAAAAACATATTCTTGAAAACAAACTGGAAAAAAAGATTAAGCAAAAAATTATTGATATTTATAAAAAGAAAGGCGTTAACAAACCAGAATACATTTGTTCTAATGGAAAAGCATATCATCCTCCCTTTGGGAAGACAGGAGGTGGGCTTTTACCTGAAGGAAATAATGGTTTAGGCTTACTACTTCTTGGTGTTACAGGTGATGAAGTATTACCCAATGATATTTATCAAAAAATTAAAACTGATACGATAACCAAAGTACGCGGTACGGTTCAAGCAGATATTTTAAAAGAAGATCAGGCACAAAATACCTGTATTTTCTCTACAGAATTTGCTTTACGCTTAATGGGTGATGTACAAGAATATTTCATTCAACATAATGTCCGTAATTTTTATTCGGTTTCTATTTCAGGCTATCATATTG